>DASXUI010000148.1:0-3234 GCA_036504955.1 Armatimonadota bacterium
CCGGGGGATCCGCTCCACGCTGGAGTCAGAGAGGTCCGCGATCCACAGCGCCGAGGTCTGACCTCCCCGGTAGCGCTTCCACGCCTGCTGCCACTTCAGGTTGGGCACGTAGACGAGGTGCGTACCGTCGGGCGAGTAGCACCCCTCCCGAGCCGTGGGAAGCGGGAGCTCCGTGGCGAAGCCGCCCTCGATGGGCACGGAGTAGAGCCGCGCGAAGCCGGCGTAGCTGCTCCGGCTGGACTGCACCAACACGCTCTTGCCGTTCGGGTTCCACCCGACCACGGTGTCATCGGAGGGGTGGTAGGTGAGCCGGCGCGGCGTGCCGCCCTCCACTGGGACCGTGAAGGCGTCCACGTTCCCGTCGTACTCCCCCGTGAAGGCCACCGTCCGGCCGTCCGGCGAGAAGCAGGGCCCCGACTCCGTGCCCGCGCCGGAGGTGAGGCGCACGGCGTCACCCCCCGCGCGATCCACCTTCCATAGATCGCCCGCGTAGCAGAAGACGATGGTGGAGTCATTCACGGCGGGCTGCCGCAGCAGGAGCGGAGGCTCCGCGCACCCTCCCCGGCCGCCGCCCAACACCAGCAGCAAGGCACCCAGCACTACGCGCGAAAGAGCACTACCCATGGCGATCCTCCGGTGTGGCGAAGAGGAGAGACTCATGCCTGTGGTGTGGGGCCGGCGGCCCGCTTCCCCAGACTGAACTGCTACCGGCCGGTGGCTCGGTGGTGGGAGCTCCCGCCTGCGCTCGATCCCTGGCCAGCAAGGCTATCCGTGGTGACGCTGTCTAGCACTTGGCCGGCAGGCCGCCAGCCATCATCCGGGGCGTTCGAGCCACCAGGGCTGGATCGGCGCGTTGCCGGGGGTGGCGCGCAGGAGGAAGCCGCGCAGGCGAGACGCCTGCGCCCCAACTGCCCTCAAGCTACCCCTGAGCTGCCCTCCTGCTGCTCCTGACGGAGGCGCGTGGGCGGGGACCTTCGGGAGCGGCTATGGTCAGGGCTCGCGGCAAGGGCCACGAGGGATGCCGGATGCTGTGTGCTTCGGTGCCCATGCCGGCGTTCCTGCCGGCAAGCCTTCCGTCGGGCGCGGCCACTCTGGTATTCCCCGCGGACGGCGGCTGGGTTTCGGTTGGGATAGGAGGGTGGGGTGCGAGGGTTGCGGAAGCCTGGCGCGCTGCCGGCAGGCGTCGCGGATTACCCGGTGGGGGTTGCCTCCTGAGTGAAGCGGAGGTGGCGGGAGCGGACGCAGTCCAGGACCATGCCGGTGACCCTCCCCTGGGCGTCTCGGGTGAAGGTGAGCCACCCCAGGGAAGAGCCGAAGCGGTCTCGCGAGGTCGGGGCTAGGGGGTAGCGGGTCCTGGGCCCCTCGGCCACCAGGACGCCGTCACGGAGCACCACGTAGTAGCGAACCTCCAGCTCGGCGCTGTAGAAGGTGCCCTGGCACTCCTTCAGGTCGCCGTTCGTCGGATGCCAACGCTCGACGCGGGGCATGACCAGCTCGCCGCCATCACCGATGAGTCTGAGCGCTTCCACCTTGCCGTCGGTGTCCCGCGTGAAGGAGACAGTCTGCCGCCGATCCGGGAGGTAGAACTCGCCGCCGGGCATCGGTTGGGCCTCCTCCACGGCCCCGCTTGGGAGCCGGCAGCAGAGGCGCCCCCCGCGCTCCGAGAGCGTGACGAAGGCGCCCGGCTCCGGCTCATAGTCACCACAGACCTGCGTCAGCAGCTTCGGCTCCGGCTCCCGAGCCAGGGCGACGCCAGTGGCGGGCGCCCCGGGTGCCTCGCGCGGCTCGCCGGCCAGGTAAAGGTCGGCCACGCTCCGAGCTAGCCGTGCGGGGTCGAGGGAGCTCAGGTTGGCGAGCACGACGATCGCCAACCGCTGCTCCGCAAAGCGCAGGTAGACGGAGCGGTAGCCCGCGTCCGCGCCCTCGTGACCCAGCGTGGGCAGGCCTCGGTAGCTCCCGTGCTGGAGGCCGCAGGCGTAGTCGATCTCGGCGCCGCCCGCCAGCCTGCCGCGCCGGAACAGCTCATCGCGAACCCACGCTCCGCCGACCTTGGGGTCCAGCAGGTTGGCCTCCCACAGGGCCAGGTCCTCGACGGTGGTCACCAGTCCGGTGGCTCCCACGGCCTCGCAGTTCCCCGGGGTGCTCTCATAGCTCGTGCCCTTGGGCTGATAGGCCTGAGCCATCCCCTTCACCACTTCACGCAGGTCGTCGCGGAAGAGGGTGTGGCGCATGCCCAGCGGCCCAAAGACGCGCTCTCGGCAGAACTCGCGCAGCGACTCCCCGCTCACGCGCCTCACCACCAGGCCGAGCAGCGTGTAGTCCGTGTTGCAGTAGAGGTACCTATCACCCGGGGGGAAGTTGAGCTCCCGCTGAGCGAAGGCCAGGCGCAGCACGTCGCCCTGGGTGATCACGTCCTCCAGGCGCCACCCGGCGGCAACCAGCAGCTCCCACTGGTCGCGCAGGCCGCTGGTGTGGTGCAGCAGGTCGCGGAGGGTGATCCGGGCGCCGAAGTCGTGGAGCTCCGGCACGTATTTGCGGACGTCGTCATCGAGGGACAGCTTGCCCTCCTGGGCCAGCAGCAGGATCGCGAAAGCGGTGAACTGCTTGGACAAGGAGGCTACCGCAAAGGGGGTGTCCGTGCGTATGGGGGCTTCGTGCTCCAGGCTGGCCAGCCCGTAGGCGTGCTGGTAGACCACCTTGCCATCCCTCACCACGGCCAGAGCGCACCCAGGGGAGTCCGGCCGGCTCCACCGCGCGAAGAGCCGGTCGACCTCCGCGTGGGGGGGCGAGGCGGCCAGCGAGGAGGGCGAGGTGAGGCAGGTGCCGGCCACAGCCAGCAGGGACAACAGAAGTAGAAGGCGGGGAGACTGCATGGGGTACTCCGAAGAGGGGCGCCGGTTGCGCCGGCGGAGTTCGCAGCAAGATACGTGCCGGGCTCTTGCTAGATGGGCTCTCCGCGGGGGGCTCAGCGGCTAGTACCTTGGTGTGACGGTCAGACGATGGTGAGATCGGTGGCGCCCAGAGCCGCGCCGCACTGAAGTACGCCGCTCCGGGGAACCCAAGCCCACCTTCGTGGGCTAGGTGGGTGCTCGACTCGCCGCTGTGGACCCGGCCCCTGTGGGGGACAGGATCTCCAGCCCTCACCGGGCACAACCCAAGCCCCGGCGGGGGGCTTGCAGTACCCTAAGCGGCGCACTTCAGTGCGGCGCGACGGTGGACCAGACGCCGGTCTGG
>DASXUI010000149.1:0-3047 GCA_036504955.1 Armatimonadota bacterium
ACATCCGCTATCGAGACGACCCCGTCGCCGTTGGCGTCGGCGGCCTGGATCTCGTCAGGAGTCAGGGAGCTCAGGTCAAGGCAGTAGCGGAGCACCAGAAGGGCGTCCTCCAGCCCAACGCTGCCGTTGCCATCGACGTCCGCGAAGGCGCGGGAGGTGGCCATCAGCTTCTGTACTCGCTGGTTGCCCCAGTCCGCGACGTACAGGCTTCCATCGGTACCGATCGCGAGCCCCTGGGGGAAACGTACCTGTCCCAGCCCCGTGCCCTGCGTGGCCACGTCAGTCACGGCGCCGCTGGGGTCCAGTCTCCGCAGCACGCTCTTGGCGTTGGGGGCGACGAGCGAGACGTAGAGCCCGCCCGCCGCGTCCACCGCCAGGCCCCAGGGCTGGTAGTGGTCGACTGGCTCGGACTCCCAGGAGGCCACCACGCTCCAATCGCCGGCGGGGGTACGCTTCTGAATGCGGTAGTTGGAGGTATCGGCAACGTAGAGGTTGCCTTCTCGGTCAAGGGCCAACGCCTTCGGCTCTCGAACCAGGCCGACCTCGGTGCCCAGGCTGGCCAGCACGCTCCAGTTGCCTTCGCGGCTGCGAACCTGCACCCGGCTGGTGCCCCAGTCCGCCACATAGAGGTTCCCGGCACCATCCACGACCACCGAGGTGGGATAGACAACCTGACCGGGCTCCTCGCCGAAGGTGGCCAGTACCGACCAATGGCCCTGGCCATCCCTCATCTGGATGCGGCTCAGTTCCCAGTCGGCTGCCTCGGCGAGATAGAGGTTGCCCGCGGAGTCCACCGTCACACCCCAGGGGGTCCACACCCGACCAGCGGGGATTGGCTTCGGGGGCATGGGTGCTCCGGGCCACAGCCCGGTGTCTGGGTCCCATCCGGTGGCCGTCAGCGACCAGCCGCCGGAAGGCTCTCTCTGCTCCACGCGGTTGTACTCGCGGTCGGTAACGAAAAGGTTCCCCTGGGAGTCCAGCGCGATGCCGGCGGGTGAGAGCACCTGGCCCGCCTCGCGGCCAGTGGGAGCGACCACGGTCCAGGAGCCGGACGGCGAGCCCTGCGCGGAAGTGGTGGGTGGGTAGTCAAGCGGGAGCTCCGCGCTTCGGGCCACCCCGGTAAGGCCAAGCAGAAGAAGGACGACAAGAGCAAGAACCCAGATGAGCCCGAACGGCTGGGCCACTCCTAGGGAGCCCATCCCGGGCCAACTCCACCCCGAGGCGCGGCGCTGGTCCGCGGACGGCGCCCGCCGGTCAAGGCCAGGGTGAAGCGATGCTGCGCTAGTGAGGGTGTTCCCCAGACCATCACGGCGGTGTAGCTGACGCCGCGAGAACGATGCGATTCCGTATGTCATTGAGCGGTCACCCCAGCCCAGTCTGGCACGAGGCTCGCGGCGGTTACCCATACCCCGCCGGAGCACCGGGCTGATTCCTTGCCCCCAGCCTAACACCCGATCACCCCCATAATCCTGACAGGACTCTGAAACTCGCGAGGCATCGCCTGAATAGGTGGTCGCTCACTTCAGCAACCTTACAACGCGTGACTGGCGGGCGATCTGCCCGCTGTAGTCGGCGGGTGAGGGAACACCAATACGCACAGGCACCCCGGCCTGTCGCCCGAAGACCGAGATGCTGGGGCGCCCCGCGGAGGATCTCCGCGCGCTGTGCGGGCTAAGACCTGACGCCTGAACCCAGAGACTGGTTGCCTATCGGAGGGAATGTCAACAGAGTGAGGGCGAGAACGGAGACAGCCACGACCGCCAGTATCAGCAGTGCGCTGAGCGGGCGCGGGGCCCGACGCCGGGCCAGCACGCACTCATCGGGCCAGAACCGGAGGCTGCTTCCCAGGAGGAACGCGGCGCAGGCGAGGAGGACGCCCAGAGCTCCCAGCACGAACTCCCCCCCGCCCACGAACAGCGTCCCCCCCAGATCCCCAAGGCCTCCCCATCTGTTCACGGCGTAGCAGGCGATATGGAAGACCAACCTGAGGACCCCCAGCAGCACCGGGACAAGGTACCCTGTGGGCGGGCCCACGCGGGCCACAGCAAACGCGGCGACCGAGAGCGCCGTGAAGTGGACGGTCGCCGCCGCGGCCGAGCCCTGCGCATACAACGGTGGAAGCAGTCCTCGAAGCAAGCTGTCTCCCGCCGCCACCAGCGCCACGGTGATCAGCGCCCCCAGCAGCAGCGCCCACGCCTGCATCGTCCGATGGCCGCGGGCGCTTACCCCTTCCAACCGCGAGACCTGCCCTCCCATGCGCCCCTCCCGGCGAGGCGACCAGGCCCAAGGGGTCCCCCATCTAGCGGGGGAACGCCTTGCCGCTAGGCAGGCACAACCACTCCGGATGCCCGGCCACTACGCATCATCTTAGTCTGGCCCGCCCTGCTCGGGGGCGTGGGAAGCCACGGAGCGGAGCGAGACATCACACGCCGGCAGCGCACCAGGCTGGCTATGTGTTCGTTTGCCGCTATAAGCGTCGGTTTGCCCCCCCCATCTCCTCAGGGCTGACGCCTGCGGTGCGGCAACAGGCAACCGACCGGACGGCATGGCTTGCTCCCCACTCTTGTCGGGTGATAGAATTCAACGGAAGGAACCGCTTCCGCGAGCGTGCGTTGGAGTCAGAGGACTGCGGCGGCCCCAAGCGAGGGACTTCAACTCTCCTCGCGCAAGACTGGTCTCCGCCCTATCAGGTCGCGTCCCGGGGGCACGGGCCTGCTTGCACGCACGACCGACTGCAGGGCAGGTCATCATCGGCACTCCTTCGCGGGGCTCCAGGGGAGCCCGGCAGAGCCACGCCTCCACTGCCCGTCCGCCTCAGGCTCGTGCCCAGGGCCTGGCGACGCTACCCCCGGCCGCCCGTCCGTAGCGCGGCGCCCTCCATACCCTGTCCCGCCACCGGGACCCTGCTCTTCAGCCAAACTAGAGGTGAGTCATGCGGCACGTGAGGATCTACGACACCACCCTCCGCGATGGTGCCCAAGCGGAGGGGATCTCCTTTACCGTGGCCGACAAGATTCACATCGCCCGAAAGCTGGATGACCTCGGTG
>DASXUI010000150.1:0-1963 GCA_036504955.1 Armatimonadota bacterium
CGGGGGCACGGACAGGGCAATAGAGCCGTCAGCAAGGGTCAAGGTCCCGCCCCCCGGGCCGATCTCGGCGGAAGCGTACTGCAGCCCTCCCGGCCACGGGCCCGGCTCCAGTCCCGCGACGTGCTTCAGCAGGCGCACCAAGTCCTTCACATCCAGCCTGCCGTCACCCACGGTCCCGTCGCCGTGCGTGGGAGAGACGTCAGCGAGGGCGATGAACCGTTCCGCCCCCTGCCCCCCAGGCTTGATGATCCCCGCGACCAGCTTCAGAGCTAACACACAGTCGGAGACGCTCACCTTACCGTTGAGGTCCAGGTCCCCGAGGAGACGCCCACCGCCAGCCGCGACCGTTAGGGACCCGGACACCGGGGATAGGTCGATGGGTGAGCCCTTCGTATCGAGGCCCACCACTTGGGAGACGGCCACGGCGTAGCCGCCCGCGCGGAGCCCGAGCTTGGGGGTTACGTAGGTGTAGGCGACCACACTCCTTCCGGCCGCGACCATGGGGGCTGTCGAGCCCTCTTGCCCGGTCTTGGGGACGATGGCGACATCCAGGGACTGAGCGTCGTCGGATGCAACCTCAGCGGTCACCGCGAAGGCTTCATTGAGGTTTCCCCCTTCCGCAAGAGAGCCCTCGGCGCCCCAGGTGCCATATCTGGGGTCCAGCGTCAGCCGAAAGGAAAGACGACCCACCTCAGCCTGAGCGCCGATCAGGACCGGAACGAGTTTGCCGGTCCCCTGGCCGATTCGTAGGGCAGGGACCTCCAGTGTCCCCGAGGCCGCGCAGGCTGCCTGGACCAGTGCAAGATATGCGACGACTGCCAGAGAGGCCAGGTGCGATACGGTGACGCGCTTCGGCCCCCAGGGCATCCTCGGATCCTTCCCTTCTAGAGCAGACAGGCCCCGAGCCGGGGCACCTAGTAGCCAGACGAGTGTTACCGCTGACTTCGAGGAGGGCTCCCCACGAATCCTGCTGCGGGGGAAGGGGCGAGCGGAGCTAATGGCAATAGACGCGTCCGGCCACGCTTACGGACGAGGCGGCAAAGCCTGTGCGTCAAGGACCTCGCGGATCTTGCGGGCTAGGTCTCCCATTCGGAAGGGCTTCTGCAGGTACACCCTCTCGCAGGACCAGACGCCATTGCGGAGGGTCACGTCGTCCGTGTAGCCGGACATGAAGATGACGGGGGTCCCGGGGCGCTGGGCGTCCACTCGCTCCGCGAGCTCTCGTCCGCCCATCCTCGGCATCACCACGTCCGTCAACAGGAGGTCTACAGAGCCATTGAAGCTTCGCAGCAGGCCCAGGGCATCCTCGCCGTGGCGCGCCTTGAGCACCGTGTAGCCGTGCGCGGCCAGAACTTGGGCAACCAGGTCGCGTACGGTGTCCTCGTCCTCTACCAGCAGGATGGTCTCTCTGCCCTCGGGGACGGGGGCCGCCATGGCAGACGACGGCTCACTGACCCTGGCATCCGCGCACAGGGGCAGCCAGACCTCGAACCGGGAGCCCTCGCCGGGCATGCTCGAGACCTCTACGGTTCCACCCATCTGCTGGGCGATGCCGTACACGGTGGAAAGCCCCAGTCCCGTGCCCTTGCCCATGCCATCTTTGGTGGTGAAGAAGGGCTCGAAGATGCGATGCATAACTGCTGAGTCCATGCCGACGCCGGTGTCCTCCACCACCAGGACGGCGTACTCACCAGGCGCGGCCCGTCGAGGGGCGCTGAAATCGCGGCCGGACGCCTCCCGGGAGTGAAGCCCCAGCGTTAGGCGGCCTCCGGAGGGCATCGCGTCGCGGGCGTTCAGGCACAGGTTGAGGATGATCTGCTCCACCTGGCCCGGGTCGGCCATCACCGTCACCGGGTCGGGACCAATGGAGGTCCGGAGCTCGATGTCCTCACCGATGAGACGGCCAAGCATCCCCTCCACCTTGGCGACAGCGTCCTTCAGATCCAGGGGCTGCGCGGGGACA
>DASXUI010000151.1:0-48568 GCA_036504955.1 Armatimonadota bacterium
GGCCTCCAGGTCCTTGTCGCCCACCACCAGCATGTAGGGCACCTTGGCAAGCTGGCCTTCCCGAATCTTGTAGCCAAGCTTCTCGTTCCGGGTGTCAACCTCCACGCGGATGCCGACCGCCTTCAGGCTGCCGGCGATCTCGGCGGCGTACCCATGGTGCCGGTCGGCGATGGGCAGCAGGCGGACCTGCTCCGGTGAGAGCCAGAAGGGAAACGCGCCGGCGAAGTGCTCGATCAGGATGCCGATGAAGCGCTCGAAGGAGCCGAAGGGCGCTCGGTGGATCATCACCGGCCGATGCTTCTCGCCATCCTCGCCCGTGTACTCCAGACCGAACCGCTCGGGCAACACGTAGTCCACCTGGACGGTGCCAAGCTGCCACTCCCGACCGATGGCGTCACGGACCATGAAGTCGAGCTTGGGGCCGTAGATGGCCGCCTCGCCCTCCTCCACGGTGTGGTCCATGCCGATCTCACGCACGGCCTGCAGCAGCGCGGACTGCGACTGCTCCCACGCCTCCGGGCTCCCTACGTACTTGTCGCTCTCCTGGTCCCGCAGACCCACGCGGGCGGTGACGTCGTTCAGCCCCAGCCGCTTGAAGACGAGCTGAATCAGCTCCACGTTGGACTTGAACTCCGTCGGGAGCTGGGCGGGCGTCATGAAGAGGTGCGCGTCATCCTGGGTGAAGCCGCGAACGCGCGTCAGGCCGCCGACCTCGCCGCTCTGCTCGTAGCGGTACACGGTGCCGAACTCCGCCAGTCGGATGGGTAGGTCCCGGTAGCTCTGGCACAGCGCCTTGAAGATCTGGATGTGGTGCGGGCAGTTGACCGGCTTCAGGTAGTAGTCGCCCTCGTCGGCGTGCATGGGTGGCCACAGTCCGTCCTGGTAGGCCTGTAGGTGGCCACTGACGGCGTAGAGGCTAGCCTTGGCAACGTGGGGGGTCACGACAGGGAGGTAGCCGCGCTTCTCCAGCTCCGTGCGAATGAAGGTCTGCAGCACGTCCCGCAGCACGGCACCCTTGGGAAGCCACAGCGGCAGGCCGGAGCCGACCTCCGGTGAGAGGATGAAGATGCCCAGCTCGCGGCCCAGCTTGCGGTGGTCGCGCTTCTTGGCCTCCTCCAGGTTGACGAGGTACTGGTCCAGCTCGTCCTTCGTCTTGAAAGCGGTGCCATAGACGCGCTGAAGCTGGGGCAGCTTGGCATCCCCGTGCCAATAGGCGGCGGAGCTGTGGAGCACCTTGAAGTGCTTCACGTTGCCCGTGCGATGGACGTGAGGCCCCCGACACCAGTCGACGAAGTCGCCCTGGCGGTACACGGAGCTGCCCTCGCCCTCCGGCAGCGCCTCGATCATCTCCAGCTTGAAGGGCTCATCGATCTCGCGGAAGAGCTTCAGTGAGTCCTCGATGGAAAGCTCCTCACGGACGAGAGGCAGGTTGCGCTTCACGATCTCGCGCATCCGGGTCTCGATGCTGTCCAGGTCCTCCTGGGTGAAAGGCCGCTCGGTCTGGAAGTCGTAGTAGAAGCCCTCGTCAGTGGGAGGGCCGATGGTGAGCTTGGTGGTGGGCCACAGCTCCTTCACGGCCTGCGCCATGACGTGCGCGGCCGTATGCCGCAGCTTGTACAACTCATCCTGTTCCGTCAGCTTCTGACCCAAGGGTGCCTCCTATCGAGAGTGGGAGCGGACGCTCGGCCCTGTCCCAACCCGGAGCGCCGAGGAGACTCCCGCGGCTTCCGGGTAGCGCGGGCGCCAGGAACGGCCGGTGGGTAGAGCGCCCCAGAGGCCGGTCCGGATAACAGTGGCTGACCACTCGGCCGTCCGGACGCTTCGGAGTCGAGCTACGCATCGGCCCCAAGCGTGCGGTGCCAGACAACGGCCTGCCGGTCATGCCCTCTCAGCGTAACTACAGTATATCCTCTGCGCGGGGTGAAGCCAAAGCCGGCGTCCCGAGCCAGGGGCCCCCGGGTATGCCCCTGCCTGGCATGCGGCCCCTGTCTGGCCTCAGTGTCGGGCTGATGGCGATAGGCTGACGCCCCACCGGACAGGCGGTGTATCGGGGGCTCATGGCTCCTGGGGGGGAACCGCTCTCCAAGAAGGAGTCGCCGTGCCTGCCTGGTAGTGATCCTCTAGAGGAATTCCGCAGTAACCGATAATGCTGTGAGCAAGGACTGAAGCCGGATTGGGCCGCCGTGGGAACACTTGGATACACGGGGGCGGAGCCGGTTTTGGCACCTTGGCGCAAGACCCGCCATGGTGGCGTGGTCCCTGGGGAGAAAGGATCTGCCTCGCATGATTCGTCGTGCCAAGAGAGTCGCGTTCCCGGTGTTGCTCGGCCTAGCCGGTATGCTGGCCTTCGCTGGCCCCGTGAAGGCGCAGGACACCGTGGTGCTGCCTGACAAGGGCACCACGGAGTACAACATCAACGGAGACATCAGCTTCAGCGGTGGCGGGCAGCAGGTGGCAGTGGCTTGGGCCCCCTTCATGAACCGCAACTGGCAGTGGGGCGTGGAAGCCGCCTACTCGCACGTGAACCACGGTGACTCCATCCTCGCCGCCAACGCGCTGCTTAACTACTACCTGCGCCGCGAGGGCGAGGGCCGAACGCTTCCCTACATCGGCGCCACGCTGGGCGGCTACTTCCTCGATGCCAGCGGAGTAACCTACGGCGCACACGTGGGCGTGAAGCACTTCATCAACTCCAACGTGGCGTTGATGGGTCAGCTTCAGTGGCGCCACTTCCAGGACGCTCGCCCGAAGAACCCGGTCGACTTCGTGATCGGCCTGGCCATCTTCAGGTAGGCACGTCGCGCGCCGGCAGCGGCGGCCCTCCAGGGGCTGCCGAACCGCAGCAGACACCACAGGCCCAGCGCCCTCCCTTCACAGTGGGTGCTGGGCCTTTCCTCGTCTCAGCGCTTCCATGTCGCCCTGGAGGGGGACTATGGGGCCAGCATCGCGTAGATCAGTGACGGATCGCTAGCTCTTCTCCTCGCTTCCGGATGGAAGGAACGCGCATGCCTCACTGGATGGTCCTCACCCTTACCTTCGCCCTTGCCATAGTTACCACAACCGGGGGGGTCGCCGCGCCGAGCGACACCCTCAACGTCCGCGACTTCGGAGCCAAGGGCGACGGGGTCGCCGACGACACCCAGGCCTTCAAGAAGGGGCTTGAGGCGGCCGGCAAGCTGCCCGGCTCTACCCTCCTGCTACCTCGCGGTGCTTACCTCCTCACCGATCGCCTGGATGTCCCTATTGGTGTCACCCTGGCTGGCGTCTGGCAGTCTGTGCCCTCTCACAATGGCATCCGCGACGCCGGGATGCCGAAGCCCACGGACGACGGCACCACCCTCCTGGTGACCTACGGCGAGAACCAAGAGAACGCTCCAGCCTTCCTCACGCTGAACACCAACTGTACCCTCAAGGGCATCTGCATCTACTACCCCAAGCAGAAGCCGGACGACGTTCCTGTGCCCTACCCCTGGGCCATCGCCATGCGCGGCAAGAACCCCGCCGTGCTGGACGTGGAGCTGCTGAACCCCTACCGAGGCATCGACGCCAGCAAGAACGAGCGCCACCTCATCCGCAACATCCACGGCCAGCCCCTTCGGATGGGCGTGTGGGTGGATTCCATCTACGACATCGGTCGCATCGAGAACGTGCACTTCAATCCCTGGTGGAGCATGAAGCCAAAGCTCTTCCAGTGGCAGATGGAGAACGGAGAGGCGTTCGTCATCGGCCGATCCGATTGGCAGTACGTGCTCAACACCTTCGTCTTCGGCTACAAGGTCGGCTACAAGTTCGTGAAGAGCCAGGCCGGCGTCTGCAACGGTAACTTCCTGGGTATTGGCGCGGACGACTGCTGGACCGCCGTACTGGTGGAGGACTCCGCCCCCATGGCGCTGCTCATCACCAACGGGGAGTTCGTGTCGTTCCATGGCCCTGACCCAACGATGGTGGAGGTCGCCGCCACCCACACTGGCGCTGTTCGCTTTGTGAACTGCGCCTTCTGGGGCCCCTGCAACCAGATCGCCCGCGTTGCCGGCACCGGAACCGTCGGCTTCAGCGACTGCACCTTCATGCAGTGGGACAACGGCAACAAGGGTCGTTCCGCCCTGCAGGTGAGCGGTGGAACTGTGCTGGTTCGCGGCTGTGAGTTCCGCGAGAGCAAGCCCCAGATATCGCTGGCCGAGGGGGTGAAGCGCGCGGTGATCACCGACAACATCTTCAGGGGCGCCGAGCGAATCACCAACCAGGCCAAGGGCAAGGTCGCCATCGCCAACAACGTGGGGGACTAGATGGGTCCAACGGTGCCACTGCGGGCCGCCTAGCTCCCAAAGGGCACTCTCGCCAGCCGTGGGCTGCCCGGCTCGGGAGCGACGGCTTCAGCTGGCACCGAACGGCGTGCCCTCGGCGGCGCGATGATGCCGCGTAAGACAAAACGGCCCGGCAGCATGCTACATCGCGTGCACGCTGCCGGGCCGTCCTGCTTCGGGGCGGTTGGGTCCCCGTCCCATCACCCTCCCAGCAGATCCAGGGCCTGGGAGTCCTCGCGGCGGACGCAGGTGAAGATGGGGGTATCCCGGAGCGTGTACTGACTGGCCTCGGAGCTGCGGAGCTCCATCACCAGGTCCAGGAAATGCTCCGGGTGGTCGGTCTCGAAGGCGACAACGAACTCCTGATCGTCTAGTCCGAAGGAGTAGATGGTGTTCAACTTCACGGACGGGTACTTGTTGCCAATCTGGATATGCTCGTCCATCATCCCCTGCCGGGCGGGCAGGGTGAGCTTGTACCAGGCGCGCGTCTTCACGAAGGGATAGATGAAGAGGTACTTGTAGCGGCCCGGAACCACCCTCAGGCGGCTGGCCTCATGCTCCGGGCTGATCTTGTCCACGTAGAGGGAGCGCCGGGTCTGCCCCAGGAGGGAGTAGTCCATCTTCAGGTAGGTGCCGAGGCCCGTGCCCAGGAGCTGAGCGGTCATCTCCTGGAAGTCCTCCAGGCGGTAGCCGATGCGCCAGAGGCACAGCTCGGAACCGGTGTGGATTCCCTGGGTGCTGTAGCTATAGACCAGTACCTCTCGGTTCCGGAAGCTCTCCAGTACTTCTCCGAACTCGCGCTTGCCCCGGACCCGCTCCCCCTCAGGCAGCCTACGCCAGGCCGGGTCCACGGTAAAGAAGTTGAAGTTCACGAACTGCCTTGGTGCCTCAGGCTGGGCGGCCCCCGGCTGCCCCTCGCCTCCCTGGGTTGGTGGTCTCACGCTGCCTCCTGTGGTGCGCATGGGTGGTAGGTGCCACGAAGGGGCCAGCCGGCCCCAGAGAGGACCGGTCCTGCTCCGAGGGGCCCGAGGGCCCAGGCGTGACGCTCCGTGGCTGGCTTGGCCGCCCGTGCGGTCGGAACTCCGAGCCGTTCACGTGGCCGTCATCCTTCACCTATGTAGCCCGCCGGTGCAGGCAGGGCCAGCGCACTTGCGCCCTCGACAGGCAGGAGCCCGGCACGCCCCCGCGATACACGGTGATAGGTCCATCTGGGCCACGGGAGCGTGATGCGAAGCGGGGAGGCCAGAAGCCGTTGGAGAGCCGGAGCGAGCAGGACCAAAGCGGAGGGCCGGTTAGGACGCCTCTGCCCAGGCTCTTCGCGGTCTTCTTCCGGCTGGGCGCTCTCTCTTGGGGCGGGGGAAGCACGCTGAGCGTCATGATGATGGAGGAGTTCATCCAGCGCCAGAGCTGGATGAGCTTCACCCAGTACGCCTCGCTCGCCGGGATCAGCCGTATCTCCCCTGGGATGAACCTGGTCGCGCTCACGATCTTGGTGGGACTCCGGCAGAGCGGCCCTGCCGGAGTCCCCGTTGCGCTGCTGGGCCTCACGCTTCCCAGTCTCCTTGTGATCGGCGTCCTGTGCGGGCTGGTGCGCTCCGCCGCGAGGAGTCCGATGGTCCTCGGGGCGATGCAGGGCGTGAACGGGGTGGTGGTGGGGCTGTTGCTCGCGGCCGGCTGGCGCACCCTGGAGGAACTGCGACGCGAGGCGCCCGACCGTTTCGTGGTCTGTCTGGCGATCGTTGGCGTCTCTCTCGCGGCCAGCCTGCTGCTGGCCTGGGGGCCGGTGCAGGTGCTGCTCTTGGCCGCGGGGATCTCGATGATGCCCGTCTGGCTGCGGTCCCGGAGGGACGAATGACCCTCTGGCTCCTCTTTCTTGCCGTGCTGAAGTCCTCCGCGCTCAGCTTCAGCGGCGGCGCGGCCTTCCCTATCCTCGAGGCCGACGTGGTCGGCCGGTACCGGTGGCTCAACCCAGCGGGCTTCACGGCTGCCATAGGCCTGGGCAGTGTGAGCCCCGGGCCTACCGGCTACGGCTCCCTCGCGGTGGGCTACTACGTGGCGGGCTGGCCGGGCGCCATCGTCGCCGCCGTTGCGGTGATGCTTCCCCCGATGACGATCCTGGTGCTGCTGCCCCTGCGGCGGCGGCTGGGCGGCCTGCGCGGGGCCCGCGAGGCGGCGCAGGGCGTGGCGGCCGCGTCCGTAGGGCTACTGCTCCTGCTAGGTCTGGGTCTGTGGCACCAGAGCGACCGGCCCGTGATCACCGCGATCGCGGCGGCCGTGACCTTCATCGCCTCCCTGAAGCGTGTCTCCCCTCCCCTTCTGGTGGCGCTGGGCGCCCTGGCGGGAGTGCTGCTGCGGGCGTAAGGCTTGTGGGTGTGGGTAATGGCGTCGCCAGTTCTACCCGTACTCCACGTCCATCTCGACCAGGCGTCGGCAAGCGGCCTCTTGCTGGTCCACCGTGAGCCAGCTCATCACCTCCAGGGCGAGCTGAATCCAGAAGACGTCCCAGTACTTCATCGGCGTTTTGCCGCCCAGGCGGCGCACGCGAGGGCCACTGGCCCAGGGGAAAACGGGCATCGACGCCAGGGGGTGGTTGGCGGCGCGCAGCGAGAGCTTCGCCGCCTCGAAGACCTCGCCGTATCTGCCCTCGCCGAAGGCACAGGCGTGGTCGTAGCTCCCCCCGTGAGCGTGCAGGTAGTCGTCGATACGCCGCGCCAGGATGGGGAGCGCGTCCTCGAACTCCATTTGAGAGAAGTGCTTCACGCCGCCCCCACCTACGCTGGCGGGGTGCGTGCTCTCCAGGTCGTAGGGTACCGGGCCGATGCGGCTGGCGAGGACAACCACGTGGACGGGGCACTGGTGCGCCTCTGTCCTTGGGTCGAAGCCCGTGGCGACCTTCAGGGCCCGACGGAAGGCAGCATGGGAGGGCGAGGCGGAGAAGGGCCGCCGCACGGAGCACTGGAGCAGGACCAGAAGCCGCTTAGTAGCTGGTGGGCGGTACTCCTCCAGCAGGAAGCGGTTGTAGGTGACGACGTCCGGGTGGTCCAACCTCAGAGGCGTGCCAGATGGAGCGGCCTCACCGCTCTGGGCGTCGGTCACCTGGCGGGCGGCCTCTCGCGAGGAGCGCTCTTCCTGACCCTTCCACCGTGCCGCCCAGCAGTAGTGAGGGCCGGGGCTGCCCGGTAGGAGACGTCCGGTTACGACCAGGCCCTCAGCGATCAGGCCCCGCAGTGTCTCGGCTACCTGTTCAGGAGTTGGCGCCGGCTCCCGGCAGAGGTCACCCGGCCCGACAGGCCCACCGGCCTGAAGCAGCGCCGCTACTACCGCCGCCCTCGCCTCCGCGCGCGTCATCGCATGCCCCCGATCCGTCATCGGGCGGGCGCGCCCGCTCCTGCAGTCGGCTGAGGAGCAGCCACCAAAGCGCCGAAGCTAAGTCAGCGGCCAGAGACTACCCTACCACCAAGACACCAAGACACCAAGAGAACCTACGCTGGTTCCTCTCTGTGTGCCTCTGTGCCCTCTGTGTCTCTGTGGTAGGGCTTTCCTTGCCCCTCCTGGTGTCCAAACAGCCAAGAGGTTCCTGGCCGCTGACTTAGGGTGCCACGGGTGACCCCGTGCGCCTCGCGCCTGTGTGTGAGGGAGGGGTGTATGGACGAGAGCAGTCTGAAGCCCAGGATGCCGATTCGCCGCTTCGACGTGTTTGCCGAGTACAACCGTCTCGAGGCCCTTCGGGACGGCCTGCCGGAGGATGAGGCGAAGGGCCACGGCCTGTGGATCGCCAAGGTGGTGGCCTCCAAGAAGTTCAGCCGCAAGAGCCACGAGATGAAGTCGCCCTCCGAGGAGAAGAAGGCCGCCCCCGCCGCCGGCAAGTGGCACACGCTGGACGGCGAGGAGCAGACCGACGCCCTCTTTGAGAAGGAGATCGTGGCCCGCATGGGCCCCGACTTCTACCGCGACGTCTTCGCTCCCACCCTGGGAGCGGCCGTCAAGCAGGGCCTCTCCTACAAGGCGATCCGAGACACCATCCGGGCCGAGTGGAAGCCGGAGGAGTAGAGGCGGAGGGGGCGCCGATCGCCGGGGGCCCGGAGGGACGGAGTGCAGGCGTCTGAGGCAGGTGCCGATGGGCCATAGGAGGGCGGATGGGGCCAATGCCTTGAACCACCGGAGGAAGCGGCCGCAGGGAGCCGGTGCGGAAGCCCAAGCCCGGTGGAGCCGATCGCCCACCCCGTAAAGGGGTGGGCTGGCTGGGCGCTCCGCGCGGAGCTGCCCACTTCCTACATGCGGCCCACAGGCGACGTCGGCGGTTCCGTCCGCCCAGCCGATGAACGGGCTGGGCTGCACTGCCGGGGCTGCCGCTCTGGGCTGTGGAAGCTGGGGCCTGCCCTGCGCACGAACACAACATGGGTGGTCGGGGCAGCTGCGGCATCCGCCGGCAGCCCAGATCGGCGAGGCCCGTTGGCAACGCCGGCAGTCGGCGCCTGGTGGCCGCCATGCCGATGAACGGGCTGGGCGGCATTGCCGAAGCTGCCGCTGACAGGCGCCCCAGTCAGTGAACGGGACGCCCCGAGCCCCAGTTCGGGCTCCAGGTTAGGACTGCTCCAGGGCTGGCCAGATTCTTTCCTCCTGGTGATGGGCTGCCTGTTGGTTGACGTACCTGGCAACACGGGCGGCGCACGGCGGGCATACGGTGAATGCCCCATAGCCCGATTGCCAGCCGAAGAAGCAGTCCTTGCCCAAGACCCGTCGTGCCAGAGCCGAGGAGACGCCCTTCATCTGGTTCACCAGCTTGGCGAGCGACAGTGTCGGTGGCAGCTTTACCAGGACATGGACGTGGTCCACCGTCCCCCCCACAGCCAACACCTGGCACCCCAGCTTCCTCGCCTCGGAATGTACGCACAGCTCCACGGCTTCAGCAACCGACGGGGTGAGAAGCGGCTGGCGCCCAGAGGTGGCCCATACGATGTGAGCAATGATCTGGGTCTCGCAGTGTGCCACTGGCCTCCTCTCCCAGCGGATCGGCTGCTGCTAGCGGGCCTAGGACGGTAGGCAGCGCGGTTCCTGGCCACCACAGCCCAGAGCGGCAGCTTCCGCAGTGCAGCCCAGCCCGTTCATCGGCTGGGCGGAAGGGACCGCCGACGTCGCCTGTGGGCCGCCACGTTCTAAGCAGGAACCCCCGCGCGAAGCGCCCGACTAGCCCGCCGCTTCATCGGGTGGGCAGCCGCGAGTACCGATGGTGTCTGTCGGCCACCTAGCTCGGGCATGTGGACCCATCCCCTGCTCCGACACCGGACTTCGGCCTGGCGCGCTGAGTGCCCCGACGCTCCAGTACGTTTGCCCTCACTCCCTCTCGAGCTCAGCCTTCAGGCGCTCGTAGCGGGCGAGGATTCCATCCCGGAACTCCGGGGTGGTGATGTCCGTGTCTGGGCCGATGCGAAGGCTGTGGAACCAGCCCCATTGGCCGCCGTGGAGCCAGATGATCTTCTGTTGGAGCCAGGCTCCCAGGCAGCGCGCGCCCTTGTACTGGACGCAGAAGTCCCTGGGGCGGATCACAAGCTCGCACTCAGGCGGGAGGATTCTGGGCAGCAGCTTGAGGAGCTCCAATAGTTTGCCCTGGAGCGGCGGCGCGACGCGCGAGGCAAGCCACTCCGCGTCGTAGACTACGGGCGCCTCCTCCTCCCGCACGGTGGCAAAGCGCTCGGGGGTGCGGGCTTCCGCCTCGGCGATGGCCGAGCGGGCGGGGCGGTTGCCAGGGTCCCAGAGCATGCCGCGCCATCGACTGGCAACCGGCGTGAAGCCCAGCAGCGTCAGCAGGTGCCGCGCGGGGCTCACGTCGATGGGGTGCCCATTCCAGGAGCTAACGTGGAGCTCCGACGCCATCACCAGCCCCGGCGGCGACTGCTGCCGCGCGATCAGCGCCTCCATGGCCTGGCGCGCCTCGCATCGGGAGAGGGGGTGCAGAACTCGAATGCCGCCGTCCCATAGAAGTAACGGAACACCGGCCCGCAAAACCAGCGTCTTGCCGGGGATCCGCTGGAAGCGGCCGATCTCCTCACCGTTGGAGTCCGTGAGCGGGTACAGCGAGCCGTAGGGGTTCGCGGGGTCGCAGACGTTGACGGCGAGAATCGGCTCCTCGGAACCGGCCCCGTTCCCATTGCTGGGTGCTCGAAGTTTGGCCTCGCGTAGCGCCTCCACGGCCTCCGGCAGCGCGTACTGCTCTCCGGACAGCTCCCGAATGAAGTGGCCGCGGCGGACCTTGCCCTGAAGCTCCAGCTTCACGAGGGCCCTGCGGAGGGGCTTCCATGCGGGGGCGGCACACTCCCGGGCGGCGATCTCCCGGGTCACCACGCCGTGGCGTGCCAGCAGCAGCTGGGCCCACTGGTGTGCGGCCTCCTCCTCCGGCACGCCGCGCTGCCCATCGGAGCAGAGGCGCTCCGTCGCCACCCAGCGGCCCAGTCGCGGATCCAGGCGGCGACCCTCCATGTGGCGCAGGATCAGGTCCAGCGTCACATCGCTGTCGGTCGGGCGAGTCGCGAGGTCGTAGGAGCCGGAGAGGCCGCTGGTGATGTGGGCGTGGCGGACCGACTCGTAGCTCTCGTTGGTCGCCTCACCGGTCCAGGCCAGGTGCCAGATCCCGCGCCGGGCCAGGCCCTCCTGCAGGCCGGTGGCCTCCAGGAGGTCATCGTAGAAGCAGGAGCCGCGCTCTCTGAGGTGCTGCCTCAGGACCCCGCAGACCTGGGGTAGATCGTCGTCCCAGGCGGAGCAGTCCGCGGGGGCGGCCACGGCGGGCTGAAGCATCCAGGGCTGGTCCCGGCGCAGGCAGAAGCCAAGCTGCCCCCGCTTCATGCGGTCGTTGCTCAGGCGTCGCCAGACCACCTCGCCGCCGTAGCACAGCCGGTCAAGCAGTGAGGGGTCGTAGTCTGCCACCCGACCCGCCAGCAGCTCCGTCTCCCACAGGCCCTGGAAGGTCTCAACGCCTTGCATCTGGGCGAGAACGGCGCGCAGGCCTTCGGGCCCGCGCAGTTGGGTCTGGGGGTGGCGGTGCTGCCAGCGGAGCAGGAAGTCCGCGTGCTCCTCGGGAGCGGCGGGCTCCATCTCCCGACGCAGGCGGTCCAGGGTGAGACGGTGGATCTCCTCGAGGTTGGGCCGGTAGCACCACTGCGGCGAGGAGCGGGAGGGCAGGTACTCCCCCCGCGCCACAGTGCCATCGTCGTGCAGAGCCTCCAGCGCCGCCTCCACTGCGCGGGAGGGAAGCCCGTAGCGTTCCAGGATGTCGTACCGGGTCACCGGCCCCCGGCTCCGGAGGAAACGCAGGAGCAGGGCGGAGCGGGCCTCCTCCCGGGCCAGCTTCGGCTCAAGGAGCTGGACGGGCACCCAGGCCTCCGCCACGGCGTAGCGGTCGCCCTCGCCGCCCGGCAGCTCCAGCACCTGGTAGGCGGCCATCAGCCGGTCCAGCCGCGCGCGGGTACCGCCTGCCTCCGCGAGGGACTCGGCGGCCAGGGGGCCGCGCTCATACAGCAGCTTCAGCAGGCGGCGCTCTACGGCATCCGGCTCCAGCGGCAGCGCGAAGGCGTCGCGGAAGAGCGCGAAGGAGGTGGTCGCGATCCACCTCCTTCGGCTGCTCTCCGCCGAAGGGATGGGGACGCGGCAGGCGCGCCCGTCAGCTTGAAGCCGCTGCAGCAGGTCTCCGGGAGGCCCCTGGACGCGGAGGCCCACCCAGGCCTCGGAGTCGGGGTCATCGGTGACGTCTCCCACCTCCGTCAGCACGCGCAGCAGCTCAGACTCGCTCCTCGCTCGGCGCTGCGGCGCGGTGTACTGCAGCTTGCCCTCCACCTCCTCCACGGCGCTCTCATCCAGCAGGTTCTTCAGGGAGTCCTCGTCCAGGATCTGCTTCAGGATCTCCCGGTGCAGGTGCAGGACTCTTGTGCGCCTTTCCCGGGCTGGCACGGAGCCCATCTCGCCCGTCTGCCCCAGCAGGAGCAGCGCGTGGCAGAAGGGCGACGGCACAGACGTCTTGACGACGCTGACCGCCAGCTCGCCGGCCTCCCGCCATGCCAGCACCTGACGCAGCCCGGGCGTCTCCAGGGAGTCGTAGAGGCACTCGCGCATCGTCTCACGGAGCAGCGGGAAGTCGGGCAGCCTCCTGCACGCCTCCAGCAGAGCGGCGGCGCGCATACCCTGAAGCCACACGGGTGTCTTGCGGCCCTGGTACTCCCGAAGCACCATCAGCGACCGCACCGCGTTGTGGCGGAACCGTGAGGCGAAGAGCGGCGACTCCCAGAGCGCTGCCCGCAGCAGCTCCTCCACGTTCGCTGAGGTGACAAGGCCCGGCAGCGAGGCGGCGTCCAAGGACGCTCCGGGGGGAGCGGTGACTAGAATGCCATCGTCCACCGTCACGGTCTGAACCCTGAGGCCGGTCTGCCGCTTCAGCGCCTCCGACAGCGCCATCGCCCAGGCGTCGTTCACGCGGATCCCGAAGCAGGAGTGCAGCACCACCTGCTGCTGGCCCAGGGCGTCCCGGAACTCCTCCACGATCAGATGCCGGTCGGTGGGCAGCGCGCCGGTGACTGCCCGCTGCTCCAGCAGGTAGGTCTCCAGGTTCTCCGCGCCCTGCTCGTCTACGTGCACGGCCTCGCGAAGCCAGGCGGCAGTGTCCGGCTGGCCCAGCCGCTCTTGGGCCTCCCCACGAAACCGGCCGACCATCAGCCCCAGGTCGAAGGTCCGCGAGTCGCGGTCGCCGGTCCAGTAGGGGATGGTGGGAGCAAGGCCATACACGGCCTCCACCATCACGCGACCCTTCTCGATGCCCAGCACGCGCCAGGAGGAGCTGCCCAGAATGAAGATGTCGCCGCCCCGCAGCTCCTCCACGAAGCCCTCATCGAGCTGGCCGACCACCGTCTTCTTCTCCTGGAGGTAGACGTCGTAGTCCGCCACGTCCGGAATGACGCCGCTGGAGCGATAGGCCAGCATGCGGGCGCCGCGCTCCGGGTAGAGGCGCCCGTTCACCCGATCCCACAGGATCTTGGGGTACGGCGGCTGCTCCATGTCCAGCACCACCTCTCCGGAGAGCATGGAGAGCACGTCATCGAACTCCTGCCGGGGCAGCGAGCGGAAGCAGTGGGAGCGGCGCACGAGGTCGAAGAGCGCGTCGGCGCCCCACTCGTCGGCGACGACCGCGCCCACTACCTGCTGGGCCAACACGTCCAGGCAGTTGGTGGGCACGCGGACGGTGTCTAGCTCGCCCTCGTGGAGCGCCCGCACCAGCACGGCCGACTCCATCAGGTCGTCCCGGTGCATCGCCAGCAGGCGCCCTTTGCTGGTGGCCTGCAACAGATGCCCCGCGCGGCCGATGCGCTGAAGGCCCCGGCTGACCGACTTCGGACTCTCCACCTGGCACACGAGGTCGATGCTGCCCACGTCGATACCCAGCTCCAGCGAGGAGGTCGCCACGAGGGCCTGGAGCCGCCCGGCCTTGAGCCGGTCCTCCATCTCGAGCCGGACCTTCTTGGACATGCTTCCGTGGTGGGCCCCCACCGCGATCGGGTCGGACTCGGAGAGCTCCGTCAGGCGCAGGGCGGTGCGCTCCGTCTTGTAGCGGCTGTTGGCGAAGACGAGGGTGGTGGCGTGCCGGCGGACCAGGGAGTCGAGGGTGTCGTAGGTGGCGGCCCAAACGGCGTCGTGGGTGGCTTCGGCGAAGCTGTCCACCGGCGTGACCACCTGGACGTCGAGCTGCTTGCGGGCCCCGAGGTTCACCACCTCGCAGGAACGTGGCTCACCGCCCTCCCACCCGGAGAGGAACCGCGCGATCTCCTCCACTGGCCGCTGCGTGGCCGAGAGCCCCACCCGCTGAACCCGGTGCCCGACCAGGTGCTCAAGCCGCTCCAGGGAGACCGAGAGGTGTACCCCGCGCTTGTTGTCCGAGACCGCGTGGATCTCGTCCACGATGACTGTCCGAAGACCGCGCAGTGAGTCGCGGAAACGCGGGGAGGCGAGGATGATGTACAGCGACTCCGGCGTGGTGATGAGGATGTGCGGCGGCTTACGGGCCATCGCCGCCCGCTCCTGCTGGGTGGTGTCCCCCGTGCGGACCTGCGAGCGGATCTCCGGTAGCTCCAGACCCTCGCGGAGAGCGGTCTCCCGGATCCCCTCCAGGGGGAGGGTCAGGTTCTTCTGGATGTCGTTGTTGAGCGCCTTGAGGGGGGAGACGTAGAGGACGGAGACGCCGGGGGGTAACTCCTCCGCCTCAGCTCGGCGGAAGAGGTCGCTGATGCACCAGAGGAAGGCAGCCAAGGTCTTGCCGGAGCCCGTGGGCGAGAAGAGGAGGGTGTTGCTCCCCTCCGCGATGCGCGGCCAGGCGGCGACCTGCGCGGGACTCGGCGCGCCGAAGGCCTCCAGCAGCCACCGCCACACGTAGGGCTGAAACAGCCCGCTCAGGTCCCTCTCGCCGCCTGCCTCCATGGGTCTCCTCCGCCTCTCGGTCCCTCACTGGAAGTCTGGGTGTTCCGCCCCCGAGCACCAGGGAACAGATGTTCCATGCTCGCCACAAGACTACCACCGACAGCAGGAATGGGCAAGGCCCTTCGGACCATCGCTTGGGGCTTTGGTGGCGCGGACGTCCCTCCCTGGGCTCGGAGAGGCCCTGCCCGCCTCCGTTACCGGTGGGAGGCAGGAACACCGACCCGTACCTAGAAGGCACAGCCAGGCACCACGCGAGGAAGAGGCTTCGTCGACGCAAAGGGGAAGCGTCCGAGGCTGGCGCGGGAGGTGTCGAAGCAGGAGCGGGACCGATGCGCACTTATTCCAGGAACGAAGCACCCGCGGGCGTAGGCTCTCGTCCCGCGCGGCGACTGCCCGGCTTTACCCTGATCGAGCTGCTGGTGGTGATCGCGATCATCGCCATCCTGGCAGCCATCCTCTTCCCGGTCTTCGCGAAAGCCCGGGAGACCGCGCGCTCCACCAGTTGCCTCAACAACCTGAGTCAGATGGGCCGCGCGAACCGGATGTACATGGACGCCAATGACAACACCTTCATGGCCCTACCGAAGGGGGGAAACCTGGACTGGTGGCCCGCCATCAAGCCCTACCTCTCCAGCCAGGATGTGCTTCGCTGCCCCAGCGACGACGGCATTCCCGCGGGAGTGGGCGACTGGAAGGCAGGGTCGATCTACACCGGCTACGGAACCAGCTACTGGTACAACATCGGCCTCTGGGGCCTGGCTGAGAGCGACGTCCTGGGCTGCGATGACTCCACCGACGTCATGCTCAACATCGAGGTCTGGCTCTGGCACAAGAACAACAAAAAGATCTGGGCGAACGGGATCGCCGAACCGGCCCGTAACTGGGGCTTCCTGGATGGACACGCGAAGTTCATGCCGGAGTCCTGGGTGAGCGGCAAGACTACGATCGCGAAGCCGTCGCGCCCTCACTGGCCCTGGACTCCCTGCAGCTAGGGCGCGACGCCAGGCTTCTGGCCTACCCACCACGGAGGTAACATGGACGTTCGAGGAGCTCTGAAGAGGGAGTACCACGGGTCGCTGGCCATGCTCCGGCAGGCCATCGAGCGATGCCCGGAGGAGGTGTGGGTCTCCGGCGACCACCCACGGAACTACTGGCGCATAGCCTACCACGCGCTCTTCTTCGCCCACTTCTACCTGCAGCCCAACGCGGACGCCTTCACCCGCTGGGAGGGACACCGCCCGGACACCCATAGCCTCTCTGACGGCCCCTGGCTCCCAAACGGCACGCCCGAGGTGGTTGAGCCCTACACTAAGCAGGAGCTTCTCGACTACCTGACGCTGTGCGACGCCATGATCGATGAGGGAGTAGATCGCATTGACCTGGATGCCCAGGAGTGCGGCTTCCCCTGGTACCAGATGCCTAAGCTGGACCACCAGATCGTGAACATCCGCCACATCCAGCAGCACGTCGGCCAGATGGCGGAACTGCTAATGGCCCACGGAGTTGAGGTGGACTGGGTAGGGTAGGAGATAGGGGACTGAGGGGACTCAGGGGGCTGAAGGGGCTGAGGGGAAGAGCCTCAGAGGATGAGATGGGGTCCGCGGACCGGAGCGTGGCGCCGGGACACGCCGGGAATGATATTCCCGGCTGACGTAGAGGCGCCCCTCCGGGGCTTCAGGCAGTCCGGCGACACCTCAAGGTGGTGGCGCCGCCAACCGCTTGGCGCCCCGTAGGGGCAGCACAGGTTCAGACGGGAATAACATTCCCGGCGCTCTTTCACGGAGGCCCTTCTCCTGAGCCCCTTCAGTCCCCTGAGCCCCTTCAGTCCCCTGAGTCCCTTCAGCCCCCTGAGTCCCTTCAGTCCCTATCTTTTGCGCCTTCATAGTAGACCCATAGGGAGGAGCTGCGGAACACCAAGGCCGTGAAGGCCAGCACGATGGCAAACAGGATCCAGGCCAGCGCGCTGCCGTAGCCGGGGTCGAATTGGGTGAAGGCCTTGCGGTAGAGGTAGACGCTGTAGAAGAGGGCGGAGTCGCGCGGGCCGCCCTCGCCGCCGAAGAGGACGAAGGCGCCGGTGAAGACCTGGAAGCTGCCGATGATGCCCATCACCAGGTTGAAGAGCAGCACCGGCGACAGCATCGGCAGCGTGACCACGCGAAAGGTATCCCAGGGCCCCGCGCCGTCCACCTGAGCGGCGTCGTAGAGCTGGGTGGGAATGCTCTGGAGGCCGGCCAGGTAGATCATCATGCCGCCGCCCACACCCCACAGGCCCATCAGCACGATGGCCGGCAGCGTATACTGAGGGTCGTTCAGCCAGTCCGGCATCCGCTGTAGCGGCAGGGTGCCGAACCCACTCAGCAGGTAGTTCAGTAAGCCAGCCGGCCGGAAGAGCCACCACCACAGCACTGTGACAGCCACGGCTGGAAGCACCGCCGGCAGGTAGTAGAGCGTACGGAAGACCGTGATGCCCTTCAGGCTGGTGTTCATCAGCAGCGCCAGGGCGAGACCCAGCACCAGGCCCAGGGGCACGCTGAGGAGGGTGTAGAGGCCCGTAGCCGTCAGTGCCCTCAGGAAGTAAGGATCGCGGCCCGTCAGCAGCGTGTGGAAGTGCTCCAAGCCCACGAAGCGCGCGGTCTCTGGCGGCGCCAGGCTCTGCCAGCGCCCCAGGCTGAGCACGACCGAGAAGAGCAGCGGCCCTAGACCGAAGACCAGGAAGCCGACCAGCCACGGCGCGATGGCCGCGTAGCCCCAGGCCTCCTCGCTCCTCTGTTGGCGCGACCTCCGAGCGGCCCGCAGGACCACACGCAGCCACCACACCCCCCCGAGCCCGATCAGCAGCCCCGCGCTCAACTCCAGGACGCGCCAGGGCATCGGTACCCCTCGCCGCTCCTCCCGCGTCTCCTTCAGAATCGCGTTCGCCTCGCGGTCGATGTCCCGCGCCACCGAGTCGGGCGTTTCCCCAGCGAGGGGCTTCGCGACCAGCAGGTCGCCCATGCGGCGGTTGATGACCCCGATGACGTCCGCCCAGCGCCGGCCCGACCAGGGCGGAACCCGGGCCCACCCCTCCTCCACGGAGGAGATGAGGGCACGGACGTTGTGGGGCCTGGGACCGCCCGCGCGCAGGAGGTCGAGGTTGCTGGCCACGGAGCGTAGAGACGGGACGAAGAGACCGCTGCGGGCCAGGACCCGTTCACCCTCAGGGCCCGTCAGGTACTTCACAAGGCGATAGGCCTCCCTGGGATGGCGGCTCTGGGTGGAGACGGAGAAGCCGATGGGCGCCACGATAGCCGCGCGGCCGGCCGGGCCACGAGGAATGGGCGCGATGTCCCAGTCCAGGTCTTGGAACTGGCGGAAGAGGGGGATGAAGAAGGAGCCGGTCGGCCCCTGGATGCCGAGCTGCCCCGTGCGGAAGAGGTCGCTGGCCGCCTGCTTCGGCGCGTTGTCTCGCGTGGGGACCACCCGGTCGTCGCGCGTCAGACGCTGGAGGAATCGAATGGCGGCCACGGTCCTTGGGTCGCTGAAGGTGAGGCGGTCTCCGGTGGCCGCCTTCACCAGCACCCTTCCACCGTTCTGGAAGGCCCAGCAGTAGTAGCCGTCGTGCCACTGGGCGTAGCTGCAGCCGAACTCGTCCAGGAAGCCGTCGTGGTCCACGTCGTGGGTCAGCAGACGGGCGGCGTTGCGGTAGTCGTCCCAGGTCCAGCGGTCGTTGGGATAGGGGACGCCGTACTTCCGGAAGAGAGCGCGGTTGCAGTAGAGGATGAAGGGCACGAAGCCCCAGGGCCGGGCGTACAGGCGGCTACCGCGCTGGAAGGGCGCCAGCGTTACCGGGTAGTATCCGGCCAGCTCCCGGCGCTCCTGCGGCGACATGAGCGTGGAGAGGTCCCGCAGCGCCCGCGCCTCGATGTAGTAGTACACGCTGTCCGTGCCGACCGTCAGGATGTCCGGCGCGTCACCCCCGGCGATCATCGTGTCCACCTTGGAGCCCTCATTGGACTTGATGAACTGGATGACGATGTCGGGGTTTCGGGCCTCGAAGGCGACCTTGATGGCGCGCGCGAAGACCTGGTCGCGCTCCATGGAGTTGACCACCCATCGCAGCACGACCTTGCCGGGCCTCTGCTCCGGCGGCCTCTCCAGCCACGCCCAGGCGACCAGCAGCGCCACCAATAGCGCGGGCAGAGCCAGGGACCTGAGACGTTCGACGATCATGGTTTCGCGGGGCCGAGCAGGGACGGTGTGGCCGAGCGCTGGTCAAAGGTTCGGGCCGCGGGCGGGGTGAGCCTGCTAGGGCGGCGATCTGGAAGGATTGGGTCCAGGGCCCCCGAAGTCGAGGCGACGATCCTTCCCTCTGGACCCATCCCCCTCCTTGGGTGGGTGATCGGTTCCACCGACCTGTCGCTCTGGAGCCAACGCCCTCCAGACACCACCGGCCGGGCTCTGTTGGCGCCTTCTGCCGTGCAGGTATCGCCCCTCTCGCCGCCAACACGGTGACAAGGGTAACCTGACACGAGAGAGGAGATGCCTCATGCGACCCTTCCGCTGGCTGGCCGCTGCTATGGCCCAACCCGCCGACGCCACGCGGGCACCAGAGTAGCATGCCCGACCCACGGTGGCTCCCCATACTGGCCCTGGCGCTGGTGGTCGGGCTCTGCGCCCCCGCCGGCGCGGGACCCCAGTATCTCTTCCTCAACCGAGTGCCGGGCCTCGCCTACAACCAGAACCGCCCGGAGAGCTTCACGGACGCCCTCTTCGAAGAGCCGCTGAGGGCCCTCGGGACCACGGGCACCGAAGGGCTACGGCTGGGGCTCTCCTTCATCTTCTCCTACCTGGACGGCCCCCCTGAGGCGATGGAGGCCTCGCTGAGCCGGGTCCTGGCCCTCGCCGAGAAGCACCAGGTGCCCGTGCTGATCGTGCTGGACGGACAGAACTGGTGGGCCTATCGGTCCGACCTCTGGAACTGGTGGGACCCGACGCAGCCGGGATACGATCCCAAGAACGCCCGCAACGTGGAGTGGAGCGGCTGGGGCCCCGAGCACGCCCTCAAGGTCGCCTGGCGGAACTGGGGCAGCCAGATCCGGGTCCTCCCACCCCCGAATCTGGCCTCGCGCCGGTACCGAGATGCCTGCCGCAAGGAGCTGACCTCGCTCCTGGCCGTGCTGCGGCGCTGGCGCGACGAGCTTCCGCCGGAGAAGCGCTGGCTCTTCCCCGGCGTGAAGATCGGCTGGGAGGCCTCCCTGGGAGTGAACGCCTACTACTACCCCAAGGGCAACAGCTACCTGGAGCAGTATCCTAAGGACGACTCCCACGACCCCAGGACCGGCCTGAGGATGGAGGCCGACTTCGCCGGCGGCCTGGTGCCCATCGGCCATGCCGGGCTTACCACCAAAGGCTGGAAGCGCTCCGGCGAGGTGACCCTTGCGGACCAGGAGCGGGTAACCGCGGACTACCTCACCTGGCTCTCCCGCCTCTGCCACGACGCCGGCTTCCCTCGCGAGCAGGTCTTCACCCACTGCGGCGCCCAGTTCGCTCCCTGGAAGCTCCACTACTCCTACGCCGTCGGCATCAACCGGTACGCCACGCCCGGCTGGAGCTTCTACGGTGTGGATCCGGCCGGTGCCGGCGATCTTGGAGAGAGCATGGATCGCGCCCATCGCCAGGAGTGGTGCGCCGCCGAGTGGCTCCCCAGCGCCTCCACGTCCCAGGAGTGGCAAGCCGCCATCCGCCAGACCCTGGGCTTCCGAAGCTGCCGCTTCCTCTCCCTCTACAACTGGGAGGGCGTGCGTGGGAACGCAGACGCGGTGGCAGGGATCAGAGGGTCGTTGGGTCGTTAGGTTATTGGGTCGTAGGGTCGTGAGGTCGTAGGGGAAGGGCCTCAGCGCCTTCGGCCCAGTCCCCAACAAACCACCCTCCGAGGCCTTTCCCCTACGACCCTACGACCTCACGACCCTACGACCCACTCTCAGAAGAGCGACAACTGCTTCGGCCTGCGGTGGGCGGCGACTTGGCGGGGGTCGGTGAGGAGACCGAGGGAGGCGCATCGCTCCTCGAAGAGGTGGCTCAGGTAGCGAGCCTGGGGGCTCTGGCAGCCGTACCGCGTGCCGTACCGGGCCTCGTAGCGCGCCCTCAGGCCCGGGAAGTGAACGTCCAGGTGACGGTAGTAGTGCTCCCGCTGGCGGTCGCGCAGGGACATGCCGTACCAGGGGACGATGAAGGTGGCGCCAGCCTCTTTGGCGCGGTCGACGATGGCCTCCACGTTCTCCCTGGTGTCCTGGATAAAGGGCAGCAGCGGCATCATGAGGACGCCGACCAGGATGCCCTCGTCTGCCAGGGCCCGCATGGCTCGAAGGCGCGCCGAGGGCGAGGGCGCTCGGGGCTCTACCTTGCGGGCCAGGGAGTCATCCGTGGTGGTCAGCGTGAAGGCCACGGAGGCGCCGTCACGGTTGATCGCGCTGAGCACGTCCAGGTCGCGCAGCACCATGTCGCTCTTGGTGGTGAGGTGGACGGGGAAGCGCGCCCGTGAGATCAATTCCAGGCACTGCCGGGTGAGCCGCAGCCGCGCCTCCGAGGGGGTGTAGGGGTCCGTCATGGCGCCCGTGCCCACGGTTCCCCTGATCCGTTTCCGCGCCAGCTCCCGGCCGAGCAGTTCCACCGCGTTCGCCTTCACCAGCAGCTCTTCGTCGAAGCGCTCGATCTGGTAGCACTCACTGCGCGAGTCGCAGTAGATGCACCGGTGCTCGCAGCCCCGGTAGAGGTTCATGTTGTAACGCACGCCAAACCACCCGTCCGGGTCCCGCACGGTAGCCAGCAGCGTCTTGGCCTCTATCTCACGGACTTCCATGGATGGTGGGTCGTTGGGTCGTAAAGTCGCTGGGTCGTTGCGAAGGGTCCCGGAGGGCGAACTGCCCCTCACGCCCCTACCCCCTCTCCCGCGCGGCGGGCGAGGGGGCTCAACTGGCACTGGGTACACCAACCCCTGGCAGGGAACCTGATGCATCTATGGCAGCCGACGCTGTACCCGAGCCCCCTCGCCCGCCGCGCGGGAGAGGAGGTAGGGGCGTGAGGGGCAGTTCGCCCCCAGGGCCCCTCCCAGCGGCCCTACGACCCGCCCTTGAGCAGCACACCGTCCAGCGGCGCTACCCTCGCACCGGTGGCTGCCGTCCAGCCTAAGCCTTTGGCGGCATTGGTGAGTTCGCGGACGGAGACGGACTGCTTCGAGCCGTTGGCGAGGACGAGGGTGCGCCGCTTCTGGGAGTCCACGAAGGCGCGGGCCCAGACGTTGGGGGCCAGGTGTACGGCGGGTCCGGTGGGGCGGCCGATCTTGCTGTACTCCGGGTACCACCAATGCTGGCCGCGGATGGGTCCCAGGTCGTAGCCGTAGCAGCCATCGCCCATCAGCGTGGCGCAGAGGCCGAAACGCATCCTCTGGGTGTCGGCCCGCACCTTGCGCTGCTCGGCGTCCTTCTCCTCCTTGGTGAGAGCCAGGTACTGCCGGATGTCCAGTTCGGAGCCGCCGTTCACGACCCCGATGGTGGCTGGCTTCCGGGAGTCGGCCTCCGTCTTCAGGTAGTCCTCAACGAAGCGATCCAGTGTGATGGCGCCTTTGCGAATCTGACCGATCTGGTCCTCCGCCAGCACACCGTGCAGCAATCCCTTCGGGACCCACTCTGGGAAGGACCAGGTGTTGGCCATCAGCAGCACCTTGCCGCCCCTCAGCGCACCGATTCGGTGGATAACCGACTCCTCCGCCGCCCTCCACTGAGCGTCACGGGTCTGTGGGTCATCCCGCTTGCCATCGCGGTCCAGGTCAATATCGTTTGGGCTATCGTGGTTCAGGTAGCCGATGCTCTGGTCGTAGCCATCGAGGAAGATCCCATCGAACCGCGTGGGGTCGGAGAGCAGCGCGGCGCAGCGCTTCACCAGCCAATCCTGGACCTCAGGAAGCAGCAGGTTGACCACGCTGGTCGTGGGCCAGAAGCTGAAGCGCTTGCCGTGCGTGTCGCGGGCCCACCACTCCTCCTTCACCGTGGCGTCCTTGTCGTCGGTCTCTCGGAGGATCACGTAAGGCAGCAGCCTGACGTTGGGGTTGAGCTGTCTCAGCCGGGCGAGCTCCGCCGTGGCATCCTCGCCCATGCCACCGCACAGCAGGTCGTACCGGGCGATGTTTCGCAGCTCCGCCTCGGGCGTTCCCTTCCACACCCCCGCCGCGTAGCAGTTGATGATGCGTGGGTACAGGTCCGCCGAGCCGGACACCGGGGTCTTGGCACCCTTGGGTGCGGCGGACGCAGAGGCGGCCGTCAGGGCCAGGGCGGTGATCGCGACAAGGTGCCATAGGCTGCGCATTCGGACCTCCTCTTCGGGGCGCGGGGACCACGGGACCGACGGGTCGTGGCATCAGCTAGCTGACCCAAGGGTGTATACTCCCGCCGGCGCGATGGTGCCTTCACGCAGGGCCGGCGAGCCAGATGCCCGGCGGTCGCCACGGAAGGCGCTCGGAGCCGCTCGGCAGAACAGAGACTTGCCGTGCCCTCGGCATGGTTCCTCTCTTGTTGTCTGGAGTGACTTCGTGACCCTTCTCAAGGCTCTACTCAGCGTGGTGACGCTCATGTCCCTGACCTCTACCGCAACCGGCGCCGTACCCAGGCCCCTGGCCACCTACGACCTCTCACGGCTTGAGGCAACCGACCTTCAGGATGTCAGAGCCCTCTCGGCTGCCTACGACGAAGCACATCTCGTCGCCTGTCTGCAGGGCCTGGCGAACCGTAGGGAGCCCCGGCTCTACCTGTACGCCCTGCGGGACGGCCGGACCGACCTGGATCGCTACTGGCTCGCGAAGCTCCAAGCCCCCGGCGCGTGGCTCGAGGCGCGCCATCTGGAGAGCGTGCCGACCCTCGGCGAGTTGCTGAGGCGCTTCCGACGCAGCTACAAGGGGCTGGTCGTTTGGGACCCGAAGGTGCCGGCTACCTCCTGTGTGGCCTCCACGGTCGCCGGCTGCGACGGCTTGCTGCCCGTGCGCTACGACCCCTCACCGGACTCCCTGTACACGCGACTGACAGCAGGCGACCTGAAGCTGCCGGTCAGGGTGTGGCTCCTGAACGCGGACGGAAGCAGCCTCTTCACCGGCCGAGGGACCGTGCCGGGAACCACGCGCCCCTCCGGCGGAAGCGCCAAGGTTGACGCCTACCTGTGGGCCATCGAGCGCTACCTGAAGCCGGGCCGCTGCAGCGACCGGCATCTGGCCTACTACATCGATGGTGCCTGGCTCCACAACCCGCGCGCGGGCGGCTCCTTCTGGAACCACACCCTCACCAACCACGACTACTTCGTGGCGCGCAAGGCCTTCTTCTTCGACCTCTCCATGTGGGACGATGAGCCCGCCACCGACGACCCCACGCAGCCGACTGGCGCTGACTTCGGCGTGCTGAAGGAGATCCTGCGGACGGTCTGGGAGCAGAACCACGGCCGCGCCATCGCCCGGATTGGCGGCTTCGTGCCCTGGGCCTTCAAGTACACCCGGCACGCGGGCGGCAAGCACGACGACGTGCCGTCGGAGTGGCGCTTCTCCGAGATCATCTCCGCCTACAACACCATCGTTGACGCCGACGCTCTGGGCCTGGGTGCCATGGCGAACGCCTCCGTCTACGGTCTGATGCCGCTGAAGCGCAGCTACCCGCAGCCTAACCCGCCGAGCGACGAGGGTCTGCGGCGACGGGGCCAGCTCCTGGCGGATGGCTCGGTGGCTCCGAAGCGGTTCGTCACCTTCTATGTGGGCGACTACGACTCGGCGGCCTGGCTCTACCGTATGGTGCCGGCGCTGTGGGACCACCCCGACCGGGGCAAGGTGCCACTCTCCTGGGCCTTCAACCCGAACCTGGCCGACCGGCTCGCGCCGGCCCTGGTCTACACGCGCGAGACGGCCTCGGCGCTGGACCGTTTCGTGGCAGGCGACTCAGGCGCGGGCTACCTGAACCCCGGACTGCTGGAGCCGCCAAGGGTCTGGAGTGACCTCCCCAGCGGTACCGACGCCTGGCGCCGCCACTGCGAGGCCTACTACCGGCGATGGGACCTGGATGTGACGGGCTTCATCATCGATGGCAACGCGCCCGCGATGCCGAAGCCGGTGCTGGATGCTTACGCGGCGTTCTCGCCGGGCGGAATCGTGGCTCAGAAGGTGCCGCCGCTGTCGCTCCATGGCGATATGCCGGTGGTGAGGATGGATGAGGACATCGTGGAGTCGGGCCCGAAGGACGCCGCGGGGCACGTGGCCCGCCGGCTGCCGGGGGATCTGTCCGCCGCTCCGACGGAGCCCAGCTTCCGGGTCTTCCGCGCGATCCTCAAGGGCCCGGAGTGGTACCTGGGGCTGGTCAAGTCACTGCAGGCGGACCATCCCCAGGCAGAGGTGGAGGTGGTGGATATGCCGACGCTGATGGTTCTGGCGAAGCACGCGCTGAAGAGCCGCTCGGGGGCCAAGCAGTAGAAGCAACGAAGGCCCCGGTCGGAAGTCGGGGCCATCAGACACAGCGCTTAGCCCGGCACGGCAGCGCCAACCGCGGCCAAGTCAGCGGCCGCAGACAGCTTCACCACCAAGACACCAAGACACCAAGAGAACCCAAGCTTGGGCCTTCTCTGTGCTTCTCTGTGCCCTCTGTGCCTCTGTGGTAAGGCAGTTCCTGGCGTTCCTTGGTGTCTTGGTGTCTTGGTGTATTGGTGTCTTGGTGTATTGGTGGTAGGGCAGTCCCTGGCCGCTGACTTGGGCTCCAGCTACTTCGGGATCGGCCGGCCCATCTGCTTGTAGATGCCCTCAATCAGGTCCTTGCCCTGCTTGGCTTCCGCGTTGGCGGGGTCCTGGGCGAGGGCCTGGTTATACAGCTTCAGCGCGTCCGGGTACTTCTGGCGGGGCGGCAGGTTGGGATCGTTCATGATGCTGGCGCCCAGCTCGTACAGCTTCGCCGAGAGCTGCTTCTTGGTGGCGGCGTCGCCGGGGCTGGCCTTCACCTTCGCCTCAAGCGTCTTGACCTGCTCAGACAGCTTGGTCGCCTCGGCGGACATCGCTCCGGCGGGGGCGCCGCCCGCGGCCGGGGGCATCCCCATGCTTGGAGACCCGGCGCCACCTGGGGCCGAGGTGCCGGTGGGCCCGTTGCTCGCCTGTCCCGCCGGAGCCGGGTTGGCCGGCAGACCCGACTTCGAGGCAACCCCGGGAGTGCCGCTGTCCGGCAGGCTGGTGTCTGTTGGGCGCTTGTCCTGCTGAGAACACCCAGTCGCCAGCAGCAGCAGGGTCGCGGGAAGCAGAGCTTGGGGTCGTAAGGGCATCCAGTGAACTCCTTGGGAGGGAACTCGAGTAGCGGCGACGGGAGGCCGCCGGGCCAGCCCTCCGGGGAGGCCAGGGGAGGCTGGGTGGAGCGGATCTGCCGAGGGGCACCTTCACCAGCGGCATCCAGCTCCGGCCGAGACCGGCCACCGTGGTTATAGCGTCCAGTGCCGCACGCTGACCACCACCCAGAGCCGGCGGGGAAGCCGCCCTGCTACCGCGAAGGGGACCTTGGGCCGTAGTGGGCGTGACTGGGTCTCCGGCCTGAAGGACCTATGAGACCTCAGGCACCCAAGGGATCTGATTCAGCGGCAAGCAGCTACTTCACTGCCAGGACACCAAGAGGACCAACGGTGGGTCTCTCTCTGTGCCCCTCTGTGCTCTCTGTGCCTCTGTGGTAGAGCTTCCCTTGCCCCTCTTGGTGTCTTGGTGCCTTTGTGACGAAGCAGTAACAGGCCGCTGGCTAGGCTGGCCATCCGCGTGAGGTGCATTTGGGCGCTCGAATCCGGTTCGTGCTGGGTAGGCTGCTGCTGGCGATCCCAACGCTGGTCGCCATCTCCGCCATCACCTTCTTCCTGGGTGCTCTCGCGCCGGGCGATCCCACGGAGATCATGCTGGGACAGCACGCCGACCCCGCTTCCCGACTTCGCCTGCGGCATGAGCTGGGCCTCGACCGCCCCCCGCTGGTGCAGTACGGCTCCTACCTGTGGCGCGCCGTGCACGGCGACTTCGGTCGTTCCTACGAGACACGCCGTCCCGTCACCGATATCGTGCGGGAGGGCTTCCCCAACACCGCGACCCTCGCCCTGGCTGCCATCATCCTGGCCTCGCTCTTCGGGGTCACTCTTGGCGTCCTCGCGGCCGCCCGGCAGGACACCATGGTGGACCGCGCCGCGATGCTGGTGGCGATCTCAGGAGCCTCGATCCCCGCCTTCGTGCTGGCGCCAGTGCTGATCGTCCTCTTCGCGCTCAGGCTGCGGTGGCTGCCCGTTTCCGGCTGGACGGGGCCCGAGAACCTGATCCTGCCCGCGGTCGTGCTGGCCGCGAGGCCCGCGGCGCTGATCGCCCGGCTTACCCGCGCCCAGATGGTGGAGGTGCTGCGGCAGGACTACATCCGCACGGCCGTCGCCAAGGGTCTCTCCTGGTCAGCCGTGGTGCGCAAGCACGCGCTCCGCAACGCGATGCTGCCCGTCCTCACAGTCATCGGCAGCAGCCTGGGCTACCTTCTCTCCGGCTCCTTCGTGGTGGAGACCATCTTCAGCGTGCCCGGACTGGGCTGGTACTCCATCCAGTCCATCACCCGCCGAGACTACCCCGTGATCCAGGCAACGACGCTCCTCATGGCCGTCGGCTTCGTCTCCGTGAACATCCTGGTAGACCTGCTCTACGGCTGGCTAGACCCTCGCCTGAAGCCAGCCGGGGGTAGCGTTAGGCGGGGCGGCGCGGCAGAGGTAGAGAGCGGCGAACTGACTGAAGAGGTGAACAGGTGAAGAGGTGAAAGAGCCTCAGAACCTGGCCTGTGCTCGTGATGGTCACCAGGCTGGGGCTTCCTCGCCTCTTCACCCCTTCACCTCTTCACCTCTTCAGTCAGTTCACCAGTGGTCATACTCCCGGCTGACCTTGCCAAAGGGGCAAAGGGCTTGCTTCACGGGCAGGCCGAGGACCTCGATCCTGCTGGGGTCATTCGTGCCCAGGCCGGCGGCGGCTGCCAAAGCGAGGTGGTTGTCGCCGGGGAAGGGCTCCACGGCGCGCTTCGCCATGGGGTCGTGGCCCACAACCGCCGTCGAGATGGCATCGGTGCAGACCGGGTTGCGGCCTACCAGGAGGAGCTTCGGGCTGATGGCCTTCACCGGCCACTGCCAGGGACCCTCACCCCCCGTCATACTGGCGATCCCATCGACGATGCAGAGGTCGATGGGCCGGGCGCGCACGATGTCGACTACCACCCGGGGCACCCGGTCCTCCGCGTGGCGTACCGCGTCCGGGTGCGCCTGGGGAGAGCCCTTCGCCGGCTGGCTCCGCCCCATGTGCAGGCAGTGACTCCGGGCCTCCGTCGCGTTCTCGCTGCCCGCGTCGTCGCTGTAGAGGGCGTTGGGCGTGATGCCGAAGAGGTTCTTCATGGAGACCGTAACGCCTGCGGTGGAGTGGAGCTTCAGCTTGGGGATGGAGACCAGGACGTCCGTATCGGCGTAGGAGTGATTGAGGTCGAAGGCGGGGAACACCAGGCCGCCGCCGGGGACCTTCAGCCGCGAGTAACCCTTGCCCCTGCCCAGGTTGCGGGTATCCTCGAACTCCACGAGCGGGGCGGCGGACTTCACGGCCTGGATACTCCACCCGCCGGCCTGCAGGTAGCTCTCCAGCGGGCGGCGCCAGGTGGAGCTCTCCACGATGCGGATCCGCCGGGCGCCAGCCTTCGCCATCAGCTCGATGGCCGCCCGAACCACCGCCGGGTGGGTGTGGAAGGTGTCGATGGGCAGCTTACCCATCATCCGCTCCGGGCCGCCGGTGGCGTTTACCTTGATGGTAACGGTCCTCCCCGCGACCAGCTTCTTCAGCCCGCCGATCTGGTCGAGAAGCGTCGCAAGGGTCCGCGTGACCGTCGCCTGGTCATAGGTGGCACAGCGCCCGATGGCGACGGGCAGGCTGGGAGGGGGCGCCGTGGTCTGGCCCAGAAGGGGGCTCGACGCCGCTGCGAGCGCGGCAAGCCCGAGAGCATCAGCGGAAGCGCGGAGGAACTCCCTGCGGCTGCAAGACGGAGGCATACCCAAGGCTGGCTCCTTTCCGTGGCACAAGCTCCCCTATGGGGAGCCGACACGCGCTACCGAACACTGCCCCTTGATGCGCGTGCCTACCTTGTACCCGGAGCCGCACCTGTCCTGCAACCGGCCAGCCGATCGGCGCCACGGGGACTACATTATCAGGGCGCCATCCAACAGATGCCGCTCCACCAGGTTGTTCGGCGAGTGGCCAGCCCAAACGCCACGGGCACCCTCTCTCCCTTGCAGGAACCATCAGCAGCCGGCTACACTCGTAACAAGTAGGATGGCGATGTCGCGACCACGATGGATGAGCATGGGACTGGTGTGCCTGCTGGCGCTGCTGGCGCTGGCCCGCCCCCTTTCGGGGCTGGGGCTGGCGTGGCAGTGCGCTGACGGCACCCCCTGTCCGCTCGCCATGCACGACTCCGACGCCCGGACCGAGAGAGGGTCAGCCGGCCACGCGTGCTGCGCCCCGCGCAGGTCGCCCGGCCTCACCAGCCCACGCGCGCATCAGCCGGGTGGCCAGTGTCTCCTCGCCAGTGATGACCGGGCAGGGACCCATCGTGCCGTGGTCGATCTGCCGCTTGCCACCCCCGCGCTCCTGCAGCCGGTGACCGTAGAGCTCCCCCTAGCGGCCGGCGTGCTCCGGCTCGTGGCGGACCGCTCCCCGCCAGACGCGCCAGACCTCCTCTCCCTCCCCTCTCGCGCTCCACCCCACGCCTAGCACCGCACGCGCCGACGCCCTTGGCTTCGGCTGGAACGTAGCGCCTCTGCCGTCACGGCTCTCTGGCTCCGCGTTCCCTCAGATGGGTCTCCCTGGCGCAAGGAACACCGGCTTACCGCACGCCGTTGTCCTGCGACTCCGGCGCGGGGACGCGACGGGGCGGCATCGAACCTGCTCATTGGCGAGGCAGGCCTGCTTCAGGACCACCTGAGATCATCGTTCCCGCGGCTACGGCGCCCAGCAGTTGGGGCACGGCTGACCGGGCTTCTGCACTCGTGCCAGGGCTCCCCAGCTATCGGCACGGGCGAACCCCAAGGCGAGGGGGAGTCAATGAAAGCTATGCTTACTTCACTGAGGCGCCATCTATGGGCCTGGGCGCTGCTGATCGCCGCGGCGGTCGGAGCCCAATGGGTGGTCGGCACCTACAAGAAGCCGGGTCAGATGACCGTGATAGAGGCTCAGGCGATGGACATGAGCGCCTTGAAGGCGCCCACCGGCAGCGTTCCCGTCGCCACCGAAGCGGTCCGCGCCGGCAGCGCCAGCTCCCACGTTACCTACTCCGGAACCGTACTTCCCCTCTCGGAGGCCGTGGTGTACCCACGAGTCACCGGTTGGCTGAAGGATATGAGCGTCTATGCCGGCAGCCGCGTGACCCAGGGACAGCGGCTTGCCGTTCTCGACGCCCCGGACCTGGACGCGCAGGTCGCGCGCGCCGAGGGCGCCGCCCGGGCGGCGGAGGGCGAGGTGTCGGTAGCCCAGGCGGAAGCCGGCCGAGCAAGGGCCGACCAGGCCGCCGCCCGGGCGGAGATCGCCGCCGCCCAGGGCGATACCGCCTCCATGGGCGCGGAAGTGCTGGCGGCCTCGCGCGGCGTCTCCCAGATGGCTGCGGAGGTTCGGCAAGCCCAGGCAGCCGCGCGGCAGTCGCAGTCCGGCATCGTCGAGGCGGAGGCCGCGCTGGAGGGAGCACGCCGGGACCTGTCTACCACACAGGCGGATCTGAACTACTGGAGGGCAGAGGCCGGGCGCTCTGAGAAGCTCGTGCGGGTGGGCGCGGTGTCGCTCGATGAGTACCAGATGGAGCGGTCGAAGTACCTGTCGGCCCGGTCCGCCAGCCAGGCGGCCGAGGCACGCGTGAAGCAGGCACAGGCGGCGGTACGCTCCGCCCAGGACATGGCGGCCGAGCGGCAAGCAATGGTGGACACCGCTGGGCAGAAGCTGGAGCAGGCCAAGGCGATGGTCGCCAGCGCTCAGGCCAAGGCCCGCAACCGTGGCTCGATGGTGGCCGCCGCTCGTGCCCGCGCCGAGGCTGCCGATGCCGCCTTCCGAGCGGCGCGGAGCCAGATCGACAAGCAGGCCGCCATGGCGGGGTCCGCGAGGGGCGAAACCCAGTACGCCCGCCTCTTCAGCGGGTACCGAGAGCTGCGCTCCCCGCTCTCCGGAGTGGTCGCGGAGCGCCTGGTGGCGCCAGGAACCCTCGTCAACCCCAGCATGGCGATTCTGCGCGTGGTGGACCAGAGCAGGCTTCGGGTCCAGGCGAACATCTCTGAGACCGATATGACGGACCTGCGCGTGGGGGGCGAGGCGACGCTTCGCACACTTCACGGCAACCACACCCTGAAGGCCCGCATCACCTCCATCTTCCCAGAAGCGAACCACGCCGCACACACCTCCCTGGTGGAGGTGTTGGTGCCGGGAGGCAGCGGGCTCGAACTCAACGAGCACGTGAGCATGGACCTCAGGACGAACTCCGACACGCACGTGATCACGGTGCCGACGCGCGCCATCCAGAGATTCAGCGGCGAAGGCAAGCCCTCCCTGTGGCTGGCAGTCGGTGGGGCCCCGGAGCCCGGAGCCAAGCAGGACTACACCTGCACCATGCATCCCCAGGTCCACCAGAGCCACCCTGGCCCTTGCCCCATATGCGGGATGCCTCTGGTTCCCTCGAAGCGCGTGGGCCCCAAGTCCGCGCGCCTGGTGACTGTCACCCTGGGCCGTGACAACGAAGACCGCACGGAGGTGCTGAGCGGCCTGAAGGACGGCGATGAGGTCATCGTCGACGGCTACCAGTCGCTCCGCGAGGGAGACACGGTGACGCCCGTGCCCTGGGGTCCCAAGGGACCCGCGCAGGCGGTGGCGCCCGGCGGTGGCGGCGGTCGCCTCTCGGCCGCGAACGGCTGGACCAGCACTCAGAGCGTCGGTGATCTCTCCGTGAGCCTAGCGGTCTCGGGGGCTACGGCCGGCAAGCCGGTGGAGGCGGCCGTTACTCTGGCCGACGCCTCCGGGAAACCGGTCACGGACGCGGAGGTGACCGCCACCACCTCGATGCCTGGCATGGACATGGGCTCAACCCCCAAGCTGGACCTCCGGCCGGAGGGACCGGGGAAGCTGAGAGGCTCAGCCAGCTTCAGCGGCGGCCCGTGGCAGATCCAGCTCCACGTGAGGAGAGCCGGTGCCGATATTGGAGCGACCGCCTTCACCTTCGACGTGGCGAGCTAGGAGGCCAGGATGACGCCCACACCCATCCACAGCGCCTCCCACGAGGGCAAGGGTCCCGGCGCGCTCCACATGATTCACAAGTGGAGTATCGAGCACCCCTACATCATCGGCGCCTTCTACCTGGCGGCCATCATCACTTCCATCCTCTCCGTGCTCTACGTCATGCCCCGGCGCATGATGCCTTACGTGGAGAGTCCGCTGGTCGGCGTGGTGAGCATGATGCCGGGCCTCTCCGCGGAGGAGATGGAGATCTACGTCTCCAAGCCCATCGAGGAGCAGCTCGTCAACATCAAGGGGCTGCGCTTCATCCGCTCCGCCTCCCAGGACGGGTTCTCGCTGGTCAGCCTGGAGTTCAACTACGGTCAGGACATGCGCAAGGCCCTGTTCGATGTCCAGGCGCTGATGAACGTGGTTCAGGCCAACCTGCCCGCCACAGGCGCCAACCTGAAGCCCTCCTGGGTGGTCGCCATCGACCCGCTCAACCTACCGGTGCTGTCCCTCAGCCTGACCGGCAAGGGCTGGGACCCCGCGAAGCTGCGCGAGCTGGCGGACAACACGGTGGTGAACCGTCTCAAGACGGTGCCGAACGTCTACAGCGTGGTCCCCTTCGGCGGCTACCGGCGGCAGTTGCAGGTGCTGGTGGACCGGGACAAGCTAGCGGGCCAGGGGCTGTCCATCCTTTCGGTCCGGAACGCGATTGACCGGTTCAACGTAAGTCGCCCGGCAGGCACCCTCACCCACGGCCCCTCGGAGGCGATCCTCAGGGTGGACAGCCGCGCCCTTAGCCCCAGCGACGTGCTGAACTACCCGCTCACGCGGGTAGTGCCCGGAGCACAGGCGCCATCGGCGAGCGGGCCCGCGGCGTCAGGGGGCGAGGGGATGGGCGGCGGCATGGGAGGGGGCGCGTCCGACGCTGCGGCCCCCTCCACCCGCCCCTCGCCAGCCCAGCCCAACGTGACCCCTCGGGTAGTCTACGTGCGGGACGTGGCGCGCGTGGTGGACAGCTTCTGGGAGCGGCGCAGCGCCTACCACTACGTGCGGCACGACCCCGGCACGTCGGGGAGCATCGAGCCATCCGTGGAGGTCTCCGTGCTCCAGAACCCGGAGGCCAGCTCCGCGCAGGTGGTGCCGGCGGTCATGGAGCAGGTCCGCCGCATTGAGCAAGAGAACCCAGGCACCCACTTCGAGGTCGCTTACGACAACGCGCACTTCGTCGGCATCCTCTTCCACAACATGCTGGAGGAGTTGGGCATGGCCATCCTGCTGACCGGGCTGGCGCTGCTCTTCTTCCTGGGTGAGTGGCGAGGAACCCTGATCGCCCTCATCACCATCCCCACTTCCCTCGCGCTAGCGCTGTTGGGTATGGTGCCCTTCGGCTTCACGCTGAACAGCGGCACCCTCATCGGCCTGCTGCTCTCCATTGGACGGCTGGTGGACGACAGCATCATCGACATCCATGCGGTGGAGCGCCACCTACGGATGGGCAAGGACGCGAAAACCGCCACCATCGACGGTATCGCCGAGGTGAGACTGGCGGTGCTGGCGTCCACCCTCATGCTGGTGCTGGCCCTATCGCCGCTGCTGGTCTCGGGCGGTATCACCCAGCTCATGTTCAGGGAGCTGGTCTGGCCCATCGTCTTCGGGCTGCTGGCCTCCATGCTGGTCAGCTTCACGCTCACAGCCCTCCTCTGCGCCAACCTGCTGCGTCCCGAGGCGGAGCGCGCGCGGGAGCAGGCCACCTGGTTCTACCGAGGCCTCCTCAACCCCTTCCAGCGCGCGCTAGGCCGGCTGGAGGCGTGGTATGGACGCGTCATCTGCGGCATGCTCCGGAACCGCTTCAACAACCTGGCGCGCATCGGAGTAACGGTCATCCTGGGCTTCATCTTCTACCACTTCCTGGGAAGTGAGATGATGCCGCTGGCGGATGTTGGCCAGGGGTACGGGGTGCTGGAGATGCAGCCAGGCACCTCCTTCGCGGAGACGGAGCGGGCGATGGCCGCCGTCGAGCGGATCATCCTGAAGCACCCGGAGGTCACCAAGGCCAGCGTGGAGCTGGGCGCGGAGACCATGTTCGAGTCCTTCAGCCCCTACTTCACCGGCTACCAGATGCCTCAGGTCAGCGCCGCAAGCCTGATGCTGACGCTGACCGACAAGGACGACCGAAAGAGAACGATCTGGGACGTAATGGACGCCGTTCAGGCCGAGGCTCTGGCGACCGTGCCCGGCATCCGCCGTTTCCAGATCAAGGAGATGGGCTCCGACGTAATGGCGACCTCCGCCGCGCCCATCCACCTGCTCATCAGCGGCCCAGACCTTCGCATCCTGGACCAGCTCGGCCAGCAGACCCTGGAACTAGCTCGGAAGACCAAGGGCATCTACCAGCCGGCCACCACCTGGACGTTGGGCCTCCCGGAGTACCGGGTGAAGGTCGATCCGCAGCGGGCGGGGGAGCTGGGGCTAACCGCCGAGGACGTCTCCCAGCAAGCCTACTACTCCCTGCGCGGCGGCCTGGCCTCCGAGTTCTACCGGCTGCCGAACCTGCGACAGAACACCGTGCTGGTCCGCTACGACGAACCCTTCCGGCAGACGCCCGGGGACATTCGGCAGATGTCCATCGCGACGCCGGACGGGGGGGCGGTTCCGCTCAAGTCGCTCGCGTCGGTGCAGCTTCAGCCCGCGCCCACCGTCATCGAGCATGAGGGGCTGCGCCGGGTGATCGGGGTGACCGCCTTCTACCGCAAGGGCGACGCGCCCTCCATGGACGCCGCCATGGCGCTCTCCATGGAGGCGATGTCAAAGCTCAACATCCCTCCCGGCTACTCCATCGAGTTCCGGGGCGACATGACCCAGATGATGGACAGCTTCCGGCGGCTGCTGATAGGCCTGGGGGTGGCGATGCTCTTCATCTATCTGGTGCTGGTCGCGCAGTTCCGGGGGCTGGTGCAGCCGCTCCAGATGGTGGCGTCGCTTCCCCTGGAGCTCTCCGGCATCTTCCTGGCGCTGTTCCTGGCGCACCAGGCCTTCTCCACGGTCTCCATCATGGCGATCGTGGTGCTCACCGGCATGGACGTCACCACGGCGATCCTGCTGATCGACATGATCATCAAGTACCGGGAGGAGGGCGTGCCCAGGGACCAGGCGGTCGCGGAGGCGTGCCCGCAGAGGCTGCGGCCCATCCTCATGACCTCCCTGATCACCATGCTGGTCATGCTGCCCGTAGCCCTGCGCCCCAAGACCGGCATGGACGCCTACCAGCCACTGGGCACGGTCATCGTGGGCGGCCTACTGGTCGGAACGGTGCTGAGCCTCTTCGATATCCCCATCATGCACACCTACGTGGACGACCTGGTGAACGGGATGGCCCGGGCGAACCCGCTCAGGCGCCGGCCCGAGTCCACGCCTGTGGAGGGGGAGACCGATGCCTGATCCCACAAGCGCCCGAGGCGGGAACGGCCTCGGCGCGAGGCAACAGCTCCGGCTGCGCCGGGTCCGGGTCCTCGTCTGGATCATTTTCGCCCTGGGCGGCGGCATCGCGCTCTGGGGCCGGTACCAGGAGCTAAGCCGCGCGACCCCACCCGGGTCGCCGCAGCTAGGCAGGGCCGTCACTCCTGGCGCCCCCATTCCCGCTACCTACAGCCCGGCACCAGAGGTGCGCTTCCTGCTGGCCCAACGTGCGGAGCTTCGCCTCACTGACGCGCAGGCAGCCGCCATCGGCAGGCTGCAGGAGCAGTGGCACTCGGAGTCCCAGGAGCCCCGCCGGGCCGCGGCCTCCGCGGCCCGGGCCGCCAAGGGCGCCAGCGGACCGAGGGCCCGCCCCGACCAGATACGCTCGGTGGCCGAACCTGTCGCCCAGCTCTCCGAGGAACTAGCCGCTCGCCGCCGGGCCTACTGGGACCGCGCGCGAGCCCTCCTGACAAGGGACCAGCAGGCCCGCCTGCAACCACTGCTTGCTAAGGTCACCCTGGCCGACCTACTGCCGGAGCCCTCAGCGGCGGCAGAGAAGGGAGTGAGATGATGAAAGGAGGCACCAACCACGCCTCGGGGCCGCGCTTGTGGGGCACCCCCGCACCCTCTGGGGCGCTGCTGGCAGGCAACCCCTCACCCCAAGGGCGCGTTTGCGTGGGGGGCTGTTCCCCTGCCGGAGTATGTGCCCTACTCGCCCTCCTGCTGTGCCCTATGCCGCGCGCGTGGGGTCAGGAGCCTCCCACGCCTTCCGACGAGCCGCCGGCGGTGGCGCCGCAGCCGGCTCCACCGCCAGCCGTGGAGCGCACGGACCTGCCGGCCTTCGCGGCACCGGTCACCCCGGGGCGTCCAGTGGTCGATGGTCCGCTGAGTCTCGAGGACGCGGCGAGGCTGGCGATCCAGCACTCACCGAGGACGGGAAGCCTGCGTGCCGGGGTGGCCCAGGCGGAGGCGAAGACGCGGGGCGCGCGGGCGATGGGAGGACCGCAGCTCTCCGTCTCTGGGTTGGGAGCGGTGAACACCTCAGCGATGGCGACGCTGCTCAACTCGGCACCGGGGGTCATGCCGTCCGCCATACTCAGCGCGCCGGAGAAGTCCTCGGCGGGCGAGACGCTCATGTTTATGCTGCCCCTGAGCACCGGGGGCAGGGTCGCCAGCACGGTGAGGAGCGCCCGAGCTCTGGAGCAGGCCGCGGGGCAGCAGCTACAGGGGCAGGAGCAGGAGGTCGCGCTGCAGGCACGGCTCGCCTACCGCCGGGCACTGCTGGCCCGCGACCTCCTTGCCATCGTGGAGGACCAGGCCCGGGCGGCCGACGAGCGCGTGCGGGTCTCACGGGAGCGCTACGCCATCGGTAAGGTGACCCTCACGGACGTGCTCAGGAACCAGTCGCAGCACGCCGCCGTGCTTCGCCAGCTTGCCATGGCGCAGCGCGACGCAGAGTCGGCGCTGGTGGAGCTAAAGGCCACCCTGGGGGTCAGCCTCTCGTCGAAGCCGAGACTCACGGGCGATCTGAGCTACAGCGCCCCCGCGGCCACTGCGGAGGAAGCCCAGAAGGCGGCTCTGGCCCAGCGCGCCCAGATTCGGGAGGCCGACCTCCGCCTTCAGGCTGCCGAGCAGGACGTGAAGGCGGCGGGTTCATCCTACCGCCCGCAGGTGTACCTGACCGCCATGCAGTCTGCCCTGGCTGCCCGTGTAGGCGGCATGAACGGAGCGGGCGTGCAGGTAATGGCCAGCCTGCCGCTGGTCGACTCCGGCCAACGGCGCGCGCAGGTGGGAGAGGCCAAGGCGATGCTGGAGGCGGCTCGGCAGGAGCGAGAGGCACGCGTACTCGACGTGGCCCAAGAGGTCGCGAAGGCCTACCTAGCGCTGCAGGCCGCGGAGGTGGGGGTCCGCACAAGCCAGGCTGCGGTCAGCCAAGCCCAGGAGGACTACCGGCTGGCGCAGCTTCGGTACGAGGCGGGAAAGGCGCTGAACCTGGAAGTGCTGGACGCTCAGGCAGCCCAGACAGAGGCGCTGACCAACCGCGCCCAAGCCCTCTTCGACGCCGCCTCCGCCGCCGACCAACTCCGCCGCGCCATGGGGGTTGATCTCAGCAGGTGATCGGTGGCAGGGATACGTCACCACCAAGACACCAAGCCACCAAGAAGGGCAAGGAACCCCTCACCACAGAGACACAGAGGGCACAGAGAGGGGCATGAAGGGCTCAGGGAAGGGCCTGCCGGGGACGCGGTAGGCCGGCCGCCGGTTGGCGCCGTGGGTGTTACCAACGGCTGACACAGAGTCGCCCCTCCGGGGCTGTAGCAGGGCGGCGTACCCCCGGCATTGCGGCGCCACTGACCGTGGTAAGACCCGGAGGGGCGCCTCTACGTCAGCCGGGGATGGCATCCCCGGCGCCAAGGGTCACCAACCTACCGCATCCCCGCTAAACCCTTCCCTGAGCCCTCAGTCCCTTCTCTGTGCCCTCTGTGTCTCTGTGGTGCGGCAGTTCCTTGCCCTTCTTGGTGGCTTGGTGTCTTGGTGGTGTCGTACTATTGCCGCCGATCTACTTGTTCTGAGTCTGCCAGTTGAAGCCGATGGCGGGGTCATCCCAGGCGATACGCTGCTCGTCGGGATCCTGGGGGTTGTAGGCGGCGGTTACGTAGTAGACCAGGACCACGGGCTCCGGGCCGAGGACGCGGTAGCCGTGGGCAACCCCTCGTGGGATGAAGAGGAGGGAGCGGTTCTCGTCGCCCAGGTAGTAGACGTCCGTCTGCCCCTTGGTGGGCGAGCCCTCGCGGAGGTCATGCAGCACAACCTGGGCGGACCCCTTCACCACGTACCAGTAGTCGTCCTGCTTCTTGTGCCAGTGGAAGGCCTTGATCACCCCAGGGTAGGAGAGGGTCACCGAGGACTGCGCGAAGCCGTTGAAGAACGGATCATCCTCGCGCAGTGTCTCCGCGAAGTAGCCCCGATCGTCGCAGTAAACCTTCAGCCGCTTCAGCCCAACCCCCTCGATCACTCTTGACCTCCTTGTGGTTACCTCGGCACTCTGTGGAGCGCCGGACGCGGGCTCACAAGAGCCCGGAATCAGCAGAGGGGGCCCAGGCGACTCGGGACCCAAGCCCCCCAAGCCCCCGAGCCCCTTCAGTCCCCTGAATCCCCAAGGCCGCCGGTGGCGGGCAGCGCAGGCTGCGCCCCCTACCCTACGAGGGGTAGGTCGGGTTGAGCCCGGCGATGAACTTCAGAAGCTGCACAACATCGCCGATGGCGAACTTCCCATCGTGCTTGGCGGCGGGGTAGGCGTCTCCCACGCGAACCAGGCGCGCCCGCTGGTCGGCCGTCAGCGTTGTGAGGCCGGCGACAACCTTCAGGCCGTAGACCACGTCAGCGATGTTCACTTTGCCGTTGCCGTCCAGGTCTCCAGCCTTGTCGGTGCCACCGCCGCTCGTGGTGACCGTGATGCTGTCCACGGTCGGGCTGGTCTTGCCGTCACCGGTGAGGACAACGAGGTACTGGAAGGCGGTGGCACCGGCCGGAAGGCTGACTGCCACGGGGGAGATGGTCACGGGCGCGGACCAGGCGGCCCACTTTCCGGTGGCGTCCGTGGCGCGGTACTGAACGCCAACGGTGCCGGCTCCAGCGCCGACCCAGCTTATCTGGCTGACCGAGGCGCCCTGCAGCGCTACGATGGGGCTCTCGAAGCTGCCGCTGTAGGCAAGCGCCCCACCAGCGGCGGGAGTCATGGCAGCGGCGTAGACGCCGTCCACGTCGGTGCCGGTCTGGTCCTCACCACCGGAGAACAGAATCGTTCCAGCCGAGGCTCCCACCGGCGGCACGGTAGCGGCGGCACCCAGGAGCACCGGGGTGGGCAGCGGGGTGGACTCCTGCCAGTTGGGGACTCCACCGTCTGTGTCCAACGCTCCCGCGTACACGGTGTCGGACCGCACGAAGCCGCCATCGGGTGTCGGGGCGGCCCCGCCGAAGGTGAAGAGCGTGCCGTCCAGCGCGGCCCCGGAGTTCTGGTTGCTGGAGCGGCCGGCGGGAAGGCCCGTGGGCAGCAGCAGCCAGTCCACCACGGTGCCGTCGATCTCTACATTGGACCTCCAGACCTCGCCCACGATCAGCCGGTTGGCGCTGGCGTCCATCCTCTCGCCGCCTAGGGAGTAAAGCCTGCCTCCCGCAGCCACCAGAGGCGCCCCTAGCCGGGCGGCATCCGTCGGCATCGTCTTGATGCGCCAGTCTCCAATGGTCCCGTCCGCGTTGATGGGCGCCGAAAGCGCTAGGGGAGTGCCGGCGAAGACCTCCTGAGTGGCACCGCTGACCAGGTACAGACAGCCGCGATAGGCGACGACCCCCGCCAGGTCCTTACCCGCGCTGGTGGAGGTGCTGGTGTCAGCCGGCAGAGGGGTGGTCTCCTTCCAGTCGGACAGCGTGCCATCCGCCTGAACCTGGCTGTAGAAGACCTCGGGCCGCACGTCCACGCTGGCCGATGGCGCGTCGCCGCCCACCACGTAAATCGTGCCATTGTACTCCGCTACGCCGTGGTAGCCACGCCCAGCGGGCAGCGGCTTCATCGCGGTCCAGCCCTTGGGTACGCCCGTCGTCGCGTCCAGCGTGGCGCCGTAGACGTCCGGGATGTAGGCGCCGGTGGCCAGGCTCTTGCCACCGATCACGAAGACGCGGTTGCCGCTGACCACCATGCCGTGGTGAGACAGTGGCTTGGGAAGCTTGTCGCCCGCCTGCCACGCACCGGGCAGGGCCTGGGGCGCCAGGCTGAGAACGCCGCCGCCCGTCGCTTGGATCTGCAGGTTCTCCAGGTGGCCCTTCAGGAAGTCCTGAGTGGTGGTGGTGACCTGGCTCTGGGCCAGGAGCGGCGTCGCGGGACTGACCAGGAGCAGGGCGGCGGCCGCCAGAGATCTGATCGTCATCCAAATGCCTTTCGCAAGAATGCGGGTGAGAAGCGCTCTCTGAGAGCCCGCGCCTCTGAAGCCCATGACGGGCTCTGCTTCCCCATTGGCGCCTGGCCCTGAGTACGGCTCGGAGGTCGGTCGCGCTCGCTCGCCCTCCGGTACAGCTCCGGACCTAAGCGGAACTCCCCTTTGCCCGTTCGGGGGGCACGCTTCCTTTCCTCCAGCTTGGCCCATGCAGCGAACGAGGCGTGTGCTCGTCATGCACTTGGCGGTCTTCCGCGCGCTCTCGTGGATAGCGCCGGAGCGGACCTCGAACGGCCGGCAACCTCCTGCCGCCGCGCGCGTCTAGCAGGTATGGGCTGGGCGCCGCGGGCCCGTGAGGCGCCGCTAGTCCAGGGCGAGACGGCCTGAGCAACAGGGAACGCGACGGTGTCGCGGCAGGTCCATCCCTTAGTGGAGGCCTCGGGGCAGTTCCCGCAGGCGTCCGCGGACCGTGGGAGCTGACGTGCCAACTTACGGCCCGAGGAGCTCCTGTCCCTTAGAGAAGATGGGCCAGCCAGTCCTATGGTACCCCAAAGAGGACTCAAACGGGGAAACGCCCTCAGTCAGTGGCACGTGCCATATCCGGCAAGCTGGGTATAGACACTAATGGGGGGCAACCGAAGGCACCCAGCCAGAAGGCTTCACGAGGCGCTTGTCTGCGGTGTGAGGGGCGGCGTTTCGTCATCGTATCTTGATCGGCTCAGGCCGAGAGGCGAGGGTCGACGCTTGGTGTTCGTCTGTTCGGTGGATAAGCCTGGCGCTAGAACGCGACCAGATCAGGGAACAATCCGGCAGCCACCTGGGTCAGAAGAGGTAGCTGTTATGCCGGGGGCACCAAGAACCAAGTAGGTACCAGTAGTTGAGGTCCACGGCGTGAGGACGGGGAAAGCCGGCCACCTCCAAGGAGGCTAGGGCTGGCGGTTGAGAAACGGTCTGCTCAATCTCCTCATGATCGTTGGGTCATCAGGTATGACAGCACAGTCACCGTGCTACATGGAGGGCAGTGATGGGCGCAACTGGCCAGGCAGTGTTACTGGAGAGCGCGAGGGGCGAGAACCGGATCGAGCGCGTGGAGGAGCTGATGGGGTGGCTTCCCGCGGCGCTGAAGCTGATGGATGATGAGGGTTTCGAGACCATTGTCCAGGCGGCCGAGATGGCTCTTGTAGGTGCCAAACCGATGGTCTTCTCCGAGGACCAGGTCCGCGCGCTTCTTTCCGGCGAGTTCCGCACCATGCCGGACCGGGCGGGTATGCTTCCCTAGGTCTAGGACCCATCCTGACGTATCACCGAGGGGCAGCGCCAACTCCGGCGCTGTCCCTCTCTGTTCTCGGTGGACCGGTGCCAGCCTGCGGACCGCCCGCCCTACTCCGCAGTCCTTGCGGAACCGCAGCCCCGTTCAGTAGCTGCACGATGTCAGCCGGAGCCGCGCGCTGGGGGTGGCGCCTGAGCGCCTTCAGCGCCTCCGAGCGCGCCTGGCTCACCTCCTTGACGGTAGCCCTCCGCAGTCCTGCCTGTGTGCTGGCGCGCGCCTGAGCGCCCCGGCCCAACAGCGCGTAGGCCCGCCCGAGACTGAGACGGACTCCGCTTTGGTCCCGCCGGAGCGCGAGGGAGGCTTGGTAGTGACGCGAGGCGTCGGCATACCTGCCCAGCACCATCTCACAATCGGCTAGGTGGGACCAGCGCGAGGGGCTGGTTGGGCTGACGCTGGCGGCCTCACGGTAGGCCTTGACGGCCGCGCCGTAGCGGCCCATCAGGCGAAGCACGTACGCTCGGTTGTTGTACGCCGCCGCGCATCGGGGGTCTTCACGGAGAGCGCGCTCGAAGTCCCTCAGAGCGCCGGTGAGGTTTCCCTTCAGCCTGTACGCGGTCCCTCGTCCTACCAGGGCGTCCGTGCTGGCTGGCGCCGAACGCAGGGCCTGGGTGTACAGCGGGATCGCGCGGTCGACCTGCCCCTGGTTGCAGAGCGTAACGGCCTGCCGTAGGAGCGCCGCCTGAGCGCCATCAGTAGTCCTCGGGCCGCAGGCTCCGGAGCATCCCCCCGCGGCAAGAGCCACCAGCAGAAGCCACCCTATTAGCTCTCTTGGCCGGACCAACCTACGCCGCGTCGACGGCGCCGAGCAGCGGGCCCTGCTCCTCAAGTACCGAGCTTAGGTACCTCGCTAGGTCCATGTCTTTGCCTGACACCTTGCCGCCGATGTCGTGGGTGCTGAGCCGAATCTCCACCCCGTTGTACACGTTGGTCCGGCCGGGTGGTGGTTCCGCTCCTCGATCCCCTCCACGCACGCCTGCATGAACCGCATCGCCGCCGGGAAGTCCCGAAACCGAAGCTTCCGACAGAGCCCGTTCTCATCGCCCGTCCATCCCGGCAGCGTCTGAAGTGACTCAGAGACCTCCGCTCCTGAAAGCGCCCTCGATCCTGCCATCGTCCTCTCCCATCCAGGCGCAGGCACTCACCCCCTGCCATCACACCAGCGTGACGGCGCTCCTCAACCGGCTACGCCTGCACCAGCGGAGGTAGCTCGGCGGAGGCGACCAGGTCAAGCGAAGGGCAGATGTAGGCTGGTCGGCACTACCCAGGGTGACCCGGCCCTTGGCGCGCCTGCTGGGGTTACGAAGGCTCCCTGTACAGGAAGCGTGACCAAAAGCGCCGGTTCCTGGCGACAACCCGGTAGCCAAGCTCAACCAGGGGGAGGAGGAGGGGTGAACCGAGGAGCCGGCTGAGCGTGGGGTGTCCCGCCTCGGACAGCAGGAAGAGGCAGGCGCTGCCGGCCCGCAACACCCGGCCTTCGGCGGTGACGACGTGCACGGCCTGGGCACACGCCGCGTGGAGCTCCTCAGCCATGGGCGGCGACGGGGCGTCCTGGTACGCCATCGCGACCAGCCGCCCCCGTGGCGCCCTCGCCATCACCCAAGCCACTGCCCGGCGGCACATCCCGCACTCTCCGTCGTAGAGGACCAGGTGTCGCTCCGGTAGCGGTCCCTGTCGTTGGCTAAGGCGCCCGCTACCCCCCACGTCCGCCTACCCCTTCACGCCCGTGATGACCATACCGCGCATCAGGGCGCGCTGGCTCAGGAAGAAGATGAGGAGCACAGGCAGGATCATCAGTACGGAGGCGGCCATGAGGGCGGGGATGTCCGTCACTCCGTAGGCGTTCTTGAACTTGTCCAAGGCCAGGGACAGCGTTCGTTTGTGGTCGGAGTTGATGTAGATCAGCGGGCCCAGGAAGTCATTCCAGGCGCCCAGGAAGGTGTAGACCGCGACCGTAACCGTGACCGGGCGCGCCATGGGCAGCAGGATGTGCCAGTAGGTGTGGAGGGGGCTGCAGCCGTCTACCCGGGCGGCGTCCTCCAACTCCAGCGGGATGGTGAGGAAGAACTGGCGGAAGAGGAAGGCGAAGAAGGCGCTGCCCAGCCAGGCGGGCACGATGAGGGGCAGGAAGGTATCGATCCACCCCAGCCCCCGGTAGATCATGAAGGTCGGGATCATGTGGATCTGACCCGGCACCATGAGGGTCGCCAGCATAACGAGGAACAACCAGTGCTTGCCGGTGAAGCGGATGCGCGCGAAGCCGTAACCCACCAGTGAGCTACTGAGCACCTGGCCGATACAGCAGAGCAGAGCGACCACAAGCGTATTCGCCAGGTACCGGCCGAAGGACTCCCGCTCCAACACCTGTCCGTAGTTGCGCCACTGGGGCTCCACCCGCTGCTGACGTCGCAGGGCACCCTCCGGCAGCCAGGCGTCAGCGCCCGTGTCCAGGTACCGGACCTGGCTGCGACCCCGCACGCCCGACTCCAGCACCTTCACCTCTCGCACGCGGCCGCCCGCCACGGAATAGGTATGGGTCACTGTCGGCAGCCAGCGGGGTGGGTAGCCACCCGCCTCGTCCCGGGGCTTCAGGGAACTGGCGACCATCCACAGGAAGGGCACCATCACCGGCACCGCCCCGGCGATCAGCAGCAGGTACAACAGCCCGGTTGCCAGCCTCTTCCTGGCGGAGACGCCCATTCAGCCCCCCTCAGGGGATGGTCTCGCCCACCACGTGCCGCCCAGCGTCCCCTACGAGGCCAGCCCAATGGTCTGCGGATCACCGGCAGCGTCGCGCTTCTGGGCGCTCAGCGCCTGGATACGCAGGCTGGCCGGAGCGCAAGGCCCTCGCTGGGGCCCTCGTCCTCAGGCGCTGGGTGGCGAGGCATGCCTCGCCCCTGACTTAGGCCAGCGCGGCCCCAAGTCTTCTCCGAGGCTACCCCCGGAAGCAGCGCTGGACCTTCAAGAAGGCCTCCGCGATGTCATCCATGTCCTCCTGGGAGCCCAGTAGCAGGTGCTGAAACAGCCACAGGGACGTGGCGCAGATCTTGCGCACGTTCGGGCAGGGCTCAATGCGGAGCAGGCGCGAGTAGTGATCGTGCACGTAGCGCAGCCCTGCCTCCTCGGAGAGCGGCTGCGTGTAGCCGGGAGAGCAGGGCACGCCCTCCGCCTCCAGGGCACGTAACAGGTCCTCTCTCGGCCGGCCGCCGAAGCACGCCATGTCTACCTTCATGATGTAGAGGTGATAGGCGTGGGTGCTCACGCCCCGCGCCTCGGCGGGAGGCGTGATGCCCTCTACCTGACTCAGCCGCTCCGAGAGGTACTTCGCGTTGTCCGACCGGCGCTTCAGCGCCTCGGGGTAGGACCTAAGCCGAACCGTCAGCAGGGCCGCCAGGTACTCAGAGGGGCGGTAGTTCCAGCCCATCCGTTGGTAGTGCCAGCGCGCACCGCCCGGCACCCGGCCTACGTTCATGAAGCTCTGCACCTGCTCGTGAACGCGCTCCTCGTGGGTCACCACGCAGCCGCCTTCACCAGAGGTGATGTTCTTGCTGGACTGGAAGCTGAAGGCCCCGGCATTCCCGAAGGAACCGACCTTCCGTCCGCGCCACTCAGCGCCATGGGCTTGCGCGCAGTCCTCGATCACCTTCAGGCCGTTGTGGTTGGCGATCTCGAGGATCTGGTCCATGTCCGCCGGATGGCCCCCAAGGTGGACCGGAAGAATCGCCTTGGTCTTTCCCGGCTGGATGGCGGCCTGAAGGGCTGCCGCGTCCAGGGTGAAGCTGTGGCGGTCCACGTCCACGAAGCAGACGTGGCACCTCAGCGACAGCGGCGCGCTGGCCGTGGCAATGAAGGTGTAGTTGGGGATGATGACCTCGCCGCCGTCTATGAAGCCGTCGAGGTCCAGGGCGGCGGATACGGCAGCGGCGATGGAGTCGGTCCCGTGGGGCAGCATTAGGCCATAGGGCACCCCGCAGTACCGGGCGAATTCCTGGGCGAATTGGTGAGCCACAGGCGAGGGCAGAGCCTCGATGCCGCTCTCGTACACAGACCTGAAGGCGGGCTCCACCTGATCCCGCCACTCCGCCTCGGACCTCTGCGGCCACTCGGGCCAGGGTCGGCTCTGCACGTCACGAACGGGGGTCCCCCCGTCCAGGGCAAGCTTCTCTCCCATGGGTCCCTCCAAACCGTTGCGACCGGAACCATTCCTTGCGTCTGCCTACGGGCTGGCCCGGCCTTCCGATGCCGCGCTCCAGCCATCTAGCGGCAGCGCCTCCCGATGCAGCTCTATCTCCGGCTCGCGCCGGGGCAAAGCCACAAGCCGGCGAAGGCTAGGGTTCGGCGCGTCTATGCGGTACCGCGACCGACAGCGCCGGCATTCGTAGTAGGAATCGAAGCCGTAGGAGATGGCGATCTGTCCGGGCCTTCCATCAGGCCGCTTCACCACCTCCCGCCGGGTCTCCACGGAGGGCTGGGGCAACAGCAGCCCTCCGCACTGGAAACAGACCTCCTGGGGAATGCCCCTCAGCGCTCGGGAGCGGCGAACCGCCCACAGGCACGAGGCGCCTCCCAACAGGAAGAAGACGGAAAGAAGTGCGTATCCCATGGCTTGGGTGGGGTCCGCGCGCGGGCGCCGGCTGGCTCCCCTACTCCTTCAGCGACTTGGGCAAGGGGATGGAGACAACCTCATGGCTCTCTCCATCCACGACGTAGAGGGTGTTGTCCACCACCGCCAACGACACAGGCCTGCGAAGCCCAGCACTGCGGTCGGCGACGAGAGTAACAAAGCGCTTCTTCGCCCCGAACCGCAGGACGGTCCCGTTTCCGAGACCCACGAAGAGGTTGCCCTCGCGGTCCGCGACCAGCGCGGAGGGCTCGGGCAGCGGGGTACTGAGCGCCGTGGCCCCCGATGAGGTGCCTTTCCCCGCCACGGTGGTGATGGTGCGAGTCTCCTTGTCCACGCGGCGCAGCAGTCCGGAGCCGCGCTCCAGGATGTAGAGGTTGTCCTCGCGGTCAAAAGCCAGGCCGCACGGGTCGGCTAGGGAGGCCTGCCTGGCGGGGTTGCCGTCCCCCTCGCTCCGGCACTCGCCGGTTCCGGCCACGGTGGTCAGCAGACCCTTATCGCGGTCCACCCGCCGGACCCGGCAGTCCCCCGCGTCGGCGATGTAGAGGTTCTCATCAGAATCAAGCGCCAGGGCCACGGGTTCCTGAAGGGGAGATTCGGACGCCGGGCCGCCATCGGCGCTGGAGCCCCTGCGGCCGGTGCCCGCCACCGGAGTGACCCGCCCGCGGTCGTCCACCTTCACCACGCAGGCGGCGCCGGTGTCCGCCACGTAGAAGCTGCCGTGGCGGTCCGAGAGGATAGCCGAGGGCGACGAGAGCTGAGCCGCGGGCCCTCGCTTGGGGTCGTTCGGAGCGCCAGGGCCCACCAGAACCTGAGCCCTTCGGTTCTTCACCTCAACGCGCACCAGGGAGTGCGACTCCGCATCGACCAGGAAGAGGGTGTCCGCGCGATCCATCGCCAGCGAGCAAGCGGCGTCCAGCGGCACCCTCTGGCTCTTCTTCCCCTTGCCGGTCCGCAGTTCGGTCCCCGGCCCCACCAGCACCTTCGGGCCCTCGGCCTTCCTGGCATGGGTCGGCGCCGCCCCCAGCAGGGATAGGCTGAGGGCCATCAGCAGGGAACCCGCAAGATACCGGCGTCGGCGCGCGTTACTCGTCACCATCAGTACTCCCCACTCCACGGGCCCCCTGGCCCGCGCCTCACCGAACCCCAACCGGCTCACCGTCAGGCGAGGATTAGGATCTCGGCGGCGCGGGCCGGGGGGACCATCGCCGGAGCGATGCCCACGTGCTGCCCTCTCCCAAAGGCTCACAAGGGGCCATAGGCTATAGTACCACGCTCCTCCGCTTGACCCTCCCCCACCCGTTTGGTAGGATCAACTTGGCGCGTCGTGGGACCTGTCCCACGGCGCTTCTTTGCTTCGGCTCCCACCTGCGTTCACCTGGACTCTCACAATATGGCGCTCATCCACTTCGGCAACGTCACCAAGTCCTACATCATGCAGGAGGTCCTCAAGGGCGTCACCTTCTCGGTGGGCCAGGGGGACCGCACGGCGCTCGTCGGGCCCAACGGCTGCGGCAAGAGCACCCTCCTGCGGATCCTGGTGGGACAGGAGGAGCCGGACGGGGGCACGGCGGCCATCATCGGCGGCGCGACCGTGGGGTACCTCGCCCAGGAAAACGAGCTCGACCGCGACGGCACCGTGTATCAGGCCGTTCTCGAGGTGCGTCCGGACCTCTGGGAACTGCAGACGGAAGTCACTAGGCTAGAGGCTGAAGTCGCCTCCCTCCAGGGTGCCGCGCTCGATGTAGCCACCCACGCCTACGCTGACGCCATCCACCACTACCAGGACGCCGGCGGATACGAGGCCGACGCCGAGGTGAAGGTGATCCTGGCCGGACTGGGCTTCGCCGGTGATGAGCTGGAGCGTCCCGTCCGCGTGCTCAGTGGTGGGCAGAAGACCCGCGTCTGCCTCGCTCGCCTCCTCTTTCAGCAGCCCCACATCCTGGTGCTGGATGAGCCGACCAACCACCTGGACCTGGACGCCACGGAATGGCTGGAGCGCTACCTTCAGTCCTGGAACGGCACCCTTCTCCTGGTCTCCCACGACCGGGTCTTCCTTGATGCAGTGGCAACGGAGGTGGTCGACCTTACAGGTGGCGTGGCCGCCGCCTACAAGGGCAACTACAGCCAGTACGTGGCCCAGAAGGAGTTGGCGGAGGCGCAGCTTCAGGAGGCCTACGAACGCCAGCAGCAGGAGATCGCCAA
>DASXUI010000152.1:0-11867 GCA_036504955.1 Armatimonadota bacterium
ACGCCCTCGTGAATGATACAGGCTAAGGCGCCGCCAAAGCAGAGCTTGGCTCTCTTGCATGCCCTCTTCGGCTGTGATAGCGAGTGGGGGCGCGGCTGTCGGATGCAAGCTCGTCTAGCCTCTCCGGCGTTAGCCCGGCCCCCTCGGGCCGAGCCCTCTGAGGGGCGCTTCGATGGAGCCACCGGCCTGGCGGCGGATCCGAGAGAGCTTGGCCGCCAACCGATGCCGCGTGCCGGCAACGCATCCGCCTGCCAGTTCACCCTCGCGGCCTGGCCTACCTGCTGTCCGATGGCATCCGGGCTCGGCGCGCCTCAGAAGGCGAGACCCAGCCGCTCCCCCCCAAGTCACGCCTCTCGGCGAGGTTGGGGCGCGACGGAGACCAGGCTGACGGCCAGTCTCCGGCAGTAGCTGCCCAGCGGCTACCTCATCGGAACCGGCGCTTAAGGCCAGTACCCACTGCTCCCGCCGAAGGGATCGCCCGCCGCTCCCCCGCCCTGCACCCGGTGGCCGTAGGCGTCGTACTGGTCGCTGGAGAGCACCGTCTGGTTCGCGTCCAGCCGCTGGCAGACGTTGCCCTCGAGGTCGAGGGTGTAGAAGGTGGTGGCCGGGGTGACGGCGAGGGTGCGCCGGGAGAGCAGGCCGTAGGCGCCGAAGCGGTTCCATGCCACCGAGCTGCTGACCGTAACTGCACTAGCGCTTGGCGGCTGAGCGGAGACAGCTGCCTTCACGGATAGCTCGCAGAGGCGGGGCTAGACTTCTACCTTACGGTCAAGGGAAGCATCGAAGGTGAACACTAGTCGCAACGAGCCCGATAGCAGCCCATCCTCCGGGCCTGGCCCAAGCATGAGGTCCTCCCGCTCGGGGTCCGTTACGAACGCCGCAGCTCGCTGGGCCAGAGCGGCCATTCCGTGTTGATTCGCGATCACCTCAATGGATGGAAGCTCTCCGGGCTGGCCGTCCACGCGGCGTACGAGGATCCGGACCTTGCTCGGATCGTAGCCATAGTCTAGCACGATCTCACAATCCATCTCACCTACACCCTATCTGAGTAGGTAACCACAAGCTCCCCCGCAGAAGCGCTCTGGACGTCGATATGGGAATGCTCGCCAAAGGCATCCTTAGGCATCGTGGCGTAGATGCCGAACAGCTCAGCCAGCATCGCGTATCCGTGAAGGCCCGCACGGACCTCCACGCAGTTCGTCTCACTGTCGAACTCCAGCGCCACCTGGGCCATCTCTTCGTCGTAACTGAAGAGCACCCTTGGTCGCAGGTCGTCGTTGTTATCGTTTGCATCCATACCATCTCTCCATGGCGACACCTTGTGGTGACCTCGCTAAGGGTTGCTGATCGCCTCAACCGTACATTCCCTGGGTCGCCAACGCCGGCACCGGCCCCCGTAATCTCGGAGTTGACGCAAGCGGGCGAGCGCCATCACTAGTGCTCAGATAGGCGCAGCTACAGTCTCGGTAGACCGTCGCCGGTAGGACCCCAGGCCAAGGGAATGGGCGACTCGTTCCAGATCCCTTGCCTGCCCCAACCACACAGCCCGGGGTCTGCGTAGGTGTTCGGCCTCCCATCCAGCGCCTCGGCCCAGGCAGCTCAGAGCCGAGGCTGGATGCTCTGAAGACGAGATAGCTCTAGGGTGTGAGCGCTCCTACGACCGCTCCCCCCGCTGTTCCGACCGGGCCGACCGCTGAGACGGTCCCAGCCCCTATAGCTACCTTGCCAACCCAACATGTTAGGTATCCACCGACGACCCACGGGCCCATTCCCTTGGCCTTCTCCCAAGCACTCCGCCACCAACTGCACTTCTTGGGCTTCTGGACCAGCGCCTTCTTCGGTGGGTATGCCTGCCGGTTCCGGGCCCTTTCGTCCTTGTATCTCTGCTTGTTCCGCTCAGCTTCCTCCCGATTGGCCCTCTGCTTGATGGTCTCGTCCTTCTCCTCCATCTCACCGTCGGGATAGATCCGGTAGTCACGGTTGTGGCCATCAGAGTCGCGGAACGTTACGTCCCAGTGGTCTCCTTTGTGCCAAGGGTCGTTGGGCGGCAGCTTGTGCCACTTGATCTTCAGCAGATCCCCTTGTGGAGAGAGCCCCATGGAATCCGCCCCATTGACGGGGTCGCCGTCGCAGTACTCGTAGAGGTTGGGGCCGCCCTCGTAGCCGATCGGGTCCGGAGTCAGCCAGCGCGCCTCCTCCAGGTCGTAGTAGCGGAAGGTACACAGGTACAGCCCCGTCGGGTCCTTGTAGTAGCCGTACTGCCCCATCCAGCCGAAGGGTTCGCCCGCAGCCCCACCGCCCTGCACTAGGTGCCCGTAGGCGTCGTACTGGTCGCTGGAGAGCACCGTCTGGCTGGCGTCGAGGCGCTGGCAGACGTTGCCTTCCGGATCGAAGGTGTAGAAGGTGGTGGCCGGCGTACCGGTGAGGGTGCGGCACTTCTGGGCGCAGCCTCAGCCAGCCTCCGGCAGCATCTGGCGGCGGCAGGCGTCGAAGACGGAGCCGATGCGGCTTCCCTCCGTCAGGGCCCACAGGGAGGTCTTCAGATGCCGAAGGGAGAGAACCATGGTGATCCAGCTTTGGCTCCAGCCGCTCTCCAGGCACCAGGCTCCCCAGCCGGAGTCGGCCCCGGAGGCCCAGTATTCCCAGCGCCTGGAGTCGAAGGCGCGGAACCAGCCGCCATCCAGCTCCGGGTGCGCCTCGCTGCGGACCTGCACGCGGCAGAGGAAGCGGGCAAGGCGATCCTCGGCCTGGCGGTAGTAGGCGTCGCCGGTCGCGGCTGCCGCCTCGTGCAGCCCCAGCAGGGCGAAGTTCTGCGTGTAGAGCAGGTCCCCGGCGGGGTCGCCGTTCGTCTGAATCAGCGGCGCCTCCGCCGTGCCGTAGGCCTCGTTTGATGCGGGCGCGGCCGTCATGGGGTGGCCGGGAGGGCCCAGCTCCTCGTGGATGGAGCCCGTCGCGTCCTGACGCGCCAGCAGGGGCTCCACGATCGAGCGCAGCCACGCGCGATGCTCGGGGGTGTCCCGCACGCGTACCAGCCAGGCCAGGGGCAGCACCATCTTGGCCCGCTCTATCTGCATGCTGCCGTTCCACTCCCAGCGGTCCGGGTAGGCGGCCACCATCATCCTGATGCCCTTCTCCGCGCGGTCCAGGAAGGGCCGGAACCCGGTGTGCCGGTACGCCCACAGGTAGCAGGCCCACAGATAGGCCTGATAGTGGGGGCTGTACTGGACCAGGTCGCTCCCCCAGTAGCTCCGCCAGCCCCTCGCCTCCAGGGGCGCCTCATCGATCCGGGTGGGCTGGAAGCCGTTGACGCTGGAGAGTCGCAGGCTGGCGAGGAGGCAGCGGGCCAGGCGCTCATCCCACTGAGGAGTGTTCAGCCCTCCGGCGGCGGCCATGACCCCCAGCATGGAGCGCGCGATGTCGTCGCCGTAGTAGACGCCGAAGCCGTCCATCTCGCCGAAGTAGTGGGGGACGTCGTTCCAGCCCAGGAGCCCATAGGAGGGATGGGAGGGGGCGGCCCGCTCCCCCTGCGAGAGGATGGATCGCGTCAAGAGGTAGTCGCCCAGGTTGCCGCCCACCCGCTGCAAGGGCACGCGGTGGAGAGCGCGGCCGGCCAGCGCCATCACGCCTGCGGTCTCCGCGATGCAGTCGGCGCGGCGCCACCAGCGGGCCCTCTGGCTTCCGTCGGCGGCGATGACCGAGTCGAAGCCCTCCAGCACCCCTAGGCTGCCGTCCCCCACTCGCCACCGCCGCGAGGGCGGCGGGCCAATCCGGTCTGTCCACTCCTTGGCCTGGGTGCCGTAGACGTCAGGCCAGGAGGGGTCGATGAGTACGCGGGCCTTGGAGTACCAGGCGATGCCCTTCCGAAGCGCCCGCAGCTCGGCGTCGCGCGGGAGGGGCGAATCCTTGCCGTAGGTGGGACGGACTGTTGGGGTCCACTGGAGGGCCGGCAGCGATGCCTCCGGCTGGAGCCAGCGGAACACGAAGCGCCAGACCTCCCGCCAGGCTTCGGTCGGCGCGTAGCGCGAGGTGACGAAGCTGCTCAGCGGGGCCGCAGCGACCAGCATCTCCGGCCGGTCCGGATCCGCCGGCAGCTCGAAGAGGAGGGGGAAGGTCTCCTTGGGCAGCCCAAAGACAGCGGTGTCGTACCCGGCCACGCGCGCCAGGACCAGGTGGGCCCGAAGCGTACCCTTGGCGGGGTGGCCCGAGCCCGCGGTGGGCAGGGTCACGGGGACGTACCGGTAGGCGTGCAGCGCGAGTAGCCGCAGCCTCGCCAGCCCCTGTCCAAAGGCGTCCGAGGCGACCACCGCCCTCTCCCAGCGCGCCTCCCGGAGCGGCTCGACACGAAGCCCTGGGAGGCTGCCAGGGAACTCCAGGAACAGCCGGAGGCCCTTTTGCCGCGCGGTCTCGTAGAGGGCGGCGTCCAGCGTCACCGGCTCAGCAGGCCCGCCCTTGTTCCCCCCGCTGGGTTCGTCCGCCAGCACCAGCACCCCGGCCCCCGAGGGCGCGGTCCTCACGGCCTCCCTCGGTGAGTCGTACCTGGGCCACAACCTCCCGGTGCTCTCCGAGACCACCCGGTAGAGGTCGTTGCCCGCCCGGCACGAGAAGACCAGCTTCGGCGCCGCGTCCGCGCCAGCGTTGGGTCCGATCAGAGCCATGGATACTCCCAGCAAGAGGGTCAGAGTCGACCGTTGAGCCATCCATACCTGCCTGTTCCAGAGCAGCCCCTGGGCTGCGGCCTAGTGGCATCCCACTGTATCGCTGTAGAGAGGACCGAGGGTGTGCCGGGCCGGTGAACGAACCGCACGAGGGGCCGCGGCCAAGCTGGGAGGAGGCCCGTGGAAGCCCCCGCTCCTGACTGGACTTCGGTCTTCGGCACCTTGTGGCAACTGGCTTGGCCGAAGGCCCCTGTGCCGGGTCGTTCACCGGCCCGGCACACCCTCGGTCCTCTCTACAGCGATACAGTGGGATGCCACTAGGCCGATGATGCGTGCCTACTTTCCGGGGGGCCTGGGTTCGCCGTGGCCCCTGGGAGCTCTACTAGCATAGAACCAACCCTGGCTGGGTAGCTCCGAAGGTGGTAGGCACTAGCCCATATGAAGCTAGCGAGTGCGTCCACAGGGACATATCGTCTCAGTCCGCGACCGCCGAAGGAACATCTGAGGGCTAGACAGCGACTAACCAGCGGGCCAGGAGCTAGCACAGATGGGAACGCAGCGAACCTTCCAGTGCTTGTAGCCGCAAGCTGGTGGGTCCACCAAACCTGTCCGCGCAACGGCGGCGCCCCTGGCGATACACACACAGGCACGATGCTGAGGCCCGTTCTTGGAAGCCCATTTCCCAGGACGGTGGCCGCTCGGCAGCCAGCATGTATCCCGTCGGTCCCTAGTAAGGAGGCAGCGATGCTCTGGCAACGCAAGCGCATGTACGCGCTGCTCGCGGCTACGGCAGCCGTCGGAACGCCCTGGGCTGCCAACCGGGTTGTCAACCAGTATGTGATAGTCAACGTAACTCGGGTGCCCCTGTTCACACCGGATGACATGCTCAGCCTCCCCGGCGGCATGGTGATCGCGCGTGTGGCAGAGGTGAGCGGACCGCAGCGCGGCGGCGAACCCGGTGGAATGTCGCGGATCCAGACCCTGCGCGTCTTCCGGGACGCCGAACTGGTCCCTCTGCGATGGCTGAGGCCCCACCCGGGGGTCAAGCCCAAGGTGGGCGCGCCCATCACGGTTCGTTACAACACCGACGACATCGTCGGCGGCCTGAAGATCGACCGCGACGAGACCCTATCGTTGGAGACGGGCCAGATTGTGCTGGTAGCCCTCTCTGACGACATGGACACGCCCCAGGAAGGCCCGCCGCATCTGGAGATCCGCACGGGCGCGCTGGGGTGCTTCCACTTCGACCCAACCACCAACGAGGCTGTGCGCAGGATGGACGGGCGCCGGTGGAGGCTGCGTGACGTGCTCAACACCATCGACAGGCTGTCGAGCGATGACGCCAGGCGCACCCAGACCATCCTGAGGCATCGCCCCGCTGGTTACAGGCTGCCCGGCAAGCCCGAGTGACGACCCTTGGCGGCGGACGTGACAGGTAGCCTGATGTCCTGATGGCGCTCTCAGCCCCCCACGGCACTGGCAGCCGATGCGTCCGCCCAGGCCTCGAAGCCGTGGATGCGGTCGATGCCGAAGTCCTGGTCGACCTTCTCGAACTCCGCGGCGAGCTCTGACTGCGCGTCGGCGGCAAGAACCTTCCCCGTCATGGGGAACAGGAGGTAGTCCTCCTTCCAGATATGGCCGGGGTACAGCTCCACCAGCCCCTGCAAGCACTTCACCAGCGGCCCGAGGGCGACCTCACCCCCCGCTCGGAGGCCGTCAACGGCGCCCGCAAGCTCGGCGACGAGGGCTCGCCCGGCCGTGTGCTCGTGCTTCAGGATGCCAAGCGGACATCCCTGGGGAGGGACGCCTCCCTGCTCCAGGGCGGGGAACAGCAGCGTCTCCTCCTTGCCGTGGTGGAGCCGGTCGGCGTACTCGCGGATGAACTCCACCACCCGGGACAGCAGGTCCAGGTCGGGCGGCGTGCCGGACTCGAGGGCGTCAGCGTGCAGGGCGACCACACCGACGACCTTCTGGATGTAGCGGTGCTCGGCCTCCAGCACCGCGGCGGGACTACGATCCATTGGCTTCTCCTCGAAGCGACCAGCGCGCGCCGAACGGTTCGGAGGGCGTCCGCGGCGCGGGTCTGCTCTGACTATGGGAGGTCCGTGCGGGCGAAGCGAGCGCCCAACACTACCGCGGCGGGGTCTGAACAACAACCATTGTTGGGTTGGAGGTGCGCACGTTCCCGGCCGCGTCCGTGCCGAGCACGGAGAACACGTGGTAGCCCGGCGTCAGCCTCGTCGTGGTGAACTGGGCCGGTCCCGCGGTGATGACCCCAAGCCTCTTCGCCCCGTCGAAGAGCTCCAGCTTCCTCCAGCCGGGCAGCTTACTGGTATCGACCGTGACCTTCACCTTCGAACCCGGATCCAGGGTGGGCGTCCCCGGGCCACACGGATCGGGTGAGGTGATGGTCAGAGGGTTGTTGTAGGTGGCGTAGGCCCGGTAGATGAAGGCGATGTCCTCATTCTGCAGCCAGCTTGAATGGCCGAGGTCGCCCTTGAACCGCCTGGCGGAGGCGATCTTCGTGAGGCCGCTCTTCCACGTGGTGTTGTCGGCTACCCAGCCGGTGGCCGGATCGATGGAGAGCAATCCGATGGGGCCTTTGGTGGGATCGCCGTTCTTGGGATAGCGCGTGCGCACGGCGAGGTCCAGCAGCGGCATTGCCAGCGCGTCCTGCCTGTTCACATCGTACTCGTGGCCGATGCCTTGTCTCTCCATCCACGCTATCTGCCCGCCCAGCGGGCGATTCGGCAGGAATACCTCATCCACCTTATGGCGGCCATCAACGGCAGAGTCGTTCAGCTTCTCGGCCTCGCCCGTGATGAGGATCGACGGGATGGTGAGGACCTTGGCCGGGGCCGGCGTGGAGATCCTGTCGAAGTTGTAGCGCGCGCCGTAGATCCCCACGGCGATGGTCCTGTCGGGATCCAGGGTCATCAGGGTGCTGGCAAAGCCTCCCCCGGCGGAGAAGCCCACGGCGACATACGGAGCGTTGACCAGTTCCGGATGATGCGACGCTGCGCTGACCCTCTGAAGACAGTCCCGGAATCCTTGGAAGGCCTTGGCGTGCGGCGTGTCGCCGGTGGAGGCGACCAGCCCGAAGTCATGGAGGTGCATGAACTCGCGGTAGTAGGGACAGAAGGTCCAGTCAGCCCGCGAGTCTCCGCCGGCGTAGTTGCACTCGACCAGCAGGCCCCGCACGGTCTTCAGTCCCTCGGGGATCACCACACGGAACTTCTTCGTCGCCGGATCCGCGTAGTCATAGACTGCGTACCGGCGGCTGGCCACGGTAACGGTCTGCGAGGTCACGGTGGGAGTGGTCTGCGCGGCCGCCGGAGATGCCGCGCTCGGCACCAGCATCTCTAGGCGCGGGAAAGCCAGCAAGCCTACGCCCCACACCGCCGTCGCCAGGAACACATAAACCGCCTTCCTCATCATGGCCCTTACCCCAGAGCATCCTAATGGGGAGGAGCGCGGCCTGCTCCCCCCGGTGACTTCCGCGCCGCCTACGACGGCCGGCGCCAGTTGCGAGCCCTGCCCAGTCGCCTATCGCCTTGGCGGAGGAGTGAACGGCGCGGGGCCCTCCACTCACCAGTATCAGCGTCCGCGGATGACTCCACCACCGAGTGTGCCTGCGAGCACGCGATCGTCGTGCGCTTGCGAACGATACACCAAGATGCCAACGAAAACTACGCTTGGTCCTTCTCTGTGTTCCTCTGTGCCCTCTGTGTCTCTGTGGTTAGGCTTTCCTTCACCCTCTTGGTGGTGAAGAAGCCTATGGCTGCTGTCCCAGTCGGAACGATGCCCAGGCCGCGCACCACTGCTTCTCGACCTCGCTGTTGGAGTAGGCCTGGTAGGTCCACAGCAGGCCAGGATCCGAAGGGTCAGGGACCGTCGAGCTGTAGTGGCTCCAGTTGGCCGCCGCGACGCCAGGGTACCGGTAGGAGGTCGTCCCTCTCACCGCCACCACGGGCGGCCGCAGGATGCCGGGCGGATCGCCTGCCGCCCTCATCATCACGCAGACCGACGGGAACTCGGTCTCCGACGTGCGGGTGCAGCCCAGGCCGAGGTTGCCCTGGCTGTCCAGCGCCAGCGACGGGTAGAGATAGTCGCGCTTCGGGTCGTCGATGAAGCCCTCCTGAAGCAGCGCGCCGTCCCTGACGCGAACCTCATACCACACGATGCCGACCCGCGACTCGGGCCTCAACTTCGCGGAGTGGCAGCCGAAGACGCTGCCGCGGCAGGCCACGACACTGCTGGTCCGCCGCCCGCTGTCCGACCGGAGCCTCGGCCCAGGACCCGGCTGGAGGCAGTCCATCTGTCGGGAGGTGTGGTAGACCTTGCTCAACTTGATCACCTGGGCGCCGGAGATGCTGGCTTTTCGGCCCGCCCACGTGACCCTGTATAGGTACAGCTTGCCGCAGCCGGGCGTGTCCGCCTCGAACTCGTTGTTCAGGATGACGGCCGGGGCGTCAGCCGGCTTGCCGGGGTCCAAGTCCATGGCCGGGTAGGCGGCGAAGGTGAGCTTGGGGAAGGTCCGCGCGCTGGCAAGCACCGGGCCGCCGGGGGCGATGGCGTCGGCCTTCGGAATCACCAGGCAGTTCATCGCGTCCGCCGAGCTCGGGCTGCCGTTGTGCGAGCAGATATAGAGCCCGTTCTTGTCCACGCCGAGCACCATGCCGGGATCGCCCTTGGGCACCGGGAGCATCACGCCCTTCCACGGCTGAGTGGGATCCGGGCCGCTCGAGACGGCCAGGAAGCTGTCCGCCGCTCCGGCGTTGCCGGCGCACGTGGCGAACCACCGCTGTGACAGTGGATCGTAGATGATCTTCGGGTCGTTGGGGTCCGTCCGCGGGTCGAGGGAGTTGGTTGGCTCGACCCCATGCCAGAACTCGCGGGGTGAAAGGTGCCGAAGCGCCTTGCCGGTAGCCTTGTCGAACACGGTGAATCCGCCGGCGTCGAGGCTCACGGCGTGCTTGGGCCCAACGGCGCCGGAGATGTCCGCGGTCTGCTTCCAGCCTGGGCCCCTGTTGCCCTCGAAGGTCGAGACGATGACGGTGCTCCCGGCCGGCGCCGGGACACGGCTGGAGGCCGTCTGCGCCACCGCCGGTGCTGCCAGTGTCAGGAGGATTGCCCAGATGCTCGCACGCATGAGCCTGCCCCTTCCGTCAATCACTCGACCACCATCGCGACGCGGAAGCCGTAGCGGTCCTTGGCGCCGGCGCCAGCCACCGAGCTAGCAGTCGTCTTGATCATGGCCAGCCTGCTCACGATTGGCGCCTCGTGGCCCGTCCTTCAGTATACGTTGAAGTTGTCGAAGTAGCCGTCGCCGGCGCCACTGGTTACCCCACACCAGACATCCGCCGTTGTATTGTTTGCGCCTGTCTTGAACGTGAAGGTCAAGCTCGTCCAACCGGCTTGGGTGGTGCCAACTGTAACTGGGCTGCCGCCGTAGTTGCTTACGCCGATACTGGCAGTCGCATCACTTGACCTGACCCGGGCCTGACAATGATACGTGGTGTTGGGCGACAGGTCCGTGATTGTCCGTTGGGACCGCGAGCCATTGCCGCTGCTCCTGGCGCTGTACAGGCCGCGAATGACCGCATATGACCCGTTGAACGTAGACCGCCTGCCAGGAGATGTGCTCGTCGGAATCAGCCCGGACTTCATATCCGTTCCGACTATAGGCGGTACGTGCCCGTTCTTGCCGCGGTGCCCCTGAAGGTTTGGCTCTCGGCTGCGCACAACTGGATCGCCGAACCCAGCAGCGCGACCAGGGCGATGAGGACGGCAGACATTCCCGTCATGGTACTGTTTCTCCCTTTGCACCTGTTCACGGCGTTCCTGTTCATGATCTGTTCAGTTTCCCCCATCCCGTATCACGCCTTGCGCGAATCCCGAGAGGGTGTTCTGCTCGATCCGCTGCCTGCCGGTCTTGGAGGGCGAGGCGACGTGGATCGCCACACGGCCGTTGGCCGCGGCAATACGATTGCGCGTGATGGTGCAGGCGTCATGGCTGCCCGTCTCCAGCATGATCCCGGCGCCGGTATCGACGGTGATGTCGTTGTCCATGATCGACGCGGCGATGTAGTCACCATCGAAGCGGATGGCTGCACCCGGACCCCGGACCCGGAGGCGATTCGCGGTTACCACCGGATCCCGGCTCCGCAGCAGAAGGCCGTAGGCGGCCCCCGACTCGCACTCAATCGTGTTGCCCGTGATTCGGACCTTCCCTACGTAGGGGGCGTAGTCGCCAGGCGCGTAGAAGTCGGTCAGCACACAACCCCAACCCTCCCCCCCGGTCACCTTCCCGCAATGGACATCGTTGCCGGAGAAGAGCACGTCGAGCCCGGTGATGCTTACCGCGACAGCCGTCTCCGTCCTGGGGTAGAGCCACATATGGTTCTTCAGGAACCGCCAGTGGGCACCGTACTCCCCGAATCCCACCGACGCGGCGCGGAAAGTGTTTCCCTCGAACAGCCCGTCCTGGCTGTTGCGCTGGGGCAGCTCGATCCCGCCGTACCCTGGTCCAACGTAGCCGATCAGGTTGCGGGCAAATCGGAAGGAACGCATCGTGTTGCAGTTGAGGGTCGTCACGGCGTTCGACTGGCCCACCTTGGTATCCGCCAGGATCTCGCAGCCCTCTGCTGAGAACCCGTAGGTCTCCATGATGGTCAAGGGAACCCCGCCCTGTATCCTGAGGTCCTTCAGGCTCACATCGGCGGTGATCAGCTTCGTCACGTTGGCGATGCTTGGCCTTGAGAAGGACCGTGCGAGAGGCGAGGCGAGGGTCAGCCGGCCCTCGCCGGTTACCGCCCTGACGCGAGTCAGCTCTGAGGGGAGGACGTCGCCGGTCGTTTTCTCGTAGATGGCGACGTAGTCTCCAGCCGCGAAGTGAGTCGCATCAGATGCTCTGACCAGCTTGGCCTGGCTCGTGTCTGCCACCGTCGCAAGCAAGGGATAGAACCCGCCATTCAACTCGGTGTTCTGACACGTCACGACAGCGTACATAGGTGTACCGACCACCAGGACCGAGTTCATCACCGTGGTCGCTCCCTGCGGCAGCGGAGCGCGGCCCCTCTCCCCCTGCAGCAGCGTGGCTCCGGGCTCCCCCTCGATCCGGATACGGGAACCAACCAGCAGGTTGTGAAAGCCCCAGGGATGCGCGCCAGGACGATACGAGTTCAGAAGGTAGGTCCCTTTTGGTATTCG
>DASXUI010000153.1:0-16225 GCA_036504955.1 Armatimonadota bacterium
CAGGCTGCGGGGGCCGATGAGGGCGAAGGTCGGGAAGGGCTGGCAGAGCACGTAGGCCGCCGCGATGTTTATGGGCAGAGTGCCCTTCTTTCGCGCCAGCTCCTGTGCCCGCTCCAGGCGGTGGAAGTTGTCCTCGCTGTACCAGCAGCGCACCAGCTCTGGGTCGCTGTGGTCTTCCGGGTTGGCGCGGGAGAAGAAGCCCCGGGCCTGGCTGGACCAGGAGAAGACCGGCATCTGGTGGTGAGTCAGCCACTCCAGCGATTGCGGATCCGATGAGGCCACGCAGCCTGCCCAGATCTCATCCACCATGCGGGCCAGGCTGAGGTTGTTGCTGACCGCGGAAAAGCCCACCAGGCCGTGGGCCTCGGCGTAGCGGTTGGCCTCCCCCACCCGCTCCAGCGTCCAGTTGGAGCCGCCGAAGGCCTTGATGCGGCCCGACCTCAGGTGTTCGTTCAGGACGTCGACGAACTCACCGACGGGCACCTCCGGGTTGTCCCGGTGCAGCATGTAGAGGTCTACCCCCGTCATGCGCAGGTTGTCCAGGGACTCATGAAGCTGCCGCGTCAGGCCCTCCGGCGTACAGAAGGGCGTGTGCGCGCCCTTCGCGATCACCACGACCTGGTCGCGGATGCCCCTCTGGCGCACCCAGTTGCCGAAGATGGCCTCGCTGCCGTACACGTAAGCGGTGTCGAAGCAGTTGCCGCCCCGCTCGAAGTAGTCATCAAAGAGGGCGCGGGAGTGGGGAACCCGCAGGGTAGCGCCCTCCAGCATCGTGCCCATCACCAGGCGCGCCACGGGAAGCTCGATCCCCTTCACGGCCCCGTACTTCATGGGCGCGTGGGAGCGACGCTGCAGGGCCCTGCCGCTGGCGGGAGGCGACTCAGCCTCCAGCCTCTCGGAGTCGTAGGTAAGCCCGATGGCGATCCGCCAACGGTCGGTCGTTCTGAGGTTCCCCAAGGTGTCGTCGACGCTCATGGCTGGGTAGGGTGCCGCGCCGGTCCTGGCACCCTCCGCGAAGGCGTCGGCCTCGTAGGCGTAGAGGCTGCGGTCGGCCTCCACGATCTCGTCGCGCGGGGCCTCGCCGTTCCTCTGGACCACGATCCGGATGGCCCCTTCGGTGGGGGCGCAGAACCAAGGTGACGGCACGCAGAGGCTGCCCTCAGACCCGAAGACGCGCACCACGTTCTCCTGGTTCACCTGTACTCCGGTGGCGAGTTGGGCGACGATGCCCTCGTGGAACTGAAGCGTCGCCACCGCCCACTCATCCACGCGGCTCTCGGAGCCCAGGTGCCCCGCTCCCTGGACCTGGAGCGGCTCCGCGAAGGGCTGACCCAGCGCCGCGCCTGCTACGAGTCGAGCCATCGAGGTGCAGTAGCAGCCGACATCCAGGATGCCGCCACCCCCCAGCTCGTTCCTCAGAAGGCGGCCCTCGAGGTTGTACCCGGAGTGGAAGCTGAAGGTGGCGGTGATCACCCGCACATCGCCGATGGCCCCTCCGCGCACCAGCTCGACCAACCGCGCGGTAAGCGGGTGGCAGCGGTACATGAAGGCCTCCATAAGGAACACGCCCGCGTGTCGAGCCGCCTCCGCCACGGACATGGCATCCGCCACGTTCAGGCACAGGGGCTTCTCACAGAGCACGTGCTTGCCGGCTTCCGCGGCTCTGATGGCCCACTGAGCGTGGAGGGGGTGTGGGGTGGCGACGTAGATGGCTTCCACCTCAGGGTCAGCCAGCAGGGCCTCATAGGAGCCATGCCGCCGCGTGACGCCGTATGTCTCCCCAAAGGCGTCCGCTTGCTCCGGCCGCCGGCTTCCAACGGCGACCAGCTCCCCCGTCCTCGAGTCCGCCAGTCCTTTGGCAAAGGAGTTGGCGATGTTGCCCAGCCCCAGGATCCCCCAACGCAGCTTCTCAGCCATGCAAGCCATCCTCCCATGAAGTGCGAAAGTTAGCGGAACACGATCCAAAACCGCAAGCCAGCGTCTATGTCAGTCCGAGTCTACCTGGGCCGTGGAGGTGACGCAACAGGAGCATCGCACTCACCATGGAGACACAGGGGGCCCAGAGGAGAACAAGAGAGCGGGGCTGTAGCAAGGAAGAGCCACCACGAAGGCACCAAGACACCAAGAGGGGCAGGGGTGGGTCTGGTGGAGGCGCCATCGCTGCTCGCTCGGGGGTCCATCGCGCGGGAGTGAACCCCTCGCGCTGCCTCTCGATCCGTCCCCCTGCGAGGAGGCGTGCTCGCCCCGCCGCGATCGCTTCACACTACCGGATGCTGGTAACCGCATCACCGTCCCGTCAGGGACAGGGCGGCGAGTAGCGCGAGGAGTTCATTCCCGCGCGATGGCCCCAGCTCCGCACTTCTCTGTGCTCTCTGTGTCTCTGCGGTAGGGCGTTACCATACTGCCGGGCCCAGGATACTTCGTATGTGTCATATAAGTAGGGACTGTGGGCTCCGGCACTGTGCCGCGGGCGGGGCCCGAGTCCATCACCGGCTGAAGGGAGACCATGCGGGCACTTCTGAGGTTGGGCCGCTTCCTGAAGCCCTATCGGCTGTGGGCGCTGTTGGCGCCCCTGTCCATGGTGGGCGAGGTTACGCTAGACCTCATGCAACCGCGGCTTCTGCAGCGCATAGTGGACCAGGGCATCGCCCGCCACGACCTCACGCTGGTCCTCCACACAGGCCTCCTCATGGTCTGCTTCGCCCTCATGGGCGTGGTAGCGGGCTCCTCCTGTACCTACTTCACGGTCAAGGCCGGGCAATGCTTCGGTGCCGACCTGCGGCGTGAGCTCTTCGCCAAGGTCCAATCCCTCTCCTTCGGCAACCTCGACACCCTCGAGAGCGGCGCCCTCATTACCCGCCTGACGAACGACGTGACCCAGGTGCAGGAGGTAGTGATGATGGTGCTGCGGATCATGGTCCGCGCGCCGCTTCTGCTGGTGGGCAGCCTGGTGATGGCCCTGCTCACAAGCACTCGCCTCTCCCTCATCTTCATCCCCCTGATGCCCTTCGTGCTGGGCGTCTTCGTTTGGGTGGTACGGCGAACCTACCCGCTGTTCTCCACGGTTCAGGGCCGGCTGGATAGGCTGAACACGGTGATGCAGGAAAACCTCTCCGGCGTGCGCGTGGTGAAGGCCTTTGCCAGGGCACGGTACGAGGAGGGCCGCTTCGGCGAGGCCAGCGACTCCCTGATGGACACCAGCATCACGGCGGCCAGGCTGGGAGCCGTGACCATGCCGATGATGATGGTCGCCCTCAACGTCGGCGTTGTAGCGACGCTTTGGTTCGGCGGCCGGATGGTCACAGGCGGAGCCCTGCATCCCGGCCAGGTCATCGCGTTCTGCAGCTACCTGACCGAGACGCTGATGTCGCTGATGTTCACCAGTATGCTGCTGATGAACCTGGCGCGGGCGGCGGCCTCCGGGGGACGCATCGAGGAGGTGCTGACGGCCGAACCCCTCATCGAGGACGCGGCCCAGCCAGCTCGGCCGGAGCGGCTGGACGGTCGGGTGACCTTCGAGGACGTCACCTTCGGCTACGGACAGGACGGGTCGGAGCCTGCTCTGCAGGGCGTGTCCTTCGCCGCTGAACCAGGCCAGACCGTGGCCATCCTGGGAGCGACGGGCGCCGGCAAGTCCACACTGGTCAACCTGGTGCCGCGCTTCTACGAGGTCACGGGTGGTCGCATCACCCTGGGAGGCACGGACATCCGCGACCTACCCCAGGACGCCCTTCGAGGAGCCGTGGCAGTCGCGCTGCAGGAGCCCATCCTCTTCTCCGGCAGTATCCGAGACAACATCCGGTACGGGCGCCCCGAGGCGACCGACGACGAGGTCTTGGCCGCCGCACGCGCGGCTCAAGCCGATGAGTTCATCGGCCAACTGCCGGAGGGGTACGACACGAACCTGGGGCAGAGGGGTGTGAACCTATCGGGCGGACAGAAGCAGCGCCTCGCCATCGCTCGCGCACTCCTGGTTCGGCCTTCAGTCCTGATCCTCGATGACAGCACGAGTGCCGTGGACGTACGCACGGAGTCCGCCATCCAGCAGGCACTCTCGAAGGAGCACCCCGGTCAGACGCGGCTCGTGGTGGCGCAGAGGGTCAGCGCCGCCATCGGCGCCGACCAGATCCTGGTGCTGGACGACGGCCGACTGGTGGCTCGCGGCACCCACGACGAGTTGATGCGCTCGAGCCCGGTCTACCGGGAGATCTACGAGTCGCAGAGGGACAGCGGGATGGTGGCTGATGGTCTCGTCTAGCCCCCGCAGGCAGGAGCCAAAGCCGGCTGCCAATGTCCCCGGCCCCTTCGGACGGCCCGGAGGGCGCCACTCCTTCGAGACCTCCGCCGGGGCGGACAACCCCCGGGTGGTCATCGGCCGTCTCTGGTCCTACCTCAGGCGGCAGAAGTCGTCGCTCGCGGTCACGGCCGTCCTCGTCGCCGCGACCTCCGGTCTATCACTTCTGGGGCCCCTCCTATTGGGTCGGGCGCTGGATCGCTACATCATTCCCGGTGACCTACGGGGTCTTGAGGGCCTGTGCGCCCTGATGCTGGCCGTACACCTGTCCAATGCAAGCCTCATCTGGCTCCAGAACTACATCATGGCAGGGGCCGCGCAGCGCACCCTCCGCGACGTGAGGGCGGACCTGTTCGCGTCGCTCCAGCGCCTTCCGCTTCGCTTCTTCGACTCCCAGTCGCACGGCGACCTGATGAGCCGGCTCACTAACGACGTGGGCAACATCGACCGGGTGCTGGGCGGGGTGGTCACCTCCATCGTCGCGAGCCTGATCGGGCTGGTCGGCACGGCCGCCATGATGCTCGCCCTCAACCCGATGCTGGCGGGAGTGACGCTTCTCACCGTCTGCACCTTCTCGCTGATCCTGAACCGCTGGGTGGCCGTCCGGGCCCGGTCCGGCTTCCGGCAGCAGCAGGCATCCCTCGGCGCGCTGAACGGGCTCATAGAGGAGACCATCGGCGGCCAGAAGGTGGTGAAGGCGTACCGGCGCGAGAAGGCGGCGCTGGAGGAGTTCGACCGGCACAACACAGAGCTTCGCGACGCGGCAACCAAGGCTCAGATCTATGCCGGGGTGATCGGCCCCTTGATGAACGGGACCAACAACTTCAGCCTGGCCGTGGTGGCGGGGGTCGGAGGCGCACTCGCGGTGCGTGGGCTGGCGACGGTGGGCACCATCGCCTCCTTCGTCGGCTACGCCCGGCAGTTCATGCGGCCACTGAACGACCTCGCGAACCTCTACAACGCGCTGCAATCCGCCCTGGCCGGCGCGGAGAGGGTGTTCCAGGTGATCGACGAGCCGCCGGAGACCGACGCCTCCGAGACGAGCCCCCTGCCCTCGCTGCGGGGAGACGTCGTCTTCGAGAACGTGAGTTTCTCCTACGAGCCCGGCACTCCAGTGCTGGAGGAGGTCTCGCTCCACGCGCGGCCCGGCGAGACGGTGGCGCTGATTGGTCCAACCGGCGCGGGCAAGACTACCATCGTCAACTTGCTCACCCGCTTCTACGAAATCGACGGTGGTCGCATCCTGGTCGATGGGCAGGACATCCGGCACCTCCCGAAGGGCGAGCTGCGGCGCCACCTGGGCATCGTGCTTCAGGACACGTACCTCTTCTCGGGAACCGTGATGGACAACCTGCGCTACGGGCGCCTGGACGCCACCGATGAGGAGGTCGTGGCGGCGGCGAAGCTGGCTGAGGCCCACTCCTTCATCCACCACTTGCCGCAGGGGTACGACACGCCGCTCTCGGAGCGGGCCTCGAACCTGAGCCAGGGGCAGCGGCAGCTTCTGGCCATCGCCCGAGCTATCCTGGCGGACCCGCGCATTCTAATCCTTGATGAGGCGACCAGCAGCGTGGACACTCGAACTGAGAAGCACATCCAGGAGGCGATGCGCCGCCTGATGGCCGGCCGCACCAGCTTCGTGATCGCCCATCGCCTTAGCACCATCCGCGAGGCAGACCAGATCCTTGTGATCGACCGCGGCCGGATACTGGAACGCGGCAACCACCAGGAGCTTCTGGCGCAGAAGGGCCTGTACCACAATCTGTCCACCGGGCTGTTCGGCGAGGTGGAGGACTGAGGGGCGATGGGACTCGGGAGCATGCAGGCGCTAGTCTACCAGGTCCTGCGCAGTGGTCCCGGTTCGGCTCCCCCGCGCTGAAGCGACGGGGCGACAGTTCGCTGAAGCCGGCTCAAGCCGGCTGACAGCCGAGGCCGAGGTCTGGACTAGCGATCGATAGCCGAACTACAGCGTGCTCCAGCGCGGGGCAGTGGTTGGGCGAATCGAGTTCCCGCCCATGAGCCGGACTCGCCAGGTGGAGGCCCTACCACCCATTCACCCCCTCAGTCCCCACAGGAGGTCACCCTGGGCTACGTAACCGATATGCGCTCCATCATCGGGCAGCGGCTGCTGCTGTTAGTGGGTTCGGGCGTGCTGGTGCTGGACACGGAGGGCCGGCTGCTGCTGCACCGGCGCTCCGACAACGGGTGCTGGGGTATCCCGGGCGGCTGCATGGAACCTGGTGAGACTCTTGAGGAGACCGCGCGGCGCGAGGTACTGGAGGAAACCGGGCTTCGGCTGGGTGAGCTCACCCTGTACGGCGTCTTCTCCGGGCCGGAGTACACCTACCACTATCCCAACGGCGATCTGGCGAACACCGTATCCATCATCTACCTGGCGCGGATGCCGGAGGAGGAGCCCATCCACGCCCCCAGCTCCGAGACATTGGAGCTAGGCTTCTTCGACCCTCACGACCTCCCGGAGGACATCAGTCCGCCGGTCATCCCGGTCCTCCAGCACTACGTGCGCTCCCTCCGCACAGGCCCCGGCTGACGCCTGAGGGGACCTCTGCGAGCGGCGTCCGCGCCCAGCGGCCTGCGTCCTGACCCAACGCCAAACTGCCCCATGGATCGCCACCTGCCACTGACCTCTGACGCCCGCGCAAGCGGGACAGGACTGAAGCCACTCCTTGAGATTATCAACACAATCGTTGGCTCTACCGTTACAAGGAAGGAACCTAATGTCCACCGAACCGCCCTCCCCTCTCCATGCCCCTTCCCTCGCCAACGTTGTCGAGGCCGCCCGTCAGCTCGTGGGCGTGTCCCGAGTCACCCCCGTCGAGCTCAACGAGCGCCTATCGGCTCGCCACGGCGCGGAGGTGTATCTGAAGCGCGAGGACCTCCAGGGGGTCCGTTCCTACAAGATCCGCGGCGCCTACAACTTCATGGCATCTCTGACCGAGGAGCAGCGGGAGCGCGGCGTGGTGTGCGCCAGCGCGGGGAACCACGCGCAGGGCGTGGCGGATGGGTGCGCGCGGCTGTTCATCCACGGCCACATCTTCATGCCCAAGAACACGCCGCGCCAGAAGGTCAGCCGCACGCGGGACATCGGCGGGCAGCAGGTGGAGCTTCATCTGGTCGGCGACACCTTCGACGCGGCCAAGGAGGCGGCCGAGGCCTTCTGCCGCGCCAAACAGCTCACCTTCATCCACCCCTTCGACGACCCGGCGGTGATCGCCGGTCAGGCAACCATCGGCCTTGAGATCCTGCAGGAGGTGCCGGACGTAGACGCCATAGTAGTACCCATTGGCGGGGGAGGACTGGCGGCGGGGATCGGGGTGGTGCTGAAGGGCCAGGAGCGTCCGGTCCTCCTCTTCGGCGCCGAGCCGGCGGGCTCGCCCTCCATGCAGCTTGCCCTCCAGGAGGGCCATCCGGTGACTCTGGAGGAGATGGACCCCTTCGTGGACGGCGCCGCGGTGCGGCGAGCGGGGGACCTCACCCTATCCCTCTGCCGAGATGCGCTGGAGGATCTGGTGCTGGTTCCCGAGGGGCGCATCTGCACGGAGATGATCGCCCTCTACCAGCGGGACGGCGTGATCGCGGAGCCCGCGGGGGCCCTGGCGGTGGCCGCGCTGGACCAGTTGACGCCGCGTCTCGGCGGGCAGAAGGTGGTGTGCGTGGTCAGCGGGGGAAACAACGACCTGGCCCGCTACTCCGAGGTGGTGGAGCGGAGCCTCATCTATGAGGGTCTGCGGCACTACTTCGTGATCAACTTCTCGCAGCGCGCCGGCTCCCTACGTCGGTACATCGACGAGGCCCTCGGCGAGACGGACGACATCATCCGCTTCGAGTACCTGAAGCGCACGACCCGCGAGTTCGGGCCCGCCCTGGTGGGCATCGAGCTTGCCCGGCGCGATGACTACGAGCCGCTCATGGAGCGCATGCGCGCCCTTGGGCTCAGCTTCAGCGAGCTGACTCCAGAATCACCAGCCTACGCCCTTCTCGTCTAGGCTCGAGGGGCCCCGGATCGCGGGATCCGTGGCAGTGTCGGGACTGCCCCTCCAAGCTCCCACGACTCAGGGGCGTCTCATCTCCGCCAGCCTGGGCCCAATGCGGGGGGAGGCTGGATAGGGGGTGGCAGCGCGAGGGCTGCCGCCCTTGAGCTCTCGGACGCCAGTGATCTACCACCCCAACCGGCTCAGCTAGCGTTGGTGGGGTGGCAGAAAGGACGCCAGCTACCACCGTGGAACCGGTAGTTGGGTCCCCGAGATGGCCGTCGGATGCCCGCCATACCGCCCAACCGGCTCCGCGTTCCGCCCTCGGAGGCTGCAGTGAACTGCCCATCTGCTCGTACCACGCGGCTCTACTCTTACTTGCTTCGACTGAGTCTCTTTGCCTTCGTCCTTGCGACTGGGCCCGCGTCTCCCCAGGCATCCCCCATGGCCATGTCTGTAGAGACGACGCTGAACAAGCCGGTGCCCATCACGCTGGGAACGGTGGGCGCCGGGCAGGCAACGGTCACCTTCGTAATCACCCGCCAACCCTTGCACGGAACCCTGACCGGCGCCACTCCCAACCTGGTCTACACCCCGGCGAACGACTACTCCGGCCTTGACCTGTTCCGATACCGATGCCGGTCGGGCGGCCAGGAATCGCCAGAGGCGCGGGTGCTGATCACCGTGTGGCAGGTGGCTCCCATTGAGTCAGGCACCGTGTGGGGCTTGGGAAGCGGAGCCCTGGGCCAGTTCGGAACGGGAGACCAGACGTCGGGCTTCAACGACTGGCGGAGAGTCATGCAGCCGAACGGCGGCCCACCCCTTGCGGATGTGGTGTCGCTCTACGCCACCGACGACACGAGCTTCGCGGTTCGCGCTGATGGCACCGTCTGGACCTGCGGGGCCTCTCCTTACGCGTGCTACGGCGACCCCGCGCCTCCGCTGTCCCTGTTTCCTACCCGTATGGAGGGCCTTGACCGAGTCGTGAAGCTGGCCGCCGTGCCCGGCTGGGGCCTGGCCCTTAGCGGTGACGGGCACGTGACCCAGTGGGGAAACACCCATACCTGGCCCTCGTTGGGGCAGCCCGTGACGACGCCCAACGGGGTAGACCTACCCGTGGCGATCCAGGACGTGGCTACCCTCAGTGCCGTCCACCGAGCTCTGGGCACCGATGGGGTCCTCTGGAATTGGCACGCAGATGGCGGCTCTCCGGCGCGGGTACCGAGTGTCGCCGGACTGTGCGACCTCACCCAGGCCTTCGCGATAGGAAGCGATGGTACGGCCTGGGATATGCTTAACCTAACAACCTTAGATTCGCCTCCACCAACGCCCACCGCGTACCTCAAGACGGTGGGCCTGCCGGACGTGATCTGGGCTAACGACGCCGCGGGCTCCTGCCTCGTTCAGCGCGAGGACGGTACTGTGTGGCACCTGGGCTCGAACGTCTTTGGCACCCAGTATGGGGGCCCCACGCTGAACAAGCCGGAGCTCATCCCGGAGCTAGACCACGTGGTGCGCCTGGCCGGGTCAACAGCCTACGGCGCGGCGATCAAGTCGGACGGTAGCCTCTGGCTCTGGGGCTGGTACCCGGGCCACTGGCAGGCGGAGAGCGGCGGGCGTCCCCGCCGGGTGGAAGCGCTGTCCCGTGTACGGTCCGTTGCCGTTGCCGCCGCACGGGTCCTCGCGGTAGCAGCGGCCGATCCTGGGCACATGCCAGTGGCGGCGGACCTATCTGTTGGGACCAGGAGCCTGCCGGTAGCCATCGCTCTGTTCGCCTCAGACGCGGATGGCGACGCGCTCTCCTACAGCGTGGTGACTCCGCCCGCCCACGGTAACCTTACAGGCAGCGCCCCCAACCTCGTCTACACCCCAGTACCGGGCTACCTGGGTACGGACTCCTTCACCTACCAGGCATCTGATGGGCTACTCCTGTCCTCACCCGCAACCGTCAGCATACGAGTGGCCTCCAGAAACCGAAGTCCCAGAGCCTATGCTCGGTTCTACATGACCGCCGATGGGCGCCCCCTGAGGCTCACGCTGAGTACGACGGACCCTGACGGTGACGCCGTTACCTGCGCCATCGTACAACCCCCCAAGCAGGGGACGATGTCTCAGGCCGGCCCTCTATGGATATACCGACCGAAGGCAGGATTTCTGGGTACCGACTCCTTCACCTTCAAAGCCACCGACGGCGCTCTCACCTCGAGCATCGTGACAGCCCACATCACAGTGGTCCCGGCAACGGCAGCCCTGGCCTGGGGCGCCAACCAGAACGGGCAGGTGGGTGATGGCACTCGGGTGGATCGCTTGTTCCCGGTGCCCATCACCGGATCCGAGGACCTAGTCTCCCTTGCTTGCGGAACGGGCTTCACGGTGGGCCTCACGAGTGCCGGCACCGTGAAGCTGTGGGGTACTCCCCGGGCAATCACCGTGCCGACGCTGGTCCCTGGCCTCAAGGACTGCGTCTGCCTCGCGGCCAGTGCCAGCCACTGCCTCGCCGTGAAGTCGGACGGAAGCGTGTGGGCCTGGAGGCCCGAGGGGTTGCCCGCGCCAACCGTAGACCCCCTGGGGGTGGGCGCCGTGCCAGCGCCCGTCTTCGGGCTCAGCGGAATCGTTGCGGTGGCCACTAGCGCGACGCACAGCCTCGCCCTCAGAAGCGATGGCACCGTATGGGCCTGGGGCGCGAGTGAGTGGGGCCAGTGCGGCACGGCACGGCCCATCGCGCCGCCCGCTGCCGTGCCCGGAATCAACGGCGTCACCCAGATCGCGGCCGGGAAAGCCTGCAGCCTGGCGCTTCGAAGCGACGGCACGGTATGGGGCTGGGGCTGGAGCAACGACCGGCTGCTGGGAGCGGGACAGACATCTCCGGTGGCGGTTCCCACCCAACTATCGACCCCAATAGACCTTGTGGACCTGGTGGCCACTACCAGCTATGCCCTTGGCTATCGGGCCAGCACCGGGCCGCTGCTGTGGGGCTCCTTCCAGAGCACCTTCACTTCGCCCGACGCATCCCTTGGGTCCTGGCAGCTTGGCGCCATGTCGGCGGCAGAGGACTACTACCTGCTCAGCACCGCCAGCGGCGACACGTATGCTCGCGGCGCCAATGACCGCGGACGTCTGGGAATTGGCTCAAGGGGTACAGGCCTCATCCTCTGGCCAGTCCTGACCCACGCCGACATCTATGCCCTGAGCGCGGGGAAGGACCACGCGGCCGCGGTGGGAGCCTACAGGCCTAACGTGCCTCCTTCCGTTCAGGACGTGGCCGCCCGAACCCACATGGGGCAACCGGTGACGATCGAGATGCCGGGCACGGACTCCGAAGTAGACAGCCTCACCTACAGCATCCTCTCGGGTCCGTCGCACGGCACGACTACCACCGTGGGAGCGCGTGTGGGTTGGGTCTATACACCTGACGCAGGCTATCTGGGTACCGACCAGTTCACTGTAAGAGCCACTGATGGCATCGACTGGTCCGGGTCTGCGACTGTGACGGTCACCGTGGCACCGCCGAACACCAAGCCCCAAGTGAGGGACGTAGCGATGACGTTGGCGCGCAACAGTGCCGCCAGGGTGGGACTGCTTGGCAGCGACTCCGAGGGCGACCCTCTGACTTACGCCATCTCGGCAGCCTCCACCCTCGGCAAGATACTGCGCGTGGGGTCCGATGGTTTCGTCTACGTAGCGCCGCCCGGCTTCGAGGGTAGCGACAGCTTCGCATACACCGCGAGCGACGGAGAGCTAACCAGTGCCCAAGGCCGGGTGACAGTTCGCGTCGTCGGGGCAGAGCCGCTGGTCGTCATCGATAGCGCCAGAACCGCGTCCGGCCAGTCAGCCAGCCTGCCAGTCCGGCTGACCGCCTCCGCGACGAACGTGAGCGGTCTTGACCTCAGGCTTCGCGTAGCGACCACGATGGGTGCGCCGGCCCCTCTCTCGGCGGCCCTACTGCCCGGCCCTCAGGCGTCGGGGTGGACTGTCCAGAGCGACCCTACCGACGCTCTGCACGTGGCCGCGACAACGAAGGTGCCCGGCGCCGGGCCTCAGCAGCCCCTATCGCTCGCGTTGGCCGTTGACCCGAAGGCGCCCTCGGGTTCCCAGTACGTCATCTACGCTGAGTCGCTCCACGTAGACGACCAGACCCCCTCGGGAGTGTCTGACCTTCTGAGGGTTGTCCCGGGAACGGTGACTGTCGGCCCCTGTCTGGTGGGCGATGCGAATGACGACGGAAGCATCTCCGTCGCGGACGTAGTGGGGGCGCTGAGGCAAGCCGTAGGCATCAGCGCGCCTGGCTCCGGCTGCGGAATCCACGCATCCGACGTGGACTGTGACGGCAAGGTCACCGTGGCGGATGTAACCTTGCTCCTCAAGCGAGTACTTCTGGGTCAGGCGCTTCCTTGTGGGTAGTGGGCTACAGATCCGCGGCGCTGGATCCGCGGCCGCTGCCGCTGCCGGGTTGGCGCCGACGCTGAGGCCCGCTAGTCCGGACGCGAGGTCTGCCGTAGCTGCCCCCTCACGGCTGGGCGGCCTGCGACAGGCGTCAGAAGCCGTGTGCCGCGAGCCATTCACTCCCGGGGGGCCACAGGACCTAGGGGCGGGGCCAGGTAACTGGCCGCCCCCACACTGTTAGCCACGAGAGCTGACGGCACTTCACCGTCAGCGCTCCTCATCGAACGCTGGGCACATGCCGTCGCCCGATCCTTAGCCAACTACCCCATAGTCCCTACCCCCGCGACGCGCCCCCAGGCTCATGGGCCCCCAGAGACGGCGCACGGCCTTCGGGGAGAGGGTCGCCGTAGAGGTCGCGGCCGCCATTCCCGGCCAGTGGCATCCCTGCGCCAAGGCACGGCGACCCAGGCCGGAGCGGCCCGACCTGCATGCCGGCTATCCTGCGGACGTCGGTCGGCAGCTTCCGGCGCGCTGATGGGAGCAGCAGCTTGGGGTCGGCCCACATCCCAACGAGGCGCCCATCCGCCATCTCCTGGCCTGTGGCGCGGGCCCACTCCGCCAGCGAGCTGTGGACGCGATCGCCATCGCGGTGGAAGACGCCCACGCCAGTGCGCCAGTAGAGGTTGCGCTCGAAGCGCGAGTGGCTGAAGTCACCCTCCAGCACGTCGCCCCCAACCAGGAACACGTTGTTCCGATAGACCATGTCCGGCACGTCCCCGCGCGTGCTGATGCCATGGGTAGCGTTGATGACTGTGTTGTTGTGGATGAGGCAGTCCCGCATGCCGGGGTACCCCAGCCACAGACCGATGCCGCTGTGGTAGTTGCGCAGCCCATCGTTGACGCTGAGGTTGTACCGAACCACGTTGTTCTGCCACGGCCGTCCGGCGCCGAACTCGCAGAGCAGGATGCCTGGGCCCTGGTTGTCATAAGAGACGTTGTACTGGAGGTAGGAGTTGGTAATCCCTCCGTCCAGGTCGAAGCCGCCGCCATCCTCGCCCGGGCTCTGGTTGTGGTGTGAGATGCAGTGCTGGATCGTGAGGCGGTCGCAGTTGTAGCCCCAGATACCGACGGGCCCGTTCCCCTCTCGCGGCATGTCCCAGCCGTTGTAGGCGGCCTCGCAGTACTCGATCAGGCAGCCGTCGGCCCCGCCGATAACGATGCCGTTGCCGCTGTGGTTGCTCAAGTTCTTGGGGTCGCCCGGGTTGTTGAGCACCTGGCAGTGAGCGATGACAAGGTTGGAGGAGCGGGGGACTCCGTCCCAGCCGGCGTTGGAGCAGATGCCCGCGTAGCCGTTGTCGTGGGCTCGAACGCGGGTGAGTCGCGCGTCTCGGTCGGCGCCCATCACCACGCCTCCCAGTCGGAAGCCGCTTACCTCCAGTCGGTCCAGCTCCACTCCCGTCGTCGCGTGCATCCGGAGGCCGGCGCCGTTGCTGCCCTTCCCCCTTCCGCACCCAACCAGGCGCAGGTTGGACACCCGCACGTACCGGCAGCCGGTAAGCGTGAGGGCGTCGCCGGCCCCGCCGTCGATAGCCGCCGGCTTCCGCCCCGTGGCTGCCAGCACGATGGGGGCCTCTGCGGCACCGCTCTGCCCTTCGTTGAGAGTGAGCGGGCCCTCGAAAGCCTGCCCGCTCCCAAGCAGGACCCGGTCGCCGGCCATCAGGTGCGCCTGGCTGACCCGCTCCAGGGTGCGCCAAGCAGCCTTCCGAGACGTCCCCGAACGGCTATCGTTGCCCGCGACTGCGTCCACGAAGTAGGTCACGCCGGCCCTCCCGCGCCCGCAGGAGCCCGAGCCCGCGGCTCCGCACATGAGGCCGCAGACGGCCAGCACGCCCAGCACCCCCGTCAGCCTCTTTGGCAATCGGCTTCTCCCCACCAAGGCCGGCGCCCCGCCGGCTCATCCCTGGCCGCACGGCCCCGAGCAGAGGACGCTCCGCAGCCAAACCCCAGTCAGCACAGCCATCCTCATCTTCACCGCAGGGATCGCCCCCACCCTTCCCTCCGGCACGGAACGATGGCGGCCACCCGTGCGCTCTGAAGGCAGTGTCGCGTACACCTAGCCGGGGCCAAGGGTTCCCGGCGGCGGATGATCGCACAGGGGAATCGCCATGGACAGATCACGCCTGCCTGAAAGATCACTAGGTAGCCAGCCCTACTGCGCGGCCGCTGTGGCGTTGGCGATGTACCTATGGGTGGCCGCGCCGCGTGCCAGCGTGTCCAGCCAGCCCGCCACCAGCAGCCAGGCCTTGCGGGTTGTCGCGCGCATCCCCTTGCCTGGCGTGGAGGGACGCATCGACCACATGGCCCTCGACTGGAAGCGACAACGGCTCTATGTGGCGGCGCTTGGCAGCGACCGTGTTGACGTGGTCGATCTCCGGGCGGGCAGGGACACGCGGCGGATTACGGGCCTCAAGGAACCTCAGGGGATCGCCTATTGCCCCGCGCCCGATCGGCTCTTCGTGGCCAGTGGCGAGGGTGGGCGGTGCGACGTCTACGATGGCGGCAGCCTTCGTCACCTCACCAGCGTCCCCGGACTGGAGGACGCTGACAACGTGCGTTGCGGCCCACCGCCAGACCGTGTGTACGTCGGCTACGGAACCGGCGGCCTACGGGTGCTGAACGCCGGCACCGGCGCGAAGCTGGGCGATGTCCCACTGGCGGGCCACCCGGAGTCCTTCCAGTTGGAGAAGAAGGGAACGCGCATCTTCGTGAACGTCCCATCGGCCCGCCAGGTAGCGGTCATAGACCGGAACGCCCTTCGCAAGCTGGCGAAGTGGCCTCTCAGCTCCGCGCGAGCCAACTTCCCCCTGGTGCTCGACGAGGCCCACCACCGGCTCTTCGTTGGATGCCGAGAGCCTGCGGTAGTGCTGGTGCTGGACACCGAGACGGGGCATCAAGTGGCACTCGTCGGCATCGGGGGCGATACGGATGACCTCTTCTACGACACGAGCCGGCGTCTTCTCTACGCATCCTGCGGAGAGGGCAGCGTGAGCGTTATCCGCCAGACAGACGCTGACCACTACGCCGTGGTCGCGCGAGTGCCGACGGCAGCCGAGGCCCGCACAAGCCTCTTCGTGCCGGAGTCCGGGCGCCTCTACGTGGCCGTCCCGCATCGTGGCGGCCAGCAAGCGGAGCTGCTGGTTCTGGCGCCGTCCTGAGGAGACCGCAACCGCCAACAAGGGAGAGATAGATGACACGAATGAACCGCCTCCTATCGGCCCTGCTCCTGGCCTGGGCCGCCGTGCCGTCAGTTGACGCCCTCGCACAGCAGACGCCAGCCGGGTACCAGGAGGTCCTTACCTATCTGGGCCGGACGGGGGACTACAAGGCGAACGTCCTGAAGGTCAACCTGCCGAGGAACGACCTACACGTGACCATCGATGGTTCGCCGGCCCTCACGCCCTTCGGCTTCGGCGGCTGGGTCGCCATGACGCGAGGCGACCATGATATGGACGTGATGATGGGCGACCTCGTGCTCACTCAGGACCAGGTGAACCCC
>DASXUI010000154.1:0-16676 GCA_036504955.1 Armatimonadota bacterium
CATGGCTTGCTGGACACGCCCACGGGGGTCCGTACCTAACCGACGGGTGTAGGCAGTCTCCACGTCGCGCAGGCGAGACGCCTGCGCCCCAACTGCCTCCGGTGGTGGGCTGGGGGCAGTTGGGGCGACCCGGTGGCGTGATGGATTGCCCGGGCGGCCGGTGACCGGCGCCGGCTCCCCGCCAGCGCCACCCGCTGCCCACTGACGGATGCGTTAGGCGATGGGGCCAAGATGCGGGCCCCACTCCTGGGCGAGGCGCTGGCCCTCGGCGTGAGCCCTCCGCATCTGGGAGGAGGTCAGGGGACGGAAGCGCGAGGCCTCGAAGGCTGCTTGGCTCACCTGTCCCTCGTCCGCCATGCCCAGTACGGCGCAGGAGACGCTGGGCTGGGAGAGCGCGTATCGCAGTGCCCCGGTATAGGTCACCCTTGCCAGACGTCCCTCACCCAGACCGTCGGCGGTGAAGCCCGATCTGCCGCCCAGCACCCTCATCGCGAGTACCCCCACGCCCAGCCTCTCGGCCTCCGACAGTAGGTGGCGAGAGAAGCCGTAGGTGTGGTCGTCCACGTAGTTCACCGGCGCCATCAGCACCTGAAGCTCGCCCGACCGCAGCGCGGCTCGAAGTGCTTGGGGACGGCTGTGTCCGCTGACGCCGAGAAGGCGCACGAGTCCACGCTCCCGTGCTCGCCGAAGGCCCTCCAGCGCGCCTACCCAGGGGCCGGGGCGTCCATCCGCCGCGATCGATAGGTCCTGTAGGCAGACCAGATCCAGGTGGTCTGTCCGCAGGTCTCTCAAGCTCTGCTCCACCTCCGCGATGACCGCCTTGGCGGTGGTGGCTCGCGCCTTGCTCGCCAGAAAGAGGCCTTCGCGATGCCGTGCGACCCAGGGGCCGAGAGCGCTCTGCGTCTCGCCGTAAGAGGGGGAGGTGTCCATCAGACTGATGCCCAGGTCAAGTGCGCGCGACGCCATCTGGCGGAGGGTCTCCGGCGGCATCCCGGCTAGCCCCGCCGTTCCCATGCCGACCACTGGCACGGTCACCCCGGTCCTCCCGAGAGGCCTGCTGGGGAGCTCCGTCCGGAGGGCGGCGCCGACTTCAGGTGCCAGGGACGCCGCCGCCAGAGCGGCTCCGGATGCAAGCAGATCTCGTCGGCTGATTGGGGGCATGGGGTCCTCCGGGGACTGGGGGCAGCGTGCGTGGAAGCTAGCCTACGCCACTCACGACAGGCGCGCGATAACCCGCGCCCCGCACGACGCGTAGACGCCTCATGCCAGAGGCAGGCGAGGGGACCGGCTTCCAAGAACAGGTTCCGCCCCACGGCGGCCCCATCCTGTTCGCGGCATCGGAGGCGGCCGGGCGGCCTCATCCTTGTGGAGCCGGGAACGAGGGGCGACACGGACCGGTCATCCGGGGTGCTGCTTGGAGCGTGGCGTGGATCAGCCGTGAGGCAGGTTGCTGGTGGCACAGGTGAACGCAAAGAGGGGGTCAGGAAGGAGTTTCGTAGGGTGAAGCAGAAAGTTAGGCCCCGGCTTGAGAGGAAGGGGAAGAGAGCCGGGGCCTGCCTTTCTTCGAGAGAGAGTAACACCAGGGAGCCCAGGGATTAGGGGAACTGAGCGCCCTGTCATCTAGTCTGACGACTCCCCCAAAGGGATTGTTCCCATTCATTCCCAGAAACATCCAGGGCTTTTCACGAGACCGTCAGAGAAGAGAACCGAAGCAAGGTGGCTTCTGCTCAAGCCCAATATCGGCTGCTCGTCCGCCTTTCTGAAGGCCCTTAGTCCCCTCCCAGTGGTGAGGTTGTCCACGGCCGCTGACTGCCCGGCAGTCACAAGCCTGGGCCGGTGGCTCGTGAGTGCTCGCTTGCGCCCGGCCGCGTGGTACAATGGGCTGCGATGCCATCCCATTGGGCTTTGGATCTGGGTACCACCAACAGTGTCGCGGCACAGGCCCGTGGGGGCAGCGTAACCCTCGTTCAGCTCCCTGGGTTAAGTCGCGTCCAACCCTCCGATCAGGCGTACCTCATTCCCTCCGCGCTCAGCGTCTTCGAGACGACCCAGCCCTGGCTCTACTTCTTCCGGCGGCGTCACCGCCAGGTGTTCGCCGGACAGAGGGCTCTCGACCAGAACCTGGATGGCCAGCAGCCGAACTTCGCGGAGGACTTCAAGCGCTACCTGGGCAGCCAGCCCCACCGTCCCACCCTGCGCCTGGATTCGGGGGACCTCTCCGTTCGGGAGGTCGTGCGCCTCTTCGTGAAGGAGGTCGTGACCGCCCTCGAGGCCTACTCCGGGGAGTCCATCAAGGACCTGGCCATCCCGGCTCCCGTTGGTTTCTACGACCCCTACAGGGCTCACCTGCACTCCCTCGCCCGCGAGGTGGGCATCCACCGCTTCCGCTCTCTGGATGAGCCGGTGGCGGCTGCTCTGGGCTATGGCGTCAACATCGCCCGCGAGGAGACGCTGCTGGTGGTGGACTTCGGCGGCGGCACCCTGGACCTGGCGGTCGCGCGACTGGGACCGGAGACCGCCGAGTCCGGCGCCGCTCCCATTCTGGCGAAGCACATGGTGCACCTGGGCGGCTCCGACGTGGACCAGTGGCTGATCGAGCTTCTGGTACCGGCCCCCATCCGCGACCTCCCCGCCTGGCGACACGACCTCCGCTGGGAGGCGATGCGCTTGAAGGAGCGGGTCAGCCGCGAGGGCAGCGGGGAGTTCTGCTGGGGCGGCCTCCGTAGGCCGCTGGACCGCGAGGACCTAACCACCCTTCTTACGGAGCGGGGGCTCTACGCCCAGCTTGGGCAGGCGTTGGAGGACGTGCGGCAGCAGATGCTCGGTGCCGGACTGGGTGGAAGGGTGGATGAGGTGCTGCTGGTCGGCGGCTCGACTTTGCTGCCGGGCGTCGCGGCCGCCGTAGACAACGCTTTCCCCGACGCCGTCGTCCGCCACGACCCGGTCTTCCTCTTCACGGGCGTGGCCCTTGGCGCCGCGCGCTTCGCCAGCGGCGCGCCGGTCGATGACTTCATCTATCACGACTACGCCCTGGCCGTGCAGAACGAGCAGACCCACAGCGTGGAGTACGAGCTCATCACCCCCCGCCGCACCCGCTACCCCACGGTGCCGGACTTCGCCGTCCGCTACTACGCCGACTACGTGGGCATGGCCGAGGTCCGCTTCACCGTCTGCGAGGTGGGGCGTCTGGGGCAGGCGCCGGTGGCCTGGGAGGAGCGTCCCAACGGTGGGCTGTACTGGGCGCCCCAGTGCCCCAAGGAGAAGGGGCTGGTGATGGAGCTCAATGCCGCCGACGAGCCCGTGGGGCTGCGCCCACCTGGGCGCGGTGCCTCCCCCCGCCTGAGGGTGGCCTTCAGCGTGAACTCCGACCGCTGGCTCTGCGCGACCGTGGAGGACCTGGTGCGCAAGGAGGTCCTGCGGGAGCAGGAGCCGGTGGTCCGGCTGCGGTAGTAGTGGAGCATGGACCGCTCCGCGCACCTATGCCAGCCCGTGGCCGCTCGCTTGGGTTCCGCGCTCGCCAGAGCCCGGTGCTGGCGGGCTCCGCGTAGACCTGACCGCGGGAGCCCGTCCGGCGTTCCCTGGGGGGAGGACCATGTTTCGGCGGCATAGGGTCTTCAAGCGGATCTCCGCGGCCTTGGGAGCGCTGAAGCGCCTCCTTGCCTGGGCTCGCGCATCGGCCCTGGCGGCCGGCTCCGTGGTCCGCCTGCACGCCGTTCCCGTGCTCTGCTTCATCGTTCAGCAGCGCGGGCTGCCGGGCCGCTGGATGGCCGCGGCCATCCTTGGTAAGCTAGGCGATCGGCGGGCAACCCCCGCCCTCATCGGCGCGCTGTCGAGCTCCTACGAGGAGCTCCGCTTCCAGGCGGCTGAAGCCCTAGGGCTTCTGGCCGACCCTTTGTCGGTTCCGGTTCTGGGCGAGACCCTCCAGGACCAGTCTCCGAAGGTTCGCGTCTCGGCCTCCAAGGCCGTGGCAGCCTTCGGTGATGACCGTGTGGCGGACCTCGTGCTGGGCTCGCTGGCGGACTCGGCCCCCCCGGTACGCGCCAACGCGGCGCGCTACCTGCTCCGCTGCGGCGACGAGCGGGCGGCACCAGCCCTTACCCTCCGCATGCACGACTCGGACCCCCAGGTTCGGGCGAGAGCCGTTGAAGCCCTGGGTCGCTGGGGGGACCGCTCCTGCATCGCGCGCATGGGGGAGCTACTGAAGGACCTGTCCGGTGACGTGAGGGCTCGGTCGGCCTACTCCCTGGAGCAGATCTGCCGTCGCGACCCAACGCCGGCGCTGTGGCGCACGGTGTCTACCCTGCGGGTTCTATCCGTGGCGACCTTCAGCTCTGACCGCGAGGTGTTCCGCTCCGCCCTGAAGACCATCGAGGCGGCAACGGCGGATCTGCGTGACCGGCCTGTTCCCTCCCACGCACCGGAGGTTGACCCCGCGTTGCTGCCCCATCCCGCCACGCTGGCTCAAGCCGGCGACCAGAGGCAGCCCGAGGAGCCGGAGGCGGAGAAGGGGCGCCGGACGCGCCTTCCCTTCAAGTTCGGCGGGCAGAGGAGGTAGCGCTTGGGGTTGGAGTCGCTGGCTGATCGGCTGCGGAGCCAGGATGCGGGGGAGCGGCGGCGCGCGGCGGAGGCTTTGGCCGCCGTGGGCGCGCCGGCCGCCGCCTGCCTCCGTGAGGCGCTGCTTGACCCAGACCCGCGCGTGAGGTCCGAGGCGGTGGACGCCCTGGGCGAGCTGCGCGACCCTGAATCCCTTGCCCCGCTGCGAGGCCTCCTGAACGATCCCGATAGCTGGGTCCGCCAGCGGGCTGCCAGGGCGCTGGGGAATCGCGGCGATGCCGAGGCGGTTCCGGCGCTGTGTAGGGCTCTGAGGGACGATGCCGAGGGCGTGCGCCACCACGCGGCTGAGGCACTGGGCGAGATCGGGGATCCGGAGGCCGCCTGGCCGCTCTGTGAGGCTCTGGCGCGGGATCCTGACGAGGTGAGCGACGCGGTCCCTGCGTCCTTGGCCTCCCTTGGGCGGCCGGCCGTCGAGGGGCTGCTCGAGGTGCTCCGCGGCCCCGCACCCGCCGCGCGCTGCCGTGCGGCCAGGGTCCTGGGGGCCATCGGTGACCGCAAGGCGGTGCCCGCCCTCAGCCAGGCCTTGCTGGACCCCGATCCCGGGGTCCGCTTGGCCGCGGTAGAGGGCTTGGGCGGTATCCCAGACCGTCGTGCGGTCCCGGCCCTGTGCATCCTGCTGCAGGATCCCTCGTCGGACCTTGCCCGGCGTGCCGCGCAGTCCCTTGCTCAGTTGCGCGATGTGGCCTGCGTGCCGCCCCTTTGTGTCGCTGCGGCCGGTCGGCGAGACCCCGCGGCCCAGGCCTCACGGGAGGCGCTGCTCAGCTTCGGCCATGAGGCGATCGTGCCTCTGTGTACGATGCTCCGGGTCCCCGACGAGGCGACGCGCAGGGCCGCCGTGGACCTGCTGGTTTCCATCGCGCGAGAGGACCCGGCCCCGGAGCTGCGGCACGCGGTACCGACTCTGCGGCGGCTGGCCCTTGGACCGGGAGGCTCCGACGACCCCGCCTTCCTGGACGCGGTGGAGCTGATCGAACAGGTCACGGAGTCCCTGGGCGACCTCCCGATGCCCGCCTCCGCTCCCGATGAGGCGCCTGAGGACCTGCCCATAGCCTCCCAGGCGCCCGCCCACGAGGCCGCCCGACGCCCGATGGCTACCCCGACCTGCTCGACGCCGGCCCCGCCCCGTGAGGCCCGCTGGCTATCTCCACTCCGCCGCCTCCTGAGAGGTCGCGGCTCAGGTCCCTAAAGGTGGACAACCGTCCGCCCTCCGCCGAAGTATCACTGTAAGGGCGGGTCGTGGGGTCGTGGGGTCGTTGGGTCGTAGGGAACGGCCTCAGAAGATTCACCCAGGTTCTGATGGCCAGATTGACGTGAGTGACCCAGGAGACCTAACCCGCATTATGAACGAGGCGCTTGCGCGTCAGGTAGGTCGCGCAGCCCCACAGGCTGATCGTGCGCAACTCAAGCCAAGGTTGCCCAGCCCTGCCCTTCTTGGTGCCTTGGTGACTTGGTGGTGACGTTCCCTTGCCACTACCTTGTCTTCTCTGTGCTTCTCTGTGCCCTCTGTGTCTCTGTGGTGGGGCAGTTCTGCCCTGTGGTGAGGCTGTTGTGCTGGTGTCTGCCGGGCGCCCCCTGGGCAGTCGGAAAGGAGTGCTGCTGGCCCATGGCCGTGGCTTCCGTGTCAAACCTGTACGTGCGCTATGGCCGGAAGACCGTCATCTCCGACCTGACGCTGGATATCCCCGAGGGCTGCTGCGGGCTGCTGGGCCCCAACGGCGCGGGCAAGACAACCCTCCTCAAGAGCCTGCTGGGCTTCCTCAAACCCTCCGGCGGCCAGAGCAAGGTGCTGAACCTGGATGTGGCGACTCAAGGGCCCCTCATCCGCCAGCGGCTGGGGGTGATGCCGGAGATTGACTGCCACATCCCAGGGATGAACGCTGTCTCCTTCGTCGCCTACGCCGGTGAGCTGGCGGGGATGCCGGGCAGCCAGGCGCTGCGCCGGGCCCACGAGGTGCTGGAGTACTGCGGCCTGGGCGAGGCGCGCTACCGGAACGTGGAGACCTACTCCACGGGCATGAAGCAGCGCATCAAGCTGGCGCAGGCTCTGGTGCACGGCCCCAAGCTGCTCTTCCTGGACGAGCCCACCAACGGTCTGGACCCAAGCGGTCGTGAGGAGATGCTGACCCTGGTTCGAGAGGTCTCCCACGGGAAGGGCCTGAACGTGGTCGTCTGCTCCCACCTGCTGCCCGACATCGAGCGCACCTGCGACAGCGTGATCGTGCTTCAGGGCGGCCAGGTGAAGGTTCAGGGCGACATCGGGACCCTGCGGAACAGCCTGGGCTCCCACGTGGACGTAGAGCTGCGGGAGCACTCCCCTGGGTTCCTCGACACCCTGAAGGCCCGTGGAGCGCGCGTGGTGAGCAGCCAGGGGCCGCGCTACCGCGTGGCCTTTGGCGAGGAGCCGAAGTCCCTCGCGCGGGAGCTCTTCAGCGCCGCCGAGACCAGTGGGGCGCAGCTCCGCGGCTTCCGCCCGGCGCGCCGCACGCTGGAGGACGTCTTCCTGGAGGTGTTGGAATGAGCGAGCAGGCGAACCCAACCCAAGCCCAGATCGCGGATCTCAGCTACCGGGGGTACGACGGGCCTCTGCAGTCCCATGCCCTCCGATGGTGGACCATCACGCGCTACAGCCTCCGCCAGGCCACCCGGAAGAAGGGATACGTGGGGATCCTGCTCATGGCGGCGCTGCCCTACCTGCTGCAGGCCTTCTTCCTCTACATTGGCAGCCAGGTCGGGGTGGGGCAGGGCGGCGGTCAGGCGTCCCTCTCCTTTCCGGATCGCTTCAACAGCGCCTACTCCAGCTCGCTTCTCTGGCTCTTCCTGATGACCCTCATGGTGGGGGCTGGGAGCATCGCCGCTGACAACCGGGCCAACGCGCTGCAGGTCTACCTGGCCAAGCCGATCACCAAGCTGGACTACCTGGTGGGGAAGTGGATGAGCATCGCCATCGCGGTGGGCGCTACTTCCCTACTGCCGGCAGTGGCACTGTTCATCTTCTGCTGGGGTATGTACGCGCAGGAGGGCTTCCTGCGGGACAACTCCACCCTCTTCTTCAGGATGGTCGGCGCCTGCCTGCTGCCGGCGGTCCTCCACTCCAGTATCATGCTGGGCGTCTCCTCCACCAACAAGAACCCCCGAGTGGCTGGCGCCGCCTACGCCGGAATCTACTTCATCCTGGCGGCGGTGGTGCAGGTCGCCGGGCAGATAGTTCCCGGGGACAACCAGGAGCTGGCATCAACGGTGCGTCATCTCTCACCGGGCGGGCTGCTGGAAGGGCTTGGCAAACATATCTACCAGGCGAGCGACAACCTCTTTCCCGGTATGCGCGGGATGTCCGGTATGTTCGAGCAGGCGAAGCCGGAGTTGTGGCCCATGGTCGCCGCGGCGCTGGTGCTGATCGCCTTGGGTCTCCTCGTGGCCAGGAGCCGGATTCACGCCGTGGAGGTGGTGAAGGGATGATCGTTCTGGATCGGGCATCTCGGTGGTACGGCCAGGTGATTGGCATCAACGATATCACCTGCCAGGTGCCGCCCGGGCTCACCGCCCTTCTGGGCCCCAACGGCGCCGGCAAATCCACGCTCATCAAGCTGGTCAGCGGCCAGCTTCGCCCCACCACCGGTACCGTGACCGTAGATGACCTCCGCCCCTTCGCAAACCCCAAGGTCTTCAAGACGCTTGGCTACTGCCCCGAGGGCGAGAGCCTCTACGATGACCTGAGCGGCCGCGACTTCGTGAGCCTGATGGCGGGCATGGCGGGGCTTCGAGGCCTCAAGCTGCGCAAGGGCGTGGATGACGCCATCGAGCGGGTGGGGATGACCGCCAACGCCGGGCGCCGGATTGGCGGGTACTCCAAGGGGATGCGCCAGCGCATCAAGCTGGCCCAGGCCTTCGTCCACGACCCCGACGTGCTCATCCTCGACGAGCCCCTCAACGGACTAGATCCCCAGGGCCGGCACGAGATCTCAACGCTGATCCGCGCCCTTGCGGACGAGGGGAAGTGCGTGCTCATCTCCAGCCACATCCTCTATGAGGTGGAGCAGCTTACGCACAACATCCTGCTGCTCTACCGCGGGAGGCTGCTGGCGCAGGGCGACGTGTACCACATCCGGGGACTCATCGACAAGCACCCTCACCGGATCGCCTTCCAGACGGCCGAGCCCCGACGTCTGGGTGCCGCTCTGCTGGAGCTTCCGCACGTGCTGAGCCTTCAGCTTGACCGGCGCGACCCCGAGCGGCTGGAGTTGGAGACGACCAATCCGGAGGCCTTCTACTCCCGATTGCCCGAGGTCCTGCGAGACAGCAACGTGGAGCTGGACGGCTTCGACTCGCCGGACAACAACCTGGAGTCCGTGTTCCGCTACCTGGTGAAGGATTAGCGCCGGCGGTCCCCCTTGCCGGGCGTGTTGACGGCGACGCGGGGACCAGCGACCCTGGAGGGTGTCCATAGCATGGTTGACCTGATCCTGATCCGCGCCACCCTGCGTGAGCTTCTGCGCCCCAGGCGCCTCGCCATCGCGGCGGTTCTGGTGCTCCTGCCCTCGCTGCTCGCGGCCGTGTGGCGGCACTACGGGGAGGAATCGCTGACTCCGGAGCTTGCCTACAACGCTCTGTCCACGATGCTTGTCTTCGGGTTCACGCTGCCCATCCTGTCCGTCCTGTTCGGCACCAGCGCGGTGTCTCAGGAGGTGGAGCAGCGCACCATCGTCTACATCCTCAGCCGCCCAGTAGCCCGCGCTCGAATCCTGCTGGCGCGGTTCCTGGGAGGCCTCATCGGCATCACGTTGACCCTGTGCGTGGCCGCCCTGCTGTTGGCGATGACTACCTACGGCTTCAGCGACTTGGGGAGCTCCAGGCTGTCTCGGGATCTGCTGATTCTACCCGTGGGAGCCCTGGCCTATGGCAGCCTGTCGCTGCTGCTAGCCACCGCCGTGGACCGGTCTCTCGTCTATGGGCTCTTCTTCGTGTTCGGGTGGGAGAGCTGGGTTCCCATGCTTCCGGGCAAGTTCGGGGAGTTCTCGGTGATGGCCCACCTGCGGGTGCTGGCGCCCCATCCCCAACCGGAAACGGCCACGATGGACATCGGCTCCCTGCTCCAGGCCATGACTCCCCAAGCGATCAGCGCGGCCACCGCCAAGTCAGCGCTACTCTGGACCATCCTTCTGGCGCTGGCCATGGCGGCTGTGGTGTTCAGCGTGAAGGAGTACGCCCCCCGCGAGGACGCGGAGTAGGCAGCACCGGCTCGGCCGCCTATCACGGTGGGGCTTCGGTGGCCGCGCGTACGTGGCTGGGCGCTCCGTGGGGCCGGTGCCTCAGCTGAAGAGAGGAGGTTCTATGGGCTCAACCCCCATCGAGGGGATCAGGGCGTGCGTGTTCGATGCGTACGGTACGCTGTTTGACTACGCATCCGCGGCGGCTCGCTGCGAGGATGTGCTGGGAAGCAAGCTCTCCCCACTCAACGAGCTGTGGCGCTCGAAGCAACTGCAGTATACCTGGCTGCGGGCGGTGGCGGGAAGGCACGCCGACTTCTGGCAGGTGACGGGCGACGCACTGGACTTTTCGCTGGACACGCTGGACCTCGACGGGTCGGGGCTCCGCGAGCGCCTGATGGGCCTGTACCTGACGCTCGACACGTTCCCCGAGGTGCCCCAGGTTCTGTCCAGGCTGAAGGCTGCCGGGCTGAAGACCGCGATACTCTCCAACGGGTCGCCCCGAATGCTCGCGGCGGCCGTGGACAGTGCGGGTATCGGGGATGTGTTGGACGAGGTACTCTCCGTCGAGTCCGTAGGGGTCTACAAGCCCCATCCCCGGGTCTATCAGCTAGCGGTAGATCGCCTGGGAGTGCCGGCCGGTGCCATCTCCTTCCAATCCTCCAACGCTTGGGATGCCTACTCGGCCTCTGCCTTTGGGATGAGGGTCGTATGGTGCAACCGCTATCACCAGCGCCCCGAGCGGCTCCCGGGCAGCCCGGATCGGGAGGTGACATCGCTGGCCGCGCTGCCGGAGCTTGTGGGCGCCTAGCGAGGCATCAAGCGGCCCCCGTGGCAAGTGCTTCCCAGATCCGGCTCGGACCACTCCACAGCGCTGCTGGATTCCGGCATCAGAGCCGGAGCTTCACCCTGTGCGGGGTGCCGGGTCGTTCACCGGCCCAGCCCGGGATGCGATGAGCGCCACACCACACGCCCCGCGGCGGCGTTGCCCAATCGTTTGGGGGCCAGGCTGCAAGCAGGGCCCGTACCATGATCAGCGCGCGGGGGCGGTGGCCAGGAGCTGGCTGGCGCTGATGCCGAACCACTTCTCGGTAGGCACGTCCTCCGGCGTGGCGTAGCCCCCGGCGCGCTGGATGGTCGGCAGCAGGTCTCGGACGCACGGAGCAAACACCTCGTCCTGAATGATGCGGTTGTTAAGAATCTCCAGGCTGTCCGTGATCCTGATCAGCTCCACGCCCTCATCGTGCGGCAGAAGTGAGTGAGAGGGCATTCTGAAGGTGCGTCGGACCCTCCGCCCGTCCTTCAGGGTGGCCTCCGCGTCGTGCTCCAGGAACACCTCAACACCCCGGCGGAAGAAGGTCTTGTGCCCCGCCTCGTCCCCGGCCATCTTCCTCAGTGCCCGCGCGCCCTCGTCATCGCCCTGCTTCTTGCAGTGGTCCGCGACCTTCAGGTAGGTGAGCTCGGTGGCCTTCTCCTGCCACATCGTGTACCACATCTTCTGCCTGGGGCTGTCGTAGTGAAGCCGCCAGTCCAGCTTTCGGATGTCCTCGAAGTACTGCTCGATCTTCTCGTGAGCCACCCCCCGGGCGTCTTCCATCCACTGCATCAGCGTGAGCATGTGCCGCATCTCCTCGTAGCCCCACAGGACCGAGAAGCTGAAGCGTGAGATGCTGGAGCGGGTGAGTCGGATCAGCTCCGCCATGTAGCCCGGCAGGACCATCTCCACGCCCATGGAGGACCAGATCACGCGCTCGATGTCAGGGGACACCTTGCTGGGGGTGAACTGAAAGAGGGCCTTGGGGTTCCAGGCCCGCTTCTGGACCAGGCCAAAGAACCATTCGAAGAGGCGATCGAAGCCGCGCTCGACCGAGGCGTCCAGACGCAGGTTCTCAGCGTTCAGAGCGTCATCGGGATGGGTCGTGAGGTCGTATTGCTGCAGGGTGGTCTCCTTGTGTCTACGGGGGGGACGGCGGACCCGCCTCAAGCCCGATGGGGCCTTGAGCGGAGCGGGGGCACGCACCACGCGCCGGCCTGCCGTTCTGATCGCACGGCGCCCATTGCGATCGGCGCGCACCGGACGAGGCGTAGCAGAGGCATAAGTAAGGTAGGTGATTCGCGGCCCGATTTCCAGCGGGCGGCAGCTTGGTGGACCATTCCCCTGTGGCGCCAGGCCGAGGAGCATTCCTTGGAGACCTTGACGCCCGGACCGGCTCCGGCCAGGCGTCCAGTCCATGGACGGCCGTGCCATCAGTGGGCTCGGCGCCTAAGCAAGCAGATCATCGCTAGTAACAGTAGTTAGCAAGAGGAGGGACGCTGCTTCACGCCAAAGGGGATACAGAGGGGGCGTCTGGTCGCCCACAGCCCGGGCGTGGGCGCCCGTGTAGAAAGATCGGAGGGGCAGTAATGCGTTGGTGGACCTTGGTTGCCGCAGCCCTTATGGCGCTGGTTTCGGCGGGGTGGGTGGCTGCCGGAACGCTGTCCATACCGGCGAGCGAGCTCCGCCTATCCGTGTATCCCGCGCCGGTGGTGACGCCGCCCGCGCCACCGGAGGGGGAGAACCCACCGGCCGATCAGCCGTTGGAGCCCGAGTTCAACCTGGGCAAACTAATGGTTCCCGTGCGACTCTCCACCCAGACGGGTATCGCCTCCCTCACCTTCCGCATCGTGCTCTCCGAGAGCGCTGCTTCCTGGAGCAGCGTCTCTGCCGCCAAGATGGCCGCCGGCCAGGACGTGACTGCCGAGGTGGATCGGGATGACGACCGCGCCTTCGTGGTGAAGGTGACTACGCGCACTCAGGATTCGGGGGAGCCGGGTCCCCGCATGCTGGGCGAGGGCCCTCTGCTGATGGCGGTGGCCGTCTCCGCCGACTTACTGGCGCCAGGGACCTACCACGCTACCCTCGACGATGTGGTGGCCCTGGACGAGGCTGGGAACCGAGTGGAGATGACGACCGCCGCGGAGCCGGTCCGAGTGGTGGTCCCCACCGAGGCCGCGGGCGACGTCAACGGCGATGCGAAGGTCGATATTCGTGACGTAGTCCAGGCCCTCCGGGCACTGATCGGCCTGGCCTCCCTTGATGAGGGTGCTCGGCTGCGCGCCGACGTGTTCCCTCGGCGGATGGAGGGGGCCTGGGGAGATGGCAAGGTTACCGTCGCGGACGCGGTACGGCTGCTGAGCTACACTGCCGGACTTGAGCCCCTACCCTGGCCGGCAGGCCCGCCGATGGCGCAGGCATCCCTGGGTCCCAAGGGAGGGGTGCTTGCCCTGCCGGATGGCTCCGTGCGCCTGACGGTGCCGGCGGGGGCGCTACCCGAGACGCGTACTCTGAGCCTCTCCTCCGCCTCGGCCGATGCCCCCACCTCCCTTGGCTCGGTGGAGCTTCAGCCCAGTGGTCTGGCGTTCGTGAACCCCGTCCTCCTGACCGTGAAGATGGACCCGGCAGCGCTGCCCGCCGAGGGCAACCTCTACGTCGATCTCGTCGGCTCCGACGGCATGGTGGAGGAGCTTCCCGTTACCACCGACCGCACCACCGGCACCCTGACAGTCCCCGTCTCTCACTTCAGCCAGGCGCGCGTGAGGGTCCACTTCTCCATCTCGGCGTCGGGGCCGGGGGCCATGGTGCAGGCCGGCGGCAAGAAGCTCCTCTACGCGGTCGAGGGGGCCACGGTCAACCTGAAGTCCTGGTTCTCCCTGGACAAGGACCCAAAGGCGACTGAAGTCACCCATGCGACCAGTTGGCTCGGGCCCTCGGGTCCGCTCGCGGGGCCGACCTACACGGTGCCCTCACCGGCGCCCAGCGGGCCGGTCTACATAACCGGCACCGGGCGGCTCGACCTGCCGGGCGGCGCCCAGACCTACACCGACACGCTCGAGATAGTGCCCATTCCAAGGCGGTGGACGGGCTTCTTCTCCATCCACTATGCCCCCCAGGGCACCATCCTGACCCGCGACGTCCTCGCCTGGATGGACCTCACGGTGAAGGATGACCTCACCATCTCGGGAGGCAAGATCGGGGAGCCCGGCGAAGCCACGGACCGCATGGATAGCGTGAAGTGCCAGGTGGAATTCATCCCGCGGGAGGTGCGCTGGGCCATGCTTCAGACCGGTGAGGTCCTTGGCTGGCTCAAGGTGGACGCCGCCGGCAATCCCTCCTTCGAGCTCTACTTCCGGGGGTTCGCCTTGCTTCAGCGGGAAGGGCTCACGCAGAGACTGTACGACACCAGCAAGTGCAAGGGCGTGCTTGACATCCCCATGCCGCCGGTGGCCTCCGTCGCGGTGGACTCCGGACTGGCGACTCCGCTCGTAGTGCCGATCAAGCAAATGGGGGGAGGCTGGCTGGCCGACACCAACATCACCTACCCAGGCAGGCCTCGTTCCTGGAGCATCAACCGCACGGCAACGCTGACGCCCGCGGGCGGCTAGTCGAATGACCCCGCTTCCTCCGGCAACGGCAGGGGGCTGGCGGGGAGGGGCAGCTCCCGGCAGGTGGGACCGCGCGGCGCCGGACAGGCCCCACTCCGGCTGGGCCATATAGCGAATGATTCAACCCCCTGCCATCGATCACCGCGTGGTGGCGGGAGAGGACCAGGCCAGGGCCAACACCGGTATCGAGCACTTCGGCGCTGCGAAAACAATCCCAATGGCGGCAATGCCCAGCACTGAGCTCTGGGCGAAGCTACGCGCTCTTGTGAGTCCGGGTTGCCTCCACCCCTATGTGAAGGTGAGCGGCTTTGATGAGCTGGACGCTCTGGCTCGATAGTAACAGCTCAGATGGAGTGTAGGGCTGCCCCCGGGGAGACGAAACGCCGCAGGGTTCTGATCGCGCCGCTTGGTTCCGAGAGCACGATCGAAGGAGACGTGACTTGCGAGGGTTCGCAAAGCTGCTAAAGACGATCGGGCTTGCGAGCCTGACGCTGGTCGGCCAGTCACACGAGCGGGCCGCCAGCGCACCGGCTCCCAAAGACGTGAGCGTACCAGCGCCGAAAGGGGCGGCGCTCTCGACCGACTATACGGTGAGGGTGAACGGGCAGGATGTCGCCGTCTACAGCGCGCCCGTCTGGTATCCGGATTACGTGAAACCCTTCGGCGGGCCGTATTCGTTCGCCAGTTTCGACTTCGACGGCCGGGCGACGGTCGAGATCACGACCGCCAAACCGCTGGATCGGGCCGCCGTGCTGCCCGAGTCGCGCCGAATCCACCCGGCCGTGAGCGGCCGGACGCTCTCGTTCACGCTGTCCAAACCGGGCCCGCTCTCGGTCGAGCCTGAGGGGAAGACCGGCCCGCTCCTGCTCTTCGCGAACCCGCCGGAGCGGGGCGCGCCGGGTCCCACCGACTCGAAGGTGCGCTACTATGGACCGGGCGTCCATGAGGCGGGGGGTATCGAGCTGCACGACGGCGAGACGCTCTACCTCGCCGCCGGCGCCGTGGTCTACGGGGGCGTCCACGCCTCGGGCAGGAGCATCCGGATCCGTGGGCGAGGGATCCTGGACGGGGGACGCTGGGAGCGCTTCAAAGGTCCGGGAAACCAACTGCTCAGTCTCGACCGCTGCGAGAACGTCTCTGTGGAGGGGATCATCCTCAAAGATTCCTGGAGCTGGGTGTTCGGCGTCACCGGCAGCCGAAACGTGCGGATCCAGAACGTGAAGGTCTGCTCGTCGCGGTGCGAGAACAACGACGGCATCGACATTGTGAACTCGAGCCGCGTCACGATCACCGACAGCTTCATCCGCTCCGACGACGACTGCATCGCGACGAAGGGGATGGGCGAGCAGCGGGGCGCGCCGCCCTATCCACCGGTGGAGGACCTCCGTGTCGAGCGGTGCGCGCTCTGGACGGACCGCGCGCATGTCTGGCGGCTCGGGGGCGAATCTCGGGCCTCGGCGATGCGCCGGCTGACCTTCCGCGACATCGACGTGCTGCACTACACCGACCCGACCTGCCCGCTCATCAACATCCAGCCGGCGGAGGGAATGCTCATGGAGGACGTCCGATTCGAGAGGATCCGCGTCCATCATGAGGGGCAGTCGCAGTTCATCCGCCTCGATCCGCACCCGACGGCCTGGGCCAAGAGCCCGACGCCGGGGATCCTCCGGAACGTCGTGTTCCAGGACGTCTCGCTGGACGGTCAGCGCGACGGCCAGCCCGGCTCGATCGTCGTCTACGGCGCCGACGCCGCTCACCCGATCGACGGCGTCGTCTTCCGGCGGGTGATTCGGCACGGCACGAAGTTGCAGCCGGACTCCGAGGCGATCGAGGTGTCAGGCGAAGTCAAGAACCTCCGCTTCGAGTAAACGATCGCCTGCGATGCCGACGTCGAAACGGAAGAGCTCGGCGAGCATCGCCCGTTGACTCCGTTGGCCTCCGGAGGCACCGCATGGGTGTGCTCCTCCAGGGCCGGCCAGTGCCTGCCAGGCCCCGTGTCGTGTCCTGAGATGTTTTGGGGGCTGCCGCCATGTCGAACATGGCGGTCACGGGGATGGGGTGGGTAGCCCACACGGCGGAGCGGACGCGCACAGGAGGCGGGCGTCCCGTGATCGAAGGTTGACTCAGTGGGCCCGCGCTGCCACGGAGCGCGGGCCTGCGGTGCCCCCACACCCAGCAGCAGCCTTCCACGGAGTTATTGGGCGTGGGTCGAGTGGTAACGTTACCCTACGTTCCTATCGAGGCACGGATTCCGGAGTGCCCCAAGCGCCTTCGATCCCCACGGAGGTTCCGGTTCGTTGCCTCAACCAGTCAGTGGTCCCTACGCTGTTCGCCAGGTACCCCCTGAAGTGAGTGGTGGGGATTGGGTCCACAGCCCAGTATCGATCCTGCTCCCGCTCCGGGGCAGGGGGAGGTCTTCTTGAGCAAACCCATTAG
>DASXUI010000155.1:0-1711 GCA_036504955.1 Armatimonadota bacterium
CTGCTTTGTTCACGAGAGCGCGTGGAAGCCCGCGCCATGCACGACGCGCAAGCGCCTCGTGCATTATGCGGGTTAGGCCGATGCCGGCCGGCTTGACGCCCCTACTCGCACCCATCCCCGCCGCCCATGGAACACCGGGTAGGCCAGAGGGTACGGTTGGATCTACTGACGCCATCCTTACCAAACGGTCGGTTCGCCGTTGCCCGCCCACCCTCCTGCCAGCCGAAGAGCCGCGGAGCGACTGCTCAGGCGCTCAGGCCCCTTGGCCGGCCGTGACCGGGCAAGTTAGCAACCATACGGTGGGAGGTTCGTTTGGCAGAAACGGAGGCGAATGGGGAGGAGGAGGGGGAGGGTCCTGCCCCTTCTCCAGATGGAAGTGGCGAGTCGAGGCCGGGCCCTCCATAGTTAGGGCGACGAGGAGCGGGCCTTGCCCTCAAGGTGTTGGGGTGCCGCGCATGGTGCATGGCAGTCGTGCATCGGCGAACCACCAGACCGACTCTTTCCCAAGGCCCTGCTCACAATGGTGCTCCGCCGCTTGCCCCAGGTCCTTGCCCTCCTTCAGGTGCTGGAAAAGCCGACCCCCGAGATGCAGCGCCTACGGGGGCTCCTCTCCGAGGGCGGACGCCTCCCCTGCCGGCGGACCTTCGAACGTCGGCTCAAGGCCCTGCCTCAGAGTCATCCCGCCCAGATCGGCTGCTTGGGCCGCTAGCTCGTGGCCCTGCCGCGACCTTGCATAGTGGGGTTCAAGTGACCGTGCCTCCAGGCGCGAGCAGGGCACCTGGCACTTCCCTGCACAAAGGACCGTTAGTCTGGTATGAATCACCCGAGCGCAGCGGAACCGAGGCCCAGTCGGGCTGCCGCGGGTGGGGCTGGGTGGATGGCTCCATCGCCCGCGGGCCTCTGAGTGCCGGTCCTTCCGTCCATCCCGTCGACGGCGCCCTCAGGACGCCGCCGTGTATCCTGCCCCATTGAAGGGACTTCGGCCATGATACGACCAGAGCTGTTCCACCCGCGGTGTACGGCAGACCAACGCGGGACCGGGCTTGCCGGCTGCCCGCGCTTGCGCCGCTCCGCGGCGATCCCCGCAGGCCTGCTGGTTCTCGCTTTGCTCATAGCGGGAACGCCCGCCGCAGCCGCCTCCATCACGTGGACCGGCAAGGTCTCCAACAACTGGCAGGATACCGGTAACTGGGACTCGGGCGCCACGCCCGGCCCCTCCGACACCGCGGCCATCTCAGCCGGGGCGGCCATCACCGTGCCGAGCGGCGTGACTCTCAGCGGGCTCGAACTGGGCGGGGCTACGCTTCTGGGAGGCGACATCACCGTCACCAAGCTCATGGACTGGACGAGCGGCACGGTTAGCAGCAAGCTCACGGTGCCCCAAGGCAGCCAGCTCAACCTGAGCGGTGACACCGACAAGGCGCTGCTGAACGCCACGCTGAACAACGCCGGAACCGTCACCTGGACGGGCAAGGGCCGCCTGGTCTTCACCAGCAGCACCCTGAACAACAGCGGCCTCTTCGACTGCCAGAGCGACTCCCTGCTGGTCGGATGGCTCGCGGGCCCGCAAGTCTTCAACAACACCGGCACCTTCCGCAAGTCCGCGGGCGACGGCGCCACCCAGTTCACCAACGGCTGCCAGCTCAACAACAGCGGCATCGTGGAGACGGACACCGGCAGCCTCCTGTTCCCTGGCTACACCCACACCTTC
>DASXUI010000156.1:0-8458 GCA_036504955.1 Armatimonadota bacterium
CCTTACCTGCCGCCGCCCCCCTTTGACACGCGCTTCTACAGTGGAGACGGGAAAGACCCGGCGAACCATTCCATGGACGCCGCGATGAGCGAGCCGGCGTTCCGCGCCTACTTCCAGCAGTGGATGCCCGGCGTGACAGACGTGGAGTTTCCCAAGGCGCGGTACGATGCCGAGATCGCCTACATGGACTCCTGCCTCGGGGATCTGTTCGCCGCGGTGGAGCGGCTTGGCCTCGTCGATGAGACGGTTCTGGCCATCACCGCGGACCACGGCGAGGAACTGGACGAGCACCAGCTTTGGTTCGACCACCACGGGCTGTACGACACCAACCTGCGGATCCCGCTCATCCTGCGCTGCCCGGCCCTGATCCCGCCCGGCACGCGGCTAGGCGGACAGATCCAGATGCCGGACGTCGCCCCCACCCTCCTCGACCTGGTCGGCCTGGCCAAGATCGCTGACGAGACGGGTATGGTGGGGCAGAGCCTGGCGCCCGCCCTTCGGGACGGTCGCCCGCTTCCGTCGAGGCCGGCCTTCCTCACCGAGTCCACCTGGGAGCGCAAGCGCGGCGTGCGGACCGAGGAGTGGAAGCTGATCCGCGCCCTCGAGGACCCCTTCGGCAAGCCACCGGTGGAGCTCTTCAGCCTCAAGGACGACCCCAGAGAGCTGAACAACCTGGCGAATCGGTACCCCGACAAGGTGGCGGAGCTAACAGCGCTACTAGACGAGCACCTTCGCCTCAGAACCACCCAGACCGGCCAGCCGGACCCCCTGGAGACGTCCGAGCTCTCCATGCGCCAGATTGGGTAAGTGTGGGTGGCATCGGGCGCAACCAGGCACGAGGGCACCAGGCGGCGCCCGCCGGGAGTGCACGGGTGGCTTGGGGACCCCGAACCACCACCCATCGGGCGGGCATCGCTCAGGATTCCGCCCTAATCCTCTACAGAACTATCCAGACTCGCCTCTAGTATCGGTTTCCATAGGGAGAGCCATGCCTCAGAAGACCTACCCACCCATCGCCGTTATCGGTCTGGACTGCGCCCCGCCGGAGCTGGTCTTTGACGCCTGGATTGAGGACCTGCCGAACCTGCAGGCCCTTACCCGGCGTGGGCTTTACGGGAAGCTGGAGAGCACGATCCCACCCATCACCGTCCCCGCGTGGATGTGCATGATGACCTCGCGCGACCCGGGCACGCTGGGCATCTACGGGTTTCGCAATCGCAAGGACCACAGCTACACGGGCCTCGGCTTCGCCAGCTCCCTGATGGTCAAGGAGCCCACCGTCTACGACCTTCTTGGCGAGGAGGGCGCGCGCGTCATCACGCTTGGGGTACCCCTGACGTGGCCCCCCAAGCCGGTGAACGGGCTGATGGTTTCGGGCTTCCCCATCCCACCGGACGCCGCCTTCACGAACCCGCCGGAGCTCCAGGCGGAACTGGACGCGGCGGTGGGAGGCTACATCCCGGACGTGAAGGAGTTCCGCACCAAGGACAAGGATGGCCTGCTGGACCAGCTCTCGACGATGACCCGTCGCAGGTTCGCGGCGGCGAGACACCTGGTGACCAGACATCAATGGGACTTCTTCATGATGGTGGAGATGGCGACGGACCGCCTTCATCACGCCTTCTGGAGCGATATGGACCCCGCTCATCCCAAGCACGTGCCGGCCAACCCGCGCGAGCGAGTCATCCACGACTACTACGTCACCCTGGACGCGGAGATCGGCTCGCTGCTGGCCGTGCTGCCCGAGGAGACGCTGGTCGCCGTAGTCTCTGACCACGGTGCTAAGAAGATGGATGGGGGTATCTGCTTCAACGAGTGGCTGATCCAGGAGGGGTACCTCACCCTCAAGAGCCGGCCCCCGTCGCCGGTGAGGATAGGCCAAGCGGAGATCGACTGGTCACGGACCATTGCCTGGGGCGACGGCGGGTACTACGGCCGCTGCTTCATCAACGTGAAGGGGCGCGAGCCTGAGGGCACCGTCGAGCCCGCGGACTACGAGGCGGTGAGGAATGATCTGGCCCGGAAGCTGGAGGCTTTGACGGACGAGGCTGGGCGGCCCATCGGCACACGGGTGTTCCGTCCCGAGTCGGTGTACGAGCGCTGCAACAACATCCCGCCGGACCTGATCGTGTACTTCGGGGACCTGAACTGGCGCTCCGTGGGGACCGTGGGAACCGGTCGGATATGGACGCACGAGAACGATACCGGCCCCGACGATGCCAACCACTCCCAGCACGGCCTCTACGTGCTGGCGCCGCCGGCCGGCCGGGCGCCGCGAACGGCGAGAGATGACACTGCCCGTATCTACGACATCGCCCCAACCCTGCTCAGCTACGCGGGAGCGCCCGTTCCCAGGGCCATGCTAGGCAGGAATCTGCTGAGCCCCTGAGCACGGCCCCTGGGCGCCGGGGCCATCCGCACGCAAAGGAGATACGCGATGACGCCTCTGGACCTCAAGGAGCTTTCGACGGTGCTTCAGACCTCCGTCTCCCCGGTGATCCTGGTCTCCGGCGTCGGCCTGCTCCTGCTATCCATGACCAACCGATTCGCCAGAACCGCGGAGCGCGCCAGGGAGCTGGGGCGTGAGATCCGGCAGAGCGGTGGAGAAGATGATGCCGCTCTGGTCCGCCAGGTGAGGATCATGTACCGCAGGTCCCAAATTCTGCGCCGGGCGATCACCCTGGCCTCGACGAGTATCTTCCTCGTTAGCCTGTTGATCTGGGCGCTCTTCACGCTCTACTGGCTCAAGGTTAACCTGCAGCCCCTGGTGGTTCTGCTGTTCATCATCAGCGTGCTCTGCCTGGCCGGCTCCATGGCCAGCTTCATCCAGGATGTGACCCTCTCCCTGCACGCGCTGAAGGAGGAGGTGGAGCCCTACCTCGACGCCTGAGGGGGCTTGCCCTGGCTGGACGGCGCGGGTGAGCACCACCCTCCACCAGGGACCCAGAGACAAGCAGAGGCCGCCCCGACGGATGTCGGAGCGGCCTCAGGGAGCACTTGTAGTCTCGTTCCGAAGCCTGGCGGGCCGGAGACCATCTGGGGACGTCACGCCAGCGCCCCCGGTCGCCATTGGCACCGGTCGATGGCTAGCGCCCGGCTCCAGGGGCGGGTGTCCAAGTCAGCATTTCACCCACCTCCTTCCAGACGGCCCTCGGGAGAGGGGCCCCGGGGTCCCCGGGCTGGTCCCTCAACTTCGGTTCGTGCCGCCACACTCCTTGTCGCCTGGGAAGCCTCCCCCACTAAAGAGCGCCGGATTGGCAGCGTGCCTCATCCCTCCAGCACGGCCACCGACTCCCCGCTCCAGGCCTCGTACTCGCGCCGGATCTGGCGTACGTGGTAGGCGATGTTGGCGGAGGTGCATCCCAGGGCGGTACCCGCCTCACGCCAGGTCAGCCCCTGCATCAGGCATCCAAGCACCAGCCGCTGGGTCGCCTTCAGTCGGTTCTGAAACTCACCGACGCAGCTCACCGCAAGGCCGGCCTCGGTGTGGCTGTCCGAAAGATGCTCCGTCGCCACGGGGTCGAGCTGGTCACAGCGGCGGACGTGAGCCCTCTTGATGGCGTCCAGAAGGCGCCACCGAGCCCTCTGAAGGAGGTACTGCTCGGGAGTGCCGATGGTAACGTCCAGGGCTGGCAGGGCCTCCAGAAGCCCCACCCAAGCCTCCTGGAGTAGGTCGTCGGCATCCTCGCCGGAGCACCGGCTATAGTAGAGGGCCATCCTCTGCATCCTCGGACGCAGGTTCGCGACGATGACATCTTGGGCTGCAGGGTCTCCCTGCTTGGCCCGGGCAAAGCAGCAACTTGCCAAGGGGGTGCTTCTCCTTCAAGCGAGCGGCGTTACCGAGGCGCGAACCCATGAGAGGAAGCATCTCAGGGACGCGCGGCCCAGCATGGCCGCGGGACGCATAGCGTCTCCCCCGCGGGTCGACAGCGGCGCTCTTGCAGAGGGCACAGGGTCTCTGGTCTAGCTGCATACCTGAGACGCAGGCCACTACTGGCGATGGGCGTGGCTGGGGAGCCGGGTGGCGCCGAGCGGCGTCGCCGGAACAGGCGAGCGGCAAGGAGCCGTGGGGAGCCGCAGGGGCTCGCGGACGTTCAGCGCCGAGGAAACGTGCCTTCAGGCACTCGGCGCGCGCTCGAGGAGGAGCTCGGGATGAGGCTTGAGCCGGGGATACCCCGGCGGAGAGCTACCGCCGTAGAGCGCTGGAACGAGGCGAGCAGAAGTCGCGCGGCTTCAGGACTTGGGCATTCATTCTCTACGCCTCCTTTCCAGCGTTCTGGAAGGGTATGGGGAGGGAAACGCCAAAGGGCGCCCCTTCACCCCTCTATCGAGCCGGCAAGACGCTCTGCTAAAGGGGTCACGAGGAATCTTATCAGGGATGCCTACCTTTGTCTACAGGCGGCCGATCCTGCTCCCAGCCCGCCGAGGACGCCCGGCTCCCGGCCCCCAATCCGAGTTGGACGCCTGTACCTAGAGTACAGGTGCCAACTATGGTACTCTACCTATGGCCTCGCTCGCTACGCCCTTCCGCCGACTGCCCCCTCACGGGGCCCCAAAACGCGAGCGGCGGTGGCGGCCCTGCCATGGGCCCCAACGGGGCAGCGTCCGACCGGAATGAGGCGAATGCGCGGACAGCGGGTGTGGGAAGCGATTGGAGGCGCCATGAGCCTGAAGCGGATCCTTGGACCCATCCTAGGAGTAGGCTTGCTGCTCTCGTTGCCAGTGGGCACGGCGTACGCCCAGCGGTGGAGCGTGTTCACGGTGCCCCAAAGCCCGCCATCCGGCGCGGCTCGGGCGAGTGTGCCACGGGGCCTGGCCGTCGGCAATGACGGCACTCTGTACCTCTCGGAGTCCGGGCCGTACCCGATGGAGGAGTCGGTGCCCGGTCTCGTCAGGATGCGCGACGCGACTGGGAACTGGTCCGTGCTGGCTGGGCCGGGTACCGACCTGGACCACGTCCTGTCGCCCGCGGGCCTGGCTTTCGGTCCGTGGGGAACCCTCTACGTCGCGGACACAGGGATGCGGAGGGTTACGAGGCGGGACCCCGATGGCACGTGGAGCCTGATGGCCTCGGCGGGAGAGCGCCCGGGCCAGGTGTGCGCTCCGCGAAGCCTGCGGTTCACCGCCGCCGACGACCTCCTCATCGCTGACTGGGGCCGTGTGGGTCGGCTGGATCCCCGGGGCCGCTGGACTGCCGAGGGCACCTTCGGATATGGGCCTGGCCAGTTGTACGCGGGTTCCGCGGTGGCGATGACTCCCGATGGAAGCCTCTGGGTCGCGGAGGTCCAGGGGATGTACTCCAACAGCCAGAACCGACTGCAGGTGCGGGACTCCAGCGGCAAGTGGACCAGCGTATCCAACGTGGACTACACCGGCATGGCCTCGGATGCCGAGGGCAACCTTTACCTGGCGGCTCCGAGCCTGAACGAGGTATGGAGTAGAGACCGTCTGGGAGCCTGGACGGTCGTTGCCTCCAAAGGAAGCGCGGCGGGCCAGGTGCTGACCCCCATGGACGTGGCGGTGGATGTCGCCGGCCGGCTGAACGTGGCCGAGGCCGGCAACCGGAGGATACAGCGCCTCGACCCCCGCGCGAGCCCAGCGCCGCTGCTTGGGGATGTGGACGGCGACGGGCAGACAACCGTGAGCGACGTCTTGTCACTCCTTCGGATGGTGGTGGGGCTCTCCCCTATCGGTCCCGATGCCCTGGCTGCCGCCGACCTAGACCAGGACGGGCTCATCAGCACGCGGGACGCAGTCCTGTTGCTGCGACGCCTGTGACAAAGGGACGCAGTGCCAGGGGTTGGTAGACACGGGGAGCGAATCTAGGGCGCCAAGGGCCTGCTGCTGAGGGATGGCCCCCAGCAGCGGGCCCCGTAGGGTCAGTGGACCCCGAGTACCAGAGCCAGCACCTGCGCCCACATGATCTTGCCGAGCTGAGCCACTGGGTAGACGGAGGCGAAGGCCAGAGCCGCCGCGTCGGAGCTGGGCCAAAGTCGGCAGGAGGAGTTGAAGGCTGGAGGGTTGGTCATGCACGCGGAGAGGGCGCCGGCGCTGGAGAGGTAGTTCCAGCGCAGCACCTTGTGGAGCAGGAAGAAGCCCACGCCGGCCGACGCCAGAGTAATAAGGGCGCCCGCCACCAGGAGCTGCGGCCCGTACTGGTGCAGCATATGCATGAACTCCTTGCCCGCACCGGCTCCGGCGCCGGCAAGGAACATCACCAGTCCCAACTCCCGGCAGAGATGCTTCGCCGCGTTGGGCACGCGGAAGTTCAGCGGTCCCAACCGCCCTAGGCGCCCCAGGACCAGGCCGACGATGAAGGTGCCGGCTCCCATGCCGATCTTTGTCTGAATCCCACCCGGCAGCACGATGGGGACCAATCCCACCGCCACACCCAGCACGATTCCAAAGCCAAAGGGGAGCAGACTGGTCTCGTCAAGCCGCCGCTCCTCCTCACCCACGGACTGGGTGAAGGCCTCGATATCCGCCCGCTCACCCACCACGCGCAGCCGATCGCCGATCTCCAGCACGAAGGAGCCTGTGGGCGAGAACTCGCTGCCCTCGCGGTCAGCCCGGGTGATGACGACGTTGAAGTCCTCCCACACCCTCAGATCACGCAGCGTCTTGCCCGCCACTCGCTCGCGGGAGACCACGACCATCTCCCACTGCACGTTGCCGCTGGTGTCCTTCAGCGACTCGTCCACGATATGGCCCAGGCCGTTCAGCTTGTCCAACTCGTCGGGAAAGCCGACCACCAGAACCAGGTCGTCCCGCTCCAGGCGAGTGTCAGGGAGCCCCACCAGCACCGAGTCCCCTCGCTTCACGCGGGAGATCTTGGCCTCGCTCAGCCCCATGGCGGCAATCTCAGCCAGGCTCTTGCCGATGAACTGGTCGCCGGAGACCCGGAAGCGGCGTCGCTCCAGACCCGGCTCGATGGCGGCGCTCTCCTTCTTGGCCAGCAGCGCCGCCTTGTCCGGGGACATGCGCAGAATGGCGGGCAGGAGCTGGATGAAGACCGTGACACCGATGATGGAGGCCGGGTAGGCCAGGCCGTAGCCCACAGCCACGATGTCCGCCAGCCGCTTCAGCTCCGCCTCGGGAAGCGCCTTGGAGCGGAAGACATCCATCGCCGCGGCGAGGGCGGGGGTTGAGGTTAGGGCGCCCGTGTACAGACCGGCGCCCAGAGGGCCCTGGAGGCCAAGGTACCTGGTGACCAGGTAGCAGGTGAGCGCGCCCGCGCCGGTGGACGCCAGGCCGACCAGGAGGAACTGCGCGCCACGCCTACGGAAGAGGTCAAAGAACCGGGGGCCCGCCGCAAGGCCAACCGCGTAGAGGAAGAGGAGGAGCCCCAGGTCTGTCACTTCCTTGGGGACCAGCTCCTTCGGCACGACCTTCGCCTCGTGGTAGAACACGCCGGAGTAGTGGCCAAAGACGAGGGCAACGATGAGAACGCCCGCGGCCCCCAGGGAGATGCCGCGAACCTTCAGGGAGCCTACCCACATTCCGATCGCGATGATGGCGAACAGGATGAAGGCGGGCGAGCTGAGTACTCGGTCAAGGTATACCAATGCAGCTCCTAACCTAGATAAGGCCTAAGCCCAACGCTCACTCACGAGGCCGACGCGCAGACGCCCCGCGAGTGCTCCCGGACCCGAGCGGGCCGAGCATGCAGAACAGTGATGGTAGTGAGCGCAGTGCCAGGCGGCTACATGCCGGCCCAGTAGGTCTGCCCGGAAGCGCACCAGGCCAGAAGCGCGCGCCCCCAAGAACGGGCGCCCCACCGCGTGGGGTCTAGTGACTGAGACTACGGTATCCAACGGCATTGCCTATCAGGCCGATCCTCCGACCTGAGGTCTACCGACTACCACAGCGGCTATCGCACAAGACGCCGACAGCTCACAGGTATCGGCAGCAGAGACTCCAGCGACCCCAACGGGCACGTGAGCCGAAGCCGTGCGTCCCTTGGCAGCCGCTTCCTCTCCACCATTCTACCAGACCTGGACGGCTGCTTGAAGGGCCCAGCCACGAGGAAGCAGACCAGGCTACGTCAGGTTTCGGCGCCGTGGGAGGCCGGCTCACGCCAACGCGCCGGCATCGAGGCTGGCGCTCCAGCCAGATCCGCCTGGGTCCAGACGATACCGCATCACGGAAGGGAACCCAGGCGGCGCCGGGGCCGTCCGATAGGGCGGGAAGCTGATAGCTCCACCAACACGAGCCATCCACTGGGCCCCCCGCTCCCGCGGCGAGCTTCAGAGGGAATGCCTCGGGTGGCCCCGATCCCTGAGTTCCCCGCCTCCTTGTGAGGCCTCGAAACAGAGGCGAACCGTAATGGTGAAGTACACGCTGTCGGTCGTCATCGAGAAGGACCGGTTCGGCTACTACGCTCAATGCCCGGCCCTTCAAGGCTGCTACTCACAGGCACTCACCTACGAGGAGCTCATGCGCAAGATGCGTGACGCCT
>DASXUI010000157.1:0-25395 GCA_036504955.1 Armatimonadota bacterium
CCTCCGGAGCTGAGGCGGGCTGCGCTGCCCCAGAGTTGTGCATCTACAGGCCGCTTTCAGCCCCGGAGGGGCGCCTCTACGTCAGCCAGGGGTGTTACCCCTGGCCCTCGGCGGTGTCGCGCGTCAGGCCCTCACCGTCCGACCCGTCCGACCGGTCCGACCCGTCCCAGCCCTCACCCTCTGAGGCCCTTCCCAACGACCCAACGACCCAACGACCCGCCCTTATGGACTTCTCAGCCTTCTTGGAGGAGCTAAGAGCTTCACCGGAGTACGCGGACCAGATCGTCCACGTGCGGGAGGTTCCCGCGCGCCCGGCCGAGTTCGGGGAGGTGGTGCTGCCGGAGGCCCTTCGGCGGCTGCTAAGGGCGCGGGGGGTGGAACGCCTGTACAGCCACCAGGCTCGCGCTCTGGAGCTACTTGAGCACGGGCGGGACGTGCTCATCGGCTCCGGCACCGCCTCCGGGAAGTCGCTCTGTTACCAGCTCCCCATCCTCCGCACGCTGCTGGAGGAGCCCCGAGGCACCGCCCTGCTGCTCTACCCCACGAAGGCGCTCTGTCAGGACCAGTTCCGCGCCTTCGAGGCGCTGCTGAAGCTCGCGCTGCCGGGTTCCGAGGGGCTGGCGGGCGTCTACGACGGGGACACCTCCTCCGACCGCCGCAAGGCTCTTCGCGACCACGGCCGCGTGGTCTTCACCAATCCGGACATGGTACACGCGGCGCTCATGGCGCAGCACGCCCGGTGGTCCGGCTTCCTCTCCCAGCTTCGATGGCTGGTGCTGGACGAGCTGCACAGCTACACGGGCATCTTCGGCAGCAACATGGCGCTGCTGCTGCGCCGCCTGGAGCGCGTGTTTCGGCACTACGGCTCCATCCCTCAACTGGTGGCCTGCACCGCCACGCTGGCGAACCCGGTGGCGCTGGCGGAGCGGCTGACCACCCGCCGGGTGGCGCTGGTGGACGGCGACGGCTCCCCCCGCGGGAAGCGAACCTACGTCTTCTGGAATCCGCCCAGAGAGCGCGCCACCCCCTCACGATCGCGCCGCAGCGCCAACGTGGAGGCACACACTCTGATGGCGGAGCTGGTGCGGCGCGGCGTGGCCACCATCACCTTCTCCAAGGCCAAGCTGACCGCGGAGATGGTGAATCGCTACGTGGTGGAGAACCTCCGGGAGACGGCGCCCGGCCTGGCGAGCAAGGTCGCCCCCTATCGCGGCGGCTACCTGCCTCAGGAGCGCCGGGAGATCGAGCGGCGCCTGTTCGAGGGGAAGCTGATGGGCGTCAGCACCACTCGCGCGCTGGAGTTGGGCATCGACGTGGGGGTGATGGACGCCGCCATCCTGGTCGGCTACCCCGGAACCGTCGCCTCCTTCCTGCAGCAGTCCGGCCGCGCGGGCAGGCGGGAGCGCGAGGCGCTCTGCATCCTCATCGGGCTGGACACGCCCATCAACCAGTACGTGCTGAACCACCCGGAGTACGTCTTCGAGCGCCCCCTGGAGCGCGGCGTGATCGACCCCTTCAACCCCTTTGTGCTGGCGGGCCACCTGCGCTGCGCCGCCCAGGAGATGCCGCTGGAGGAGGGGGAGCTGGGCACCTTCGGCCCTCACGCCGAGCTGTGCCTGCGGGTGCTGGGCGACAACCTGAAGGTCCGCCGCATCGGCGACCGCTGGTACCACGCCGCCTCGGAGGTGCCCCAGCACGAGGTGCCGCTCCGCAGCTACGCGGACCAGACCGTCACCATCCAGGAGCGCGACACGGGACGCACGCTGGGCGAGATGAACAAGTTCGACGCGCCGCCCATCCTTCACCCGGAGGCCGTCTACCTGCACCAGGGCGATACCTACCGGGTGCTGGACCTGGACCTGACCAAGAACCTCTGCCTGGTCGTCCGGGAGGAGATCCCTTACTACACCCAGCCCCTGGGCGGGACCGACATCCACCACATCGACCACACGCTGCGGCAGAAGCCCCTCGGCTCCGGCACCGCCTTCTGGGGAGAGGTGACGGTGGAGTTCAAGAACGGCTACTACGAGCGGGTCCACTTCTACAGCGTGGAGACCCTCTCTTGCCACAACGTGAAGATCCCGCCCTACTACATGGACACGATGGCGATGTGGGTTGTCCCGCCGGAGGAGCTGATGGACCGGGTCACGCGCGCCGGCTGGGACCCCAAGCGGGGGTTGAGGGCCATCGGCTACGCTACGCGCATGATCCTGCCCCTGTGGGTGACCTGCGACACGCCCAGCTTCTCGCACTCCGTCGGCTGCATGAACTCGCCCTGGAGCGCCCTCTTCTTCTACGAGCGCTACCCCCTGGGCCTGGGCTTCACCTGGCAGGCCTACGAGGTGCTGCCTCAGGTGCTGAACGCCGTGCGAACCCACCTCCGGGAGTGCTCCTGCAAGGACGGCTGCCCCCGCTGCACCGGCAAGCCGCTACGCCAGTACGCCACCTGGAACGTGGAGCGCGGCGAGGGCTCCATCCCCAGCAAGGCGGCGGCCCTGATGATCCTGGACGGCCTGCTGGGAGAGGAGGCGCCCACGCCCCCGCCGGAAGGCGACGGCTCATCAAGCCCCGGCACGCTGGATGCCGCCGGCGCCTGGAGCGCCCTGGGACCACGGGCTCCGCTGCCGGACGAGACCTCCACCCTTGCCGCCTACAACGGCTGGACCCCCGGGGATGAGGCCCGCCTGGAGCAAGCGCTGCGGAGACGCCTGGAACGGATGCGCGAGCCCCAGGTCCAGCACCCCATCCTGCCCGCCGTGGAGACCGCCTACCCGGAGCCCGAGAGCGCCCAGGCCCTGGGACAGCCGGACGTCTCCCGCCGCGCGGACCGCCGGCGCCAGTTCAACCGCGACCTCCGCAAGCGCCTGGACCAGCGCCTCGCCGGCCTCGCGGCCCACGACGCACCCGCGGCCCTCCCCCCGGCGGGCACCAAGCCCCCTCCGCTGCTGAAGCCTCCAACCCCCAAACCCGCGCCGCCCGAGTCACCAGTGCCGCCACCCGAACCCGAGTTGCCGCCCGCCGAGGATGCGACCCCGTGCCCAGATCCGCCCCCCGCCCGTGCCGGCGACCCCCTCGCCGCTCGAGCCCGGCGCCTGGCGAGGGAGAGGAGGCAGCGGAGCTAGAGGAGAGCCACAGACCAATGTAGGTGGCTGTCTAGATGTACCAGCGGGGCCGCGGAGCCATGGACAGCCCGGTGGTTCCGATCGCCCACCCCGTGAAGGGGTGGGCTGGCTTGGCGCTCCGCGCGGAGCTGCCGCCGGACACCTTCGCAGCATGCTACGGTCCACCAGAGGCACCGCTACGCCTGGACCCATTCATAGGTAGTGCCTCGGTACGGTGTGTCGGGCGGAGCAACAGCGGAGGGTAGGTTCTGGGCCGTTTCGCGGTCCTCGGATACCGGGCCGACCCTACGGTGTTACGGGGCATCCCATGCGACGGTTCCCCTGAGCCCCCGGAGCCAGACGTCGCGTTCCCTGGGGCCAGGGGTGGCGTGCTGCGACGGTGCCCATCGGCAGCTCCGCGCGGAGCGCCAAGCCAGCCCACCCCTTTACGGGGTGGGCGATCGATCCCCCCGATCGGTCACTCTGGACCCACCGGACTCGGACGGCCACTGCTCGCGGGCAGTCCAGCCTCTGCGGCCCCCAAGCTTGACAAGCTCTTGCCCCGCAGGCTATACCTGCGTAGTGCCGGGGGCCTCGTCACTCTCGCGGTGACCCTTCCGCGCCCCGCACGTTCCATGAAGAGGAGCTGTCCCGCCCGTATCTCGCCTGGGCGTTCCCCTGGTGGCCCTCCACCCCGGAGGCTTGCTGGACGGAGGACCCCGCCGAGACCAGGCGTTCACATAGGGGCAACCCTCTGGCGGCAGGCCGCTCCACCGCTGCTCGTCAGAAGGAGTCCCGAGGGAGAAGTGCCCGTGGAAGCCACCGCGTCAGAGGGAAACCTGCAGCCCATCCTTACCCGAATGGTGGAGAACACCATCCGGAAGCACATCCCGATGAACGTCATCTTCGAGCTCACCTACCGGTGCAACCTCCGGTGCAAACACTGCTACATCCCGGAGCCCAACCGCCACCTGAGCGAGCTCTCCACCGAGGAGATCGAGGACGCCCTGCAGCAGTTGGCGGACCTCAAGACCCTCTACCTCACTCTCACCGGCGGCGAGATCTTCCTGAGGCCGGACATCTTCCGCATCGGGAACCGCGCCAAAGCCCTCGGGTTCGCACTGAAGTTCTTCACCAACGGCACGCTCATCACGCCGCGCATCGCCGACAAGATCGCGGAGCTCCGCCCCTTCACGGTGGAGATCAGCATCTACGGCATCAACGCCACCACCCATGACTTCGTAACCAAGGCCAAGGGGTCCCACGCCAAGTCCATGGAGGCGGTCCGGATGCTGGCTCAGCGCGGCATCCGCACCAAGGCGAAGATGCCGCTGATGAACCACAGCTTCCAGGAGTACCACGAGCTCCTGGACGAGTGCGAGTCGCTGGGCGTGGAGTGCCGGATGGACCACAGCATCGTGGCCATGGATGACGGCGATCGGGACCCGCTGAAGCTGCGGACCACTGACGAGCAGCTCTTCCAGATCTTCATGGATAAGAAGATCTCGCCGAAAGGGGATCTGCCGACGGCTCCCGCTCAGCTCTGCGAGGCGGGCCGCAACACGCTCAGCATCAGCCCCAACGGCGACGTGGTGCCCTGCATCCAGCTTCCCCTGGTGGCCGGCAACATCCGCCAGCAGAGCCTGCGGGATATCTGGGAGGGTTCGCCCGTGATGCTCCGCACGCGGAACTGGACGACGGACGACTTGTCCGACTGCCCCACCTGCTCCCTGCAGAAGCACTGCAACCGCTGCGCGGGAATGGCGCTGGTGGAGGACGGAGACGAGATGGGCTGCAGCTCCCGGGCCCGTCAGGTGGCGCGCGTGAGGGAGCAGATCGCGCTTCACCGGTCGAACGGCACGCTGCACCTTCTGCCCATGACGAAGGATCGGCAGGCCGCTCCGGCGTAGTATAATGGTTGTAACGCGGAGCACGGCACCGCGCGTGTGCCTGTTAGCGATCCGCACATGCTCAGCCCTCGAGAGGCACGAACGGCCCGATGCCAGATCCTCCCGGGTCTTCTGAGGAGGAACCTGGCGCTCTCCAGGAGCGATTTGCCCCTGGGGTTCCGCGTCGGTCGTGTTTCCCGAGGGCTTGCGTGGCCCTCTGCCTGCGGGCGCTTTGATACCACTCTTTGGGGGATGCACCCCTGGCGAGTGGGTCTACTTGGGAGGAGCTATGAAGGTCTTTTCGGAGGCTTTGACCGTCCAGACGGGTGAGCCCCTGGAGCTCATCGACATCACCAAACGGATCAAGGACCTCTTGAAGTCTTCGAACATCAAGGACGGCCTGGCGAACCTGGTTAGTCTGCACACTACCACCGCTGTTCTGCTCAACGAGGCCCAGCAGGCTCTGCTAGACGACCTGCGCGGGTTCATCAAGGGCATCGTCGACGACGCCGCACCCTTCAAGCACAACGATCCGGACTACTCGGACTGCGATCGGCACAACGCCTCCAGCCACGTGCGCGGCCTGGCCTTCGGCCAGACCCTCACCGTTCCCATCCTGGACGGCAAGCTGGTGCTCGGTCGCTGGCAGGCCATCCTCTTCGCGGAGTTTGACGGACCCCAGAAGCGGCAGCTACAGGTACAGTTGGTAGGCGAGTAGCCACGGATTGGTGGCAAGGAAGAGTCACCACAAAGGCACCAAGACACCAAGAGCCACCAAGAACTGCCCTACCACAGAGACACAGAGACACAGAGGGGCACAGAGAAGAGCAAGCCTTGCCTTTCTTGGTGTCTTGGTGCCTTTGTGGTGAAGCTTTCCCTTGGCATACCCTTGCTCTTCTCTGTGTCCTCTGTGTCTCTGTGGTGAGGTCTTTGCGGTCAAGCGGTTAGCCCACCTTTCTAAGCGAGGGATCGGCGCCTGAGTAGGCGCTGGATCCCTCGTTCTACGTCTGGTGGAGGGGGGATCCTGGCATGGAGCGGTTGATCCGGAGAGCGGGACTGGAGGAGATCCACCGCAAGGTCCTGGCCGGGGAGCGGCTCTCCTTCGAGGAGGGAGTACGACTCTACGGGACTCCAGAGCTCACCGCCGTCGGGTACCTGGCGAACCTGGTCCGGGAGCGCCGGCACGGGGACCGCGCCTACTGGGTCCGCAACCAGCACATCAACTACACCAACATCTGCAACAAGGACTGCTCCTTCTGCTCCTTCTATGCCAAGAAGGGCGGCCCGGCCCCCTACACCCTCTCCGTTGACCAGATTCGCGAGAAGGTCCGCCAGTATCGTGAGATCCCCATCACGGAGATCCACATGGTCGGCGGCATCAACCCCCGGCTGCCCTACCAGTACTACCTGGACATCGTGCGTGCCATCAAGGAGGAGCGCCCCCAGGCGCACCTCAAGGCCTACACGATGATTGAGCTGGAGGAGATTCACCGCGTCTCCGGCAAGAGCCTGGAAGACGTGTTGGAGGACCTGAAGGCCGCGGGCGTGGAGTCGATGCCCGGCGGCGGCGCCGAGATCCTTTCCGCCCGGCTGCACCAGGAGCTGTTCAAGCGGAAGCTCGACTTCGAGGGCTGGCTGCGGATGGCGCGCGCCGCCCACCGCGCCGGTCTGCGCTCCAACGCCACCATGCTCTACGGACACATCGAGTCCGCGGAGGAGCGCGTGGAGCATCTGCTGCGCCTCCGCGAGCTTCAGGACGAGACCGGCGGCTTCGTCACCTTCATTCCCCTCGCCTTCGACCCCAAGGGCACGGAGCTCTCACACCTCCCCAACACCACCGGAGTGGAGGACCTTCGCGCCATCGCCGTCGCTCGCCTCATGCTGGACAACTTCGAGCACATCAAGGCCTTCTGGGTGATGATCACCCCTCCGGTCGCTCAGACCGCCCTCTGGTACGGCGCGGACGACCTGGACGGCACCATCCAGGAGTACGAGATCACCCACGTGGGCACGGAGAGCAACCGGCAGGTGCTGACCCACGGCCAGCTCCTTGGCCTTATCGAGGAGGCCGGGCGCGTCCCCGTGGAGCGCGACACCCTCTACAACGTGGTGGAGATGGCGGCTTGAGCGGCGACCGCGCTCTACGCGAGATCTCCGACAAGGTGCTGGCCGGTGAGCGCCTCTCCGGCGAGGAGGGGCTGCGGCTCTTCCACTGCCCGGACCTGCCCCTGCTCTCCTTCCTGGCGGATACCGTCCGCCTGCGGAAGCACCCGGAGCCGATGGTCACCTTCAACATCGGGCGGAACATCAACTACACCAACGTCTGCTGGGTGCGCTGTAAGTTCTGCGCCTTCTACCGGGTCCCCGGTCACCAGGAGGGCTACGTCCTCCCCACGGAGACGATCCTGGAGAAGGTCCGGGAGATGGTGGACCTGGGCGGCCGGGAGCTGCTTCTCCAGGGCGGCCTGAACCCGAAGCTGAAGATCGAGTACTACGAGGAGCTCTTCCGCGCCATCAGAAGCGCCTACGACGTAGACATCCACGGCCTCTCGTCCACGGAGATCAACTACATCGCCTCCATCTCCAAGCTGAGCCTGGAGGAGACGCTTCGGCGGCTGCGTGCCGCCGGACTGAACAGCATCCCGGGAGCGGCGGAGATGGTGGTCGACAGCGTGCGAGAGGCCATCGCCCCCTACAAGGAGAAGTCGGCCCGCTGGCTGGAGCTGATGCGCACGGCGCACCGCCTGGGGCTCCGAACCTCGGCCACCATGATGTACGGCAGCGTGGACACCCTGGAGGACCGCATCCTCCACATGCTCCGCGTCCGCGAGCTGCAGGACGAGACCGGCGGCTTCACGGCCTTCATCGCCTGGAGCTTCCAGCCGGAGGGCACGGAGCTGGGCGGCACCCGCGCCTCCGGGCTGGACTACCTGCGCACCACCGCCGTTGCCCGCCTCATGCTGGACAACATCGACAACCTCCAGGCCTCCTGGGTCACCCAGGGCGCCAAGGTCGCGCAGATCGCCCTGAAGTATGGCCTGAACGACTTCGGCAGCACGATGATGGAGGAGAACGTCGTCAGCGCCACCGGCGTCAACTTCCTCATGCCCATCTCCGAGATCCGCCGCCTCATCACCGACGCCGGCTACCAACCCCGGGTCCGGGACACCCTCTACCGCCTGCTGGACTGAGCCCGTGGGCGGGGGCTGCGGCGAGGAACAGCCCCACCACAGAGGCACAGAGGGCACAGAGGGGCACAGAGAAGGGCTTCAGACAAGGGGCTTCAGACAAGGGTACTTCACCACCAAGTCACCAAGACACCAGGAGAAGCGAGGGCAGGAGCGCCCTGTGGCCGGGGGGCCAACCAGGCTGGCGAGTGGCGCTACCCTCTGATCTGGGCTGGCGAGCGGTTGGGGGCCGGTAGGCAGTTGGGGCGCAGGCGTCTCGCCTGCGCGGCGATGACCCGCCACCCGCCACCCGCCATCTGCCGGACCAAAGCCCTGCCCTGGTGACGCGGGAGGGCCCGGGGCCGAAGCCCGCCCGCATCACCACCTTGCACTCCCACGCTATACCCCTATCACCTTCGCCCCGGCACCTGGCGGCCTCGGCTGCCGCACCTCCAGCGAGGTACCAGGCGGCACGCTTGGCTGTGGGAATCCCCTGCCCGGAACTCACGGGGGGTGACCGAACGATTCCTGGTGTGGAACCGGCGCGCGGGGTTCTGCCTTGGTGACCCCTTCGACGCGCCTCGGGCGAAGGGAGGAGCGTACCATGCGGTTGGACTTTGAGCACCTGAGACACCCCCACATCGAGGAGCGCAAGAAAGCAGGGCCGCCCCGACGGAAGGGCGAGCACGCCAGCTTCAACGAACGGATCGCCCTCGTCCTAACGGCTGCGGTCGGCACGATGTGGTGCGCCTACTTCTTCGCCATCCTGGCGCTGGTAGTAGTCCCACAGGCGATCAGCGGCGGCCTTCTGACCTTCGTTCAGTGGGTCAGCCAGACCTTTATTCAGTTGGTCATGCTCTCCGTCATCATGGTCGGCCAGAACATCATCGGCCGGGCCGGAGACAAGCGGGCCGAGATGACCTACAAGGACGCCGAAGCCACCTTCCACGAGGCGCAGCAGATCCAGGCACACCTCAAGATGCAGGACGACGCCATGAACGCCATTCTTGAGCGTATGGAGCGGATGGAGGGGGGGCTCAACAAGTCCTAGCCTGGCAGGCCCTCCACCGGCCCCCCCTGTCTCAGCACTAGGCCCCTTCCTGCCCACCGCCGGACACACGTCACCCACGCCTCCGACACCCCTCCGTCCGCGCTCCCAAGCAGGCAAGAGGCGGCGGCGGGGTGAAGTGGGGGCTGGGATCTACGGGCGAGGAAGGAGACAACCTGGTGCGTGTGAAGGCGTGGTGTTGGGCTTCGGCGGCGGGTGTGCTGCTGGCGACGGGCTTGGCTCAGGCGGCGGTCGGAAAGGGGAAGGGCGTGGAGGTCTTCGTGTCCCCGAAGGGCAGGGACACCTGGTCCGGGCGCCTGCCCTCGCCCAACTCCTCCGGAACGGACGGACCGGTGGCGACGCTTCAGCACGCCAGGGACCTGGTTCGGGCCGCTCGCGGAGCTTCCGGAGTGAAGGCGCGACCGGCCTTCGTCACCCTTCGCGCCGGGAGCTACGCCCTGGCGAGGACCCTCGGGCTGGGAACTCAGGACGGCGGCACGGCTGCCGCGCCCGTCACCTACCGCGCCTACGGCCGCGAGGAGGTTCGAGTCCGGGGCGGGCGCGAGGTCGCGGGCTGGACGGCGGTCACGGATGCCGCCGTGCTGGAACGGCTGGACCCGGCCGCAAGGGGACAGGTGCTGCAGGCCGACCTCAAGGCGCAGGGCATCACGGACTTCGGCAAGCTGACCTCGCGCGGGTTCGCCCGGCCGGTCACGCCGGCGGGGCTGGAGCTCTTCTTCGGCGACCGGCCGATGACCCTGGCCCGCTGGCCCAACGGCGAGGAGTGGGCCACCCTCAAGGGCGCCCCCAAGGGCCAGGAGGGCGGGGTCTTCACCTACGAGGGCGACCGGCCGGCGCGGTGGCTGAAGGCGGAGGACGCCTGGGTCCACGGCTACTGGACCTTCGACTGGGCGGACACCTACGAGAAGATCGCTTCCATCGACCCCGAGAAGCGCGAGATCGCCACCGTCGCGCCGCACGGCGCCTACGGCTACTCCCCCGGCCGGCGCTTCTATGCCCTCAACCTGCTGGAGGAGCTGGACAGCCCCGGCGAGTGGTACCTGGACCGGGGCGCGGGAATCCTGTACTTCTGGCCCCCCTCCCCAGTTGAGCAGGGCCACACGGTCGTCTCGCTGCTGGAGACGCCGCTGGTGTCCCTGAAGGGCGCCGCGCACGTCGCCTTCCAGGGCCTCACTTTTGAGTTCACCCGCGGCTCCGGCCTCGAGATGTCGGACTGCACGGACTGCCTGGTGGCCGGCTGCACCATCCGAAGCACCGGTACCAACGGGATCAGCATCGACGGCGGCGCGCGCTGCGGCGTTCAGTCCTGCGACCTCTATGACCTGGGCGACGGCGGCATCCAGCTCAACGGCGGCGACCGGCGCACCCTCACCCCCGGCGGCCACTTCGCGGTCAACTGCCACATCCACGACCAGAGCCGCTGGGACCGCACCTACCGGCCCGCCATCGGCATCCAGGGCGTGGGCAACCGCGCGGCCAACAACCTCATCCACGACGGCCCCCACAACGCTATCCTGATGGGCGGCAACGATCACGTGGTGGAGTACAACGACATCTCGCGCGTCTGCACCCAGACCGGTGACGCCGGCGCCGTCTACATGGGCCGTGACCTGACTCAGCGCGGCACGGTGGTCCGCTACAACCACTTCCACGACATCGGGCCGCAGGTGAAGGGTAACGAGGAGGGGCGCTACACCGAGGTCATGGCCGTCTACCTGGACGACTGCTACTGCGGGGTCACCATCTTCGGCAACCTCTTCGAGCGCGCCGGCCGCTCCATCATGCTGGGCGGCGGCAGGGATAACACCATTCAGAACAACGTGTTCGTGGACTGCCGCCCCTCCCTCCATATCGATCAGCGGGGCAAGGGCTGGGCCAGCAAGTACTTCCTGCCCAACAGCGAGTGGCGCATCCTGGAGCACGTGAAGGACGTTCCCTACAACCAGCCGCCCTACAGCACCAAGTACCCTCACCTGGCGAACATCCTGGAGGACGATCCCGCGGCCGCCAAGTACAACCACGTGCTGTGCAACATCCACACCGGTACGGGCAAGTGGATCGACTGGCTGGACGGCATGAGCGAGAAGACCGTGGAGACCCGCGACAACTGGACCTCCGGAGACCCCGGCTTCGTTGACGCCGCTAAGGGCGACTACCGCCTCCGCCCGGATGCCCCCGCCCTCAAGACCGGCTTCAAGCCCATCCCCTTCGACCGCATCGGCCTCCGAAAGGACCCCTTCCGCCGCACGTTGCCAAGGGACCGGTAAGCGCGACCACAAGTCGGCCGCGGGCCGAGAAGGGGTGCCTCTGGGCTGCGGACGTGCCCGCAGGGCCGCGCCGCACTGAAGTACGCCGCTGAGGGTACTACAAGCCCCCCTTCGGGGGCTCGGCTGGTGCCATGCGAGCGTCGCGATCCCTTCCGCAGGGAAGGACCCACCCTGGGCGCGCCTCCGGCCTCCAGTGGGCCCGCCCTGAGCCCGCGCAGGCGGGCTTGGGGTACCCTCAGCGGCGTACTTCAGTGCGGCGCGGAGGTGCGGCGGCGCCTCACTTCGGGCCGCAGGAGGGCGTCGGGCGGCGTTCAGCCGGACGCCCTCCTTCGCGTCAGCGATGCCTCACTACCCCCAGGGATCGTCCTCGATGAGGACGTGGCCGGCGCCGAGGCGCTGCTTCGGCTCGCCCTCCACCTTCAGCTCAATCACCGTGTCCAGGGGCTCCGGGGCCTCCTTCGGCAGGCCCTTCAGGAGCAGCCGGTCCTTCACCTGAGTGAAGGCCACCTCCCGACCGCCCATCAGCTTCGCGGAGAGCACCTTGCAGATGAGCCCGCCGATGGCGAGCTCCTCGCCCGGCCAGCGGTTGCAGTGGTAGTAGAGCTTGTCACCCTTGCGCGTGAAGGCGCCGGTGATGCCCCACTCCTGCTGCATGGGGTCGGTGGCGTCGTAGATGCTGGCGCCGTACTTCTCCATCCACTTGCCAGCCTCAAGGAGATTGGTGTCGCAGGGAGGAGGCACGTCGCCCTCCGGCGTGGGGCCGATGTTCAGCAGCAGGTTGCCCCCACCGGCGGCCACCTGGCGCAGCATCGAGACCACATCCCAGGCCGACTTCCACTTGGTGTCGATGGGCGTGTAGCCCCAGCTCTCGTTGAAGGTCATGCAGGCTTCCCAGGCGCGGCCGCCCTTCTCCGGCGTGATATGCTGCTCCGGCGTGCCGAAATCCTCGGGGAGCTGCGAGCGGTCGTTGATGATGATGTCCGGCTGAAGCCCTCGGACCATGGCGTTCATCTTGGCGCTCTCCCAACCCTCGGCGTCCAGAGGCCAGGAGACGTCATACCAGAGGATGTCCAGCTTGCCGTAGTTGGAGCAGAGCTCCCTCACCTGTCCGTGGATGAAGTCCACGAAGCGGCGCCGGGCGGCCTCATCGTGCTTGCAGCGGGCGCCGTCAAGATGGTGCCAATCCATCATGCTGTAGTAGAAGCCGACCCTCAGCCCCTCGGCGCGGGCGGCCTCCACGTACTCGGCGACCAGGTCGCGGCCCGGACCGCGCTTGGCCGCGTTGTAGTCCGTGAGCTGGCTGTCGAACAGGCAGAAGCCCTCGTGGTGCTTGGTGGTCATCACCATGTAGCGCATGCCGGCCTGCTTCGCCAGGCGCGCCCAGGTGCGGGCGGCGTTGGGCTTCGGCTTCCAGGCGTCCGCCAGCCTCTCGTACTCCTCCACCGGAATGCGCTCTCGGTTCATCACCCACTCATGCCTGCCAAGCTGGGCGTAGAGCCCCCAGTGGATGAACATGCCGAAACGGGCGTCCCGGAACCACCCAAGTCGCCGTTCTCGGTCCTGCTGCTCGGGCGTAAGCTCGTCTGCCATCAAGGTCTCCCCTCAAGGAAAGGTCAGCACACTCCCCAACACACCAAGGGCCGGCCCCAACGCGCCGGCCTTTGGCCTTGCTTCTGCACGACCTGGCCGCCGGCCTTCAGTAAGGGGCAGGTCGTAGGGTCGTAAGGTCGTAGGGTCGTAGGGGAAGGGCCTCAGAGGGTGGGGGATGGTGGAGTTGGCGTTGGCGTGTGCCCAGAGGCCCGCCCGCCCGGCGGTGAATCGCCGGGCTCCGGGGCTCAATCCCCCTGAAGGAGGGTTCTGACCCCAAGGTACACCTGAGCGTCCCATCCACGGTCCGTACCGACACGGTGGCCTGACGCCAAGCTGCACCCTTGGTCCAGAACCCCGGTTCACCGGGATTGAGCCTCGGAGCCCGGCGATTCACCGCCGGGCGGACCGCCGTCGGGCACTCAGCCCCGCCAACTCCACCATCCCCGACTCTCTGAGGCCCTTCCCCTACGACCCTACGACCTTACGACCCTACGACCTGTCTCTTAGTCCCCTGCCGTTCCATGTGCTACTTACCGAAGAAGTGGCGAAGGAGGTGGTGCGTATGGCGCGTCAGCGCGATGAGGTAGTCGCCCTCAAGGAGGCGTGGCGGAGGGAGGTGGAGGCCGCTCGGCTGTACCGGGCTCTGGGTGACCACGAGGCCGATCCTAAGCGCGCGGGGCTCTTCGGCAGGCTTGCCGCCGCAGAGGAGGGTCACGCGGAGCGCTTTGGCGCCAAGCTCGCGGAGATGGGTCACCCCCTGCCTGACGCCCCGCGCTCCGCCACCCCACGCGAGCGCGCCCTGGTCCGCCTGCTGGGCTCCGAGGCGATGCTTCGCCGAATGGAGCTGGAGGAGGAGCGCAACATCGAGACCTTCGCCGCCGCCACCAGCGACGACGCCGACCCCTCCGTTCGCCGCCTCTTCCAGGAGATCGAGGGGGAGGAGCGCGCCCACAGCAGCGTGCTGCGCAACCTCTCCACGCCCGCTCCCTCCAGCCGCCTGGAGTCCATGCTCCGGCACGAGAAGTGGCACGCGCGAACCGGAAGTTGGATTGGCGACGCCATCTACGGCGTGAACGACGGACTGGGGGCCTGCTTCGGCATCGTCTCCGGTATGGCGGGCTACTCCGGCGGCGGCCACGTGGTGCTCATTGCCGGACTGGCGGGCGCCATGGCCAGCGCGCTCTCCATGGGCTCCGGCGCCTACCTCGCCACCAAGAGCGAGCGCGAGGTCCACGAGGCGGAGATGGGCCGGGAGCGCCGCGAGATCGAGGAGTCGCCCGACCACGAGCGCGAGGAGCTGGAGCTGATCTACCAGCTACAGGGCTTCACCGAGGACGAGGCCAGGATGATGGCCCACCGGATGAGCGAGAACCCGGAGCAGTTCCTCAAGGTGATGGCTCAGGAGGAGTTGGGGCTCTCCACCCACACGCTGCCCAGCCCGTGGGTCTCCACCCTCTCCGCCACCCTGTCCACGGCCCTCGGCGCGCTGGTGCCCGTCGTGCCCTTCTTCTTCACCAGCGGCATGCCCGCCGTGGCCGCCAGCTTCATCATCAGTACGCTGGCCCACTTCGCGGTCGGCGCCGCCAAGAGCCTTGTCACGGCGCGAAGCTGGCTCGCCAGCGGCACGGAGATGACGATGGTCGGCGTTCTGGAGGCCGCCGCCACCTACGGCCTGGGACTGGTGCTAAGCGTGCATGGCGCCCCCTGAAGGCGGGTCGTTGGGTCGTTGGGGAGGGGCTGAGGAGGGCGGGGCGTGCTGAATCCGGCGTAAGCGTGCGCCCGACGGAGGTCCGCCCGGCGGTGAATCGCCGGGCTCTGGGGCTCAATCCTCCTGAAGGAGGGTTCTGACCCAAAGGTGCACCTGAGCGCCCCATTCATGGCCCGTACCGATACGAGGGTCTGACCCCAAGTTGCGCCCTGGGTTCAGAACCCCGGTTCACCGGGATTGAGCCTCGGAGCCCGGCGATTCACCGCCGGGCGGACGGCCGCCGGGGACATTGCCACGCCGCGGCTACCAAGGCGCACCCTCCTCCGCCCTCCCCCAACGACCCCACGACCCTACGACCCGCCCTTAGGGGAAGAGCACCGGGTTCAGCGGCGTGTCGATGGGCTCGCCGACCTTGGCGCCCGTGAGCCAGGTGTTCCAGTCGTTCACCTGGTTCTTGTTCCTCGGCTCCGCGAGGCAAATGCCGTCCTCCATGTAGATGACGGTCATCACGCGGCGGGGGATCTGCGTGCGGTTGCCCCCCGCATGGTGGAAGGTCCAGCCCAGGTGGAAGCTCAGCTCGCCCAGGTCGTAGGGCGCCTCGTCGTGGGGCAGACCCTGCTCCAACAGGGCTTTTGAGATGCGCGCCTCGCTCTCATCGCTGATCTCCAGGTCCCGCCCGTTCCGGTAGAGGTGGCTGCCCACGCTGAAGGCCAGGGGTCCCATCTCCAGAGGGGTGGGCTGGAAGGGGATCCAGACGGTGCAGGTGTTGGGCGTGCTCAGAGGCCAGTAGTACTGGTCGGCGTGCCAGGGGGTGAAGCCGCCTCCCGGTTCCTTGTAGAGCGCCTGGTCGTGATATAGGCGGATGCCGCGCACGCCCATCAGGCCGGCGGCCAGGCCGGCCAGCTTTCGGCTGAAGACCAACTCCCTCACCACCTCGCTCTGGGGCCAGAGGTTCATGATCTGCAGGAAGGCCTTCTCGTAGGTGGTGCGCTCCTCCATCGGCTTGTTCATCTGGTTCAGGCGCATCACCTCACGGGTGATGGCGTCGCCGTAGAAAGCGAGGGTCTCGGGCGCCAGCACGTGCTTCAGCTTGATGAAGCCCTGCCGGCGGAAGCTCTCGGTCGTATCTGGGGTCAGCTCGTAGGGGGTGCTCAGGTCCTCGCGGATCGCGTCAGTCGGCATGGGGTTCCTCCAGGCAGCAAGATGCTGCCCGGCGCGGGTGAGTTCCCGGCGACGTCGCGCCTAACCCGGCGGTGCCGCCGGAGAGGCACTGGGCGCGCCGAGGGGAGCCGCGCCATCCGCGGCCGCAACTAGAATCGCGACCTCGAAGGGCAGGTGGCTGAAGGCGCACGTCCGCAGCAGCCTGAAGCCCAGCGCCTCGTACCATCTCCTAAGGCGAAAGTCGTCGGCGATGATGCCGATCTCCACGCTCCGGGCGCCTGATGCCCAGGCCTCCTCCAGCGCGCGGTGCACCAGCCTTTCACCCAGGCCACGGTGGCGGTGGGCAGGGGCCACGGCAAGCCTTCGAAGCTCCAACGGCGCGTGGTGCCCCCGACCCAGCGAAACGCAGCCGATGGCCCCGCCGTCCAGCTCCGCCACGAAGAAGCGAGAGCCCCGCTCCAGGTCCCGCCGCACCCACTCCGGTGTGCAGAAGGAGGGATGCGAGGGGCAGTTGTCAGACGTGAGGCCATGCCGCTCCGCCACCTCCGCGAAGGAGACGCGGATCAGCTCCGCCAGCCCCTCGGCATCCTCCGGCCCGGCCTCTCGGATAGGGGGTCCACGCTCGACCATCAGTCACCATCCAGTGCCAAGGGTAAGCCATGGAGGAGAGAGTGAGGGGGTGCCGCTGCCCTACGCTCCCCACCGCCACTCGGTGATCTCGGCCACGGGGCGACGGGAGCGGGCGCTGGGGGCCTCCGATGGGTAACCCAGGGAGACCACCGCTGCCAACGGCTCCGTGCGGCCCAGCCACTTGCCGATCTCCTCCACGCAGAGGCAGGGCCCCCCACACCACAGAGACGCCAGGCCCAGGTCCGTGGCGGCCAGCAGCAGCGTCTGGACGCACGCGCCGATCGACTGCTGGTGGAAATCCGTCATGGAGACGATGGAGTCCGGGTTGTTGGCCTCCGCGTTGAAGACGAGTACGGCCACGGGCGCCTGCACCATGGACTGGGCGGTGCGCTCCACCCCCTCCATCTTGAGGCCGCGCTCCTTCATCGCCTGGCAGGCGCTAAGGATAACCTGCGCCAGCTTCCGGCACTCCGAGCCCTCCACCACCACGAAGCGCCAGGGCTGCAGGTTCATGGCGGAGGGAGCCTTGATGGCAGCCTCCAGCACCTGCTCGACTAGCTCCCTCGGAACCGCCTTCCCCTCGAACTGCCGGATGCTGCGCCGGCTGCCAATCGCCTCCATCAGATTCATCGCGCCTAGCTCCCTTGCCGACCTGGCACGCGGGTCGCCTCGGCCCCCTGTGGGTCGCGCGACTCGCGCCAAACGTTGCGGCTCCTACTGGCTACTTCTCAGGCGAGTCGCCGCCTCCTCGGTCGGGAGTGAGGAGAGCGTTCCACCGCCGTGTCCCCAGGGTGTACGCCAGCAGGCCCAGCACCACGGTGTACTCCACGACCGGCGCCCAGGCCCCCTTGCCGGGCAGCGGGTTGAGGTAGGCCAGCGGAAGCAGCGCGGTGTACGCCAGCCACACCGGATGCCGCTGGAAGACGAAGAGGGGAACCAGCCACACGCCGTACCAGGGGTACACGGTGTGGCTGAAGAGGAAGAAGAAGCCCATAGCGGAGACGCTCCGGCTCACCATCTCCGGCAGCGACCGGGCGGGCTTCCAGGCCAGCAGCAGCGTGGTGAGGGCCAGCAGGCCCAGCATAGTCAGCCGTGCCCAGCGGAAGTGGTCCGGCGTCAGCAGGGAGTAGAGCCCATCCGCCAGAGCGTAGGGGCCCGCGTTCCGCAGACGGTTCCCCGCGTATTGGTTGATGCCGACCATGATCTGGCTGCCCGGCGTGAAGTAGGGGTAGGCCAGCAGAGCCACCGTGGGGACGAGTCCCGCCGCGAAGAGGAAGGGCCTCCGCCGGCCCAGCACCGGCAGCGCGGGGAGCAGATAGCCCTTCGCCATCAGCGAGAGCCCCGAGGCGATCCCCGTCGCGAAGCCGAGGGCCGGCTTCAGAGATCCGGCGGCCAGCAGCATCGCCGCCAGGGCGAAGAGCACACCCAGCACGTCCTGGTGCCCGGTGGCGGAGACTTCCAGAATAGGCAGCGGGTGCCAGGCGTACCACACGACCGCCTCCAGCGGGTACCGGGCGCGCCGCAGCAGCGCCAGCAGCAGGGCGATGCAGCCCAGGTCCGCCAGCATCAGCATCAGCTTGAAGGCCCACAGGCTGTTGCCGGAGAGGCGGTAGAGGAGCCCGAAGACGCGCTGCGAGAGCGGCGGGTACATGGTCACCCAGGTGGGGTGGTTGATGGCGATGGCGCGCGGGTCCCCGCGCTCGCCGTAGAGCCAGCGCGAGGGCGCGGGCGGGGGCGCCACCGCTATCCGACGCGCGCCACCGCTGTGCAGCGGGTCCAGCCGGCCCATCTGCCTGGCCGAGGGTGGGTAGGCGTAGGGGTTCACACCGTGGGCGCTGGCGCGGCCGTCCCACAGGTACCGGAAGAGGTCCGTGGAGAGGGAGGGGAACTGGAAGACGGCCAGGAGCCGGAAGAGGACCGCGAAGCCGAGGATGAGGATCAGCGGCCGCCGAGAGCGCGGAGGCGCACCCTCGGGAGCCGCGTGCCTCCGGCAGAGCGACCCGCCGAGGAAGTACAACCCAAGGAGGACCAGGTAGCGGGGCACGTACAGGCCGGGGTTGGCCTCCAGCCGGCCATGGATCCGGCCCAGCTCCCACAGCAGACCGGCCATAACCAGCCCACAGAGCGCGATCAGCGGCGACAGGCGGGTTGCCACCCTCCCTGACCCCCCATGCGAACTCTCCGTCGGCCCAACCATTGCCCCCAGTCTAGGACGCGCGGTGACGGGTGTCAAACGGGATGGGTCGTAGGGTCGTTTGGTGGTTTGGTCGTAGGGTCGTAGGGTCGTAGGGTCGTAGGGGGAGGGCCTCAGAGGGCGTCCTTAGGTCCCTTGCGTCCCTTATGTCCCTTCCAGGAGGAGACCCAGGAGACCCCAAGGAGCCCCTCAGCGCCGGCGGCAGGCAGCTCTTCGTGGGTGACAGAGGCAACCGACGGTTGCTGATGCGTGACGCGGAGGGCCAGTGGTCCATCGTCGCTCCCTCGGGATCGGGGGACAACCAGCTCGGCCAGGTGGCGGATGCAGCTAAGGATCCCCAAGGCAATCTCTACGTCGCGGACCGAGCCGGCGCCGAGGCAACTGAAGTCCGGCTTACGTAGGGCACCGCCCAAGCCCTCGAAGGAGGGCTTGCAGTACCCGCGGCGGCGTACTTCAGTGCGGCGCCAATGGGCTCGGCCTGCCATCTCAGGTAAGCCCACGTACTCTCGGCGGCTCATCGCCGCCTTGCTCACCCGCCACCCTCGCCAGCGCCTCCGGGACCTCGGCCAGGCTTCCTACCGTCACGTCGGCCTGCTCGTCGGGCGTCTGGGGCTCCTGGTGGGTGTGCTCGCCGAGGCACCGGACCCGGACCGTGGCCATGCCCAGGCGCCGGGCGGGGGCGATGTCGTTGTCCGGACGGTCGCCCACCATCACTGCCTCGTGGGGAGCACAGCCAGCCCGCTCCAGCGCCCAGGCGAAGAGGCGAGGGTCCGGCTTCGAGTAGCCGGCGTCACAGCTCAGGCCGAGCACGCCGAAGAGGTCGGCGAGGTCATGACGCCGGAGCCAGTCGTGTGCCTCGGGCCGCTGGTTGGCGAGGATGCCGAGGCTGTAGCGCCCTGATAGCTCCTCCAGGACCTCGCGGGCGCCCGCGACGGGAGTGCCCAGGCGGTAGTAGGCCTCCGCGGTCGACTCCCTGATCTGGGCCAGAAGGGTCGCCCGCTCCTCGGGGTCCAGGAGGTATCTGCTAAGGAGCGCCTGGAGCGCTGTTGTGTTGGGGGGCGGGTGCTCCAGGCAGCCCTTGACCTCTCTGAGACTCAGGCTCGGGAGTGTCGTTCGAAGCTCACGCAGGGCGCGCGCATGGGTTAGCTGGATCCAGGCGCCCTCATCCAGCAGCACGCTGCCCAGGTCGAGGAAGACCCAGCGGATCCGGCCTGCGCCCCCGTCCCGCTCCTCAGGCATGTCGGCTATCGGTCTGCCCTCGCGGGCGCGGAGGGCTGAGCGGGCGCGTCCCAGGCCTTCTTCGCCCAGGCGTCCATGGCGTCGTAGCGGTCCTCCCAGGTGGTGTACATGGCGCCCGCGATTCCGGGCACGTCCTTCACGTTCTGGCGCCACTGGGTGATGGCCGAGCCGTCGTTGTCGCTGTCATAGTAGCCGGACAGGATCTGCCGCAGGCCCAGGTCCGCGAAGAACTGGCAGTTCTTGCCCATCAGGCCTCCGTGCCAGTTCATGATACCCACGTCCTTGTCAAGCCCCTTCCAGGAGCCCTTCAGTGAGCCGTTGACCGCGTAGAAGTGATCCACGGCGTTGTGCATCGGGTCGAACATATCATTCCACACCCAGATTCCGGCGTCCGGGCGGATGTCCCGGATGATCCGCGCGGCCTGCTTCACGTTCCACGCGAGCAGCTCTCCGGGTGTCATGCCCTTGCTTTGGCACAGGGCGCACTGGTTCATCACGCGCAGCTCGTCGTGGGACATCAGGAAGGCTGCCGGATGGAGCAGATCGTTCACCTGCTTCACGTCCGCCCGCCAGTCCTCGAAGATCTTCGGTTCCGAGATGCAGCTCGTCACCCGGTCCTCATACACGATGATGGGGTGGTAGTAGCTGACCCTCAGCCGCTCCCCCTCCTTGATGCGCGTTGCGGCCGTGAAGCGGAGGAGGGGCGGCTCGTGGTACGCGTTCCACGGGTTCAGGAGGGGATCAACGACCTTCTGGTAGTCTTGGCCCTCCGTGTAGACCGTGCCGGTCTCCCCGCGAACGGTGACGGGGCAGCCCGGGCGGCGCAGCACGTTGACGAGGCCGATCTCCTCCACGCTCAGGTCGTCCCACCACATCCTGCCCTGGCGCCCGTTCCAGGTGCCAAGATAGAGCAGGCCAGTGCCGCTTTCAAGGCTGTTGAAGACCAGGTCATAGTGGGTCCACCCCTGGGTGCCCTGGGCGCGAAAGGTCTGGAAGCCGAGGGAGCCCTGGGCGTCCGGGGTCAGTACCTTCACCTCGGGCTCCGTGGGAGACAGCCCCTCCGTCTTCACCCAGAAGGAGATGCGGTACTGCCGGTGTGGCTGCAGCTTGAGGCTCTGCTGGATGCGGCAGAGACCGTTGCGGTTCTTGCTGATGCTCTCCATCCGCAGGGAGGTCTTGCCGCCGTGCACCACCTGGTGGTCGGCGAAGGTAGTGACACCCTCGTCGTCTTGCCAGGCCCAGCCATTGAAGTGGTTGCCCGTCGCGTCCTCGAAGTCGCCGTTCACCACCTGGGTGGGGTTGTCCGGCTGGAAGCGCGCCCAGCCGCTCTGAGCCACGAAGAGCGCGTCCCGGGAGAGCACGCCCTCCGCGTAGTTGCGGTCTCGTGAGCCCCCCATCACGATGGCGACCAAGTCCAGCTTGTACTTGGCCGCGGCCTGCCGGAGCCCCGCCGCCTTCTCTTTGGGGATGTTGTGCGGGAAGACGACGCCGTTGTAGCCGTCCGCCTGCGCGCGCGGGAACCGGGCGATCATGCGGTCCACTTCCTTGGGATCGCTCATGTCGCGCCAGACGAAGAGCCAATGCTTCTGGCGTGCGGCTGGCACCTGCCCCGGGGCGCGGGTTGGCGAAGGCCTGACGGCCGCGCAGGCCGCCAGCCCCAGGCTTAAGAGCGCCGAGGCAGCCAGCAGCCAGGCGAGGCGCGGATTCCGGTAGCTCATACAACACCTCTCGTCTTGGGACCGGACGGCACAGCGTGGGTGCTCCGGAGAGCGTCAACCCCTTCCGTTGGGATCGAACTCCCGAGCCCGGTGGGTCCAGAAGCCCCGGCCCGCCGGGCTGCGGCCTGTGGACCCACCGGACCCGGGCCACTGCTCCCGCCGGGCTTCGGCGTCTGGACCCACCGGACTCTGAAGATCACCCTCGCCGAGCTAAGGTGCTAGCGTCAGGCGGCTTCCCATCGGTGGGCCGCGATGGCTACAGCGACATCGCCCACAGCTTCAGGTCACTCATCGCCCTCTGGGGAGCACTCGAAAGCGGCGCGATGCCCAGCAGGTTCAGCGTACCCGCGCCCTGGAGGCGGAAGCAGAGGATCAGCTCCTCGTCCAGGTAGAACTCCAGCATCCCCCGCCGCAGCAGAAGCCGGAAGCGCGGCTCGAGCGGGAAGTGGCGTTGGCGGTCCATACTCAGCGCGGCCTTCCAGGGCATGCCGTGGAGCGGTGCCTCGCCGACCTCGCAGGCGCCGTTCGCCTGTACCCGAAGGTCGTAGGCCTTTCCTCCTTCCAGGAGCAGGCGCAGCCCCACAGGGGGCTCTTCGACATCGGGCAGGCGTACCTTCCCCTCGATCACGGCTCCGTGGTTGAGGTCCACCGGCACTGGAAGCTCCAGGCCCCCGCCCCCCAACCGCTTGGGGCTCAGGCGCTGACCCTTCAGCTTGGCGTTCCCGCGCCACCAGACCAGCCGCAGGTCGCCCCTCCCATCCACGACGGCCTTCTTGAGCGGCGCGATGTGCCAGCCCAGGTCGCTGTTGCTCTGGTGGTTCACCAGCACGGTGCCGCCGTCCAGCGGAAGGAAGCGGGAGAAGTAGGTGTGGTCCGCGGAGAGCAGCAGGGGGTTTCGCGAGGCGCGGACGTAGGGCCCCGTCACCTGGTCCGCGCTGTAGCTCCACATGGTCATGCCGGCGCCGAACATGGCGTGGATCCGGTCGCCAAAGCGCCAGAAGGCGCCGGACTCACCGACCCCCGGCGTCACCTCGGGCGGCTCAACCGCGGTCCAGTGCAGGCCGTCGGCCGACCACCCCAGCCCCACGATGCCCTGGTGGGGGCTGTCCGGCCGGGCGGTCGCCGTCCAGGTGCCCCAGTAGCCGCCCTCCACGCGAGGCATCGGGTAGATGCAGTCCCAGCGGCCGTAGGGGTCGTAGTGCTCCGGGTCGACGCGGAACATCGTCTCGTCGCTCAGCTTCGTCCAGTGCAGCAGGTCCCGCGACTCCGCGAAGAGGATGTTCTGGGTCTTCTTTGCGGTACCCGGTTCGACGCGCCACTCCGAGTAGTTGCAGAGGAAGCGGCCCGTGCGGCGGAAGTCGGCCGCCTTCCACACCGCGCCGGTGCCCAGGTAGTCCACCATCTTGTCGGAGGCGCGGAGGGCCCAGCCGTGGTCCTCCCAGTGCACGCCGTCGGGGGAGGTGGCTACCCCGAAACCCTCTCCCCCGCTGTGCTCGGTGATGAGGAAGTAGAGGTAGTAGGTGCCCTTCCAGCGATGGCACCAGTTGTCCCAGTGGGCCTTGACCAGGGTGGACTTGAAGACCATCGCCTCTCCTCGCAGCGGTGCCCACGCACAGGCGACCGACAGGCACAGCCAGAGCGCTCTTCTCAGGAACACGGTTCCTCCCTCGCCCTCCACGCCCCGGGCCTAGCTGATGAGCCGGCAGGCGGCCTCCAGCAGATCCGTGGCGTGGGCGTCATGGCCGGCAGCCTCTCGAACTACCGCGGCGGCTTCACGACGGGTTGCCGGGCTAATCCCGGTCTTCGGGGAGGTCTCGGCAGCGTGTACCTTCCACATGAGGTCATGAAGGATCTGATACTCCTGGGCTGCCTGGCTCAGCTCCGCCTTGGCCGCTGGAAGACGGTCCGCGGCGGAGTTCAGGAAGAGCGACCCGTACCATCGCCGCTCCGCCAGGTCGCACCAAAGCGGATCGAAGAGCGACGCGCGCCTGGCCCGGGTGGCGTCGTCGTCGGCGTCCAGCGTGGGGTCGACCAGCGCCTCCGCCCACTTGCTCCACATCGCCTGGCCGGAGAGCCAGTCCCCCACCTGGGTTCGTCGAAGGATGGGCACGGCGGCTTCCAGCGCGGCGCGGTACACCTCCTCCAGCGGGGGCAAGGGCGCGCGGCCGCGAAGGTAGATGGCGCCCAGTACGTGGCGGAACCAGTCCCGAGCCACCACGCGCTGCGACTCCTCGAAGAGGATGCCGGGACCGCCCCCCTCGGCGCGGTAGGCGGTCAGCTCCTCGCCTCCCTCGGCGTAGCCGGTCACCAGCAGTACCTCCTGAAGCTCTCCGCTGGTAAACAGCACGCCCGGCAGGCCGCGCTGGCTGATGGCCTCCACGATCTCAGCCCTCACCAGCGGCTCCACCAGCTCCGCCCTTCCGCCGCAGCGCGGGCCCAGCGCGACCTCCCCCACCAGGCCAGCGGCCCACATCGCCCTCTCGAGCCCCTCCGCCATCCCCGGGTCCAGGTACCGAGTCGGCTCCTGAGGTATCTCACCCCGGGCGTTGAGGAACTCCCAACTGAAGGACTCCCCCATCACCGCCATGAAAAGCGCCTGATTCAGGTCAACCCGCCACTCTCCGGTGGTTGGAGGCAGTCTGCACGGGTTCACATGGAGCAGGTCCACCAGGGCACGGAAGAGCTTCGGGTTCGCCATCGCCTCAGGCGCGCGCTTGCCCCCCTGCCGCAGCTCCTCCGGCGTAGGCACAGATAAGGAGCACTGCTCAGGATACCTCGATCCCATACACACCTCCCAAGGGAGTCAGTGGCTAGGAAGGGCCCCACCACGGAGGCACAGAGGGCACAGAGAAACACAGAGAAGAGCTACAGAAAGGAACAGCCACCACCAAGGCACCAAGAGAATTTAAGCTTGATCCTCTCTGCGCTTCTCTGTGACCTCTGTGCCTCTGTGGTGGAGCGGTTGCGTCACCCCAGCACTTCCACCTTCTGCGTGTTGAAGCAGTAGTAGGGGCCGGGGAAGCGGAAGTCGGTCCAGGTCATCCAGAAGGAGCGGCCGTCCGGCGCGATCCACTTGGGGATAATCTGGGGCTGGTAGGCATGGGCGCCGAGGTCGCCGCGAGGGGTCCAGGCGGTCTCCTCGTGGATCTGAGTCCAGGGACCCCAGGGCTCGGGGGCCGTCCAGAAGCCAAGGTAGCTGGGCTTGGTGAACCACAGGTCGCCATCCGTGCCCATGCCCCAGTTCGCCATGAGGTAGAGGTTGAGCCCAGGAACCCATACGACGCTGGGGTGCCAGGAGTAGGGGTGCGCCCGCACGTTCACCCAGCCGGCGGGGAAGGAGTGGACCACGCCCCGGTCCTCGATGCGGGGCGACCACGACGCGGCGCCGTCGCTCCCCCGCCTCACGAAGAACTCGTAAGCACTCCGATCCAGCAGGCGCTCCTTGGGGACCCGAAACACCACGAGCTGGTTCATGGTCCCCTCCACGTTGCCGTTGGGCCCGTAGACGTAGAGGTAGCCGTCGCGGTTCAGCTCATACCCGCGCCCCATCTGGAGGATGCTGAGGAGCTGGAAGCACTCGTCGGGCTCCTCGAAGAAGGCCATGTTGTGCCGGCCGCGCTGCTCCCAGGGCTCCCACTCCACCGGCCCACCGTGCTGGTTCT
>DASXUI010000158.1:0-13815 GCA_036504955.1 Armatimonadota bacterium
GAAGGGTTGGATGAGAACTCAGCCGCCTGACTCTCTCGCCGGGGGCGGAAGGAGTGACCCACATCGGTGCTCGCCAGGCTATTGGGTGTGATAACGTTTCCACAATCCCTTCCCTTTTCCTCCCGGCGGCTTCTGGACACCCGAAGCCCTTTTTGCGTCGCTCCCCGCCCCACGCCCCACCCCGCCTCCCGCTCCCTTGACAGCAACCCCGCCCGCCGCAATACTTTCTATGTGCCAAGTATTCTGGCCCTGCCCAGGCAGTGAGCGAAAGGGCTTCAGCTCCCGACCTGTGGGCGGCCGCCCCTCTGGAGCGCGGCGGCAGACGCGCAGGGTCTGCGATTCCGGGAAGCCCTCGGGATTGGGTTCGGTTGCCAAGGCCCCTGCCGACGTCTGTGTGGCCGTTGCCTAGGGCAGAGCGGCGCCGGGGTCGACGCACTCCAGAGGGGCGGCCGCCCGGCGTCGTGGTTGTTGCCCACGGCTGACCTAAGCAGGTGTTCCTAGTGAAAGCGCACATTTCCGCGCACCCGAAGCATGAGCGAAGTGCATACTTCTAATGCGCGGTTACTTAGTGGCACCCCTCGGCGGCTGAAGCGGGGTGTAGACACACTAAGTGGGGGTGCCACAGGCTGTATGTAGCCCCGGAGGTGCGCCTCTATGTCAGCCGGAGATAACATCTCCGGCGACCGGGGCTGCGGCGGTGCGGATGGAGTATGGCTTCCTCACCCCGCCGATATAGCCCGTCTCAGCCCCGGAGGGGCGCCTCTAGGTCAGCCGGGCGATGGCATCCCCGGCACCCTTCGCCGCGCCGGGCCTGGAGGAAGACGGAGGTAGAGGCAAGCCTGCATGGGAACCGATGAGGAGTGTAGAGGGGCCGGTGGGCGCCGGAAGGCCGGCGTGGGCCGCAAGGGTGGGCCCATCCCGCCGCCGCTAATGCCCGCCTTCTTCCGCGTGGCCGGCGCCGTGTTCTTCTCGGAGCCGAAGCCGCCGGAGATGGACGCCCTGCCCATGGCCCAGCTTCGGCTCCTCATGGCCGTCCACCACAACCAGGGCGAGCCCATGAGGGAGTTCAGCCGCTTCCTCAACATCTCGCAATCCAGCGTCACCAAACTGGCCGACGCCCTGGTGAAGCGCGGTATGCTGGTGCGTGTTCAGGACGAGAGCGACCGCCGGCTGGTGCGCCTTAGCTGCTCCCCCAGCGCCGACAGGATGCTGGCGCGGGGCGGCGAGCGGGCGGTGAAGACCTTCCACCTGATCTGGGAGGAGCTCAAGGACGAGGAACGGGAGGTCGTTCTGGGGGCCCTTGAGACTCTCGCCGTGGCGGCCGAGGCGGTTCGGGCGCGACAGGGCATCCCTCTGCCCCCCGTCCCAGGCTGCGGCAAGGAGCGGCCGTACAGCCAGGAACTGCCGGAGGCAGACCGGGTGATCGACCTGATGGCTCGCGGGGTCCGCGGGCGCGCCTCCGGGCGCAAGGGCCGGGGAGGGCCGTGAGGCCGCCATCTCCCACGCCTGCCGCGCCAACCGGAAGCCGTCTGGCGGAGTCCTACCCATGGTTGGCGAGAGCCTACCCATGGTTCGCGAAGCCCACCCATGGTTCGCGAAGCCCCCGTCGGAAGCTGGCGACGCCCCCAGCGGCCACCCCAGGGAGGTCGAGCAGGGCAGGGCTGTGGCCGGCTCGCCGCTCGCCTGGACGCCCCGGCACCGCAAAGGAGACCTGTTGATGGACCCTTCTCTTTCCCCCCGCGCTTCAGCACGCCGCCGCGCGCGCCCTCTGAGCGCCGTCTGTCTGGGCCTGGCAGCCTGCAGCCTCGCCGGTCCCGCCACGGCACAGAGTACGACGCCCGCTGCTCCCGCTCCGCCGGCCGGCGGCACCACCACCGTCGCCTCAAAGAAGGACCCCGCGCCCCTGCGAACCGGTCAGGTGCAGGAAACGCCGGCTCAGGAGCGCTACGGCGCTCCGCGGAACCCCTCCACCGGCGCGCCCGTGGACACGGACCTCAGCAAGCCGCTGACCCTGGAGCGCGCCGTCGAGATCGGCCTACAGCAGCACAACTCCATCGCTATCGCGGCATCCCAGACGGAGCAGGCGCGTCTGAGAGTTAGGGAGGCGAAGTCCAGCTACTACCCGCAGGTGGCGCCCAGCTACCAGTACCAGTACAGCCTGACCCCAGGAACTCGGATCGCCGTGGGGGGCGGTACCGTGAAGGACAGCTTTTCTAACACCAGCCGAACCGCCGTCGTGTTGGCGCGGCAGCTCCTGTGGGACTCCGGCAAGCGCGAGGCCAACTTGGGCCAAAGCCGCCGCAACCTCGTGGCCACCCAACTGGGCCTGGGGAACCAACGACAGACCGTTATCCTCTCTGTGACTGAGAGCTACTACAACCTGCTGCGCGACCGGGAGCTGGAACGCGTGCAGGAGGAGGCCGTGAGGCGCGCCCAGACCACTCTTGATTCCATCAAGGCCCAGATTGAGGAGGGCGGCGCCGCGCGGAGCGATACCTTTCAGGCCGAAGCCGACTTGGCCAACGCGCAGGTAGCCCTGCTGCAGGCGCGGAACAACACCGATCTCTCCCGGGCCTCCCTCAAAAACGCGATGGGCGTCGTCACCTCCCAGCCTATCGTGCTTCCGGAGGAGCGGGCCGCGCCCCCGGACAAGCAGGGCGATACCCTGGGCTTGGAGCGCTACGTGCAACAGGCCTATTCGGACCGGCTGGACGTGAAGCAGCAGCAGGAGCGGATTGAGGCGCAGAAGTACTCGGTCCGCGTCGCGCGCATCAACAACGGGCTCAGCGTGAGCGCGGACATCACGGAGGGCTACCAGCTCAAGCCCGTCTCCGGCGAAGACCGGCAGCTCAATATCTCGCTCTCCTATCCGCTCTTCAACGGAGGCCAGACCAAGGCGATCCTCAGAGAGAGCCAGGCCCAGTTGGAGCAGGAGCAGCGCACCCTTGACCAGATTCAGCAGAACATCCGGCTGGACGTAGAGCAGTCTTACGTGACTCAGGAGCAGGCCAGGCAGAGGGTCGTCGCTGCCCAGACCGCGGTGCAGGCTGGGCAAACCGCCTACGACGCCGCCCTGGAGAAGCAGCAGTTCGGCTTGGCGACCATCGTCGACGTCATCACTGCCGAAGCGCAGCTCGTGAATGCCCAGGTCTCCGTCGTCCAGGCCATCTACGACTACTATATTGCTAACGCTCGTCTACAGCGAGATATCGGCGCCAACGACCCCGCCTACGTGCCCGCCTTGCCCGGCGCCCGAGGAAGGGTCGCTACGGTCCCTGGCACCGCCCCAGGAAGGAATCCCTAACCCTATGAAGCGGACCCTCATCCTACTGGTCGCGCTGGCAATCCTGATCGGAGGAGGGCTCGCGCTGCAGCGCCGCCTACAGGCGGCCGGCGGCGCGGACCAGAACCAGTACCGGGTCACCAAGGTCACCCGCGAGACGGTGAAGAAGACCGTCACCTCCACGGGCGTGCTGAAGCCCTGGACCACGGTGGATATTAAGAGCAAGGCCGGAGGCCGCATCGACACCCTGGCCGTGGATGAGGGCACCATCGTGAAGAAGGGGCAGCTCATCGCCGCCATCGATCCCTCCGACACGCTGCTCACCTTCAACTCCGCTAAGGCCGACATCGACTCCAACAAGGCGCGGGTGCAGGAGACGGAGCGGTCTCTGGAGCTGCAGCAGAGGGAGAGCGTCGCCTCCATCCAGACGGCGCAGGCCAGCCTCGATGCCGCGAAGGCCACCGCCAAGGCGTCCTACGCCCGCTTGCTCTCCGCCCGGGCCCAGTCGGCGGCGCAGCCGGGGCTGACGGATTCCTCCATTGCCAGCGCCAAGGCGAACCTGGCCTCCGAGAAAGCGCGGCTGGACCAGATGGTTCGCGCCAGCCAGCCCCAGGATAGGGCGTCCGCCGAGGCGGCCCTGGACCAGGCCAAGGCCAACTTCGTGAACGCCGAGGCTCAGCTCAGGCGCCAGAAGGCGCTGCTGGCCAAGGGCTACGTGGCCCAGTCAGTTGTGGACCAGGCGCAGGCCGCCTTTGGGGTCGCCCAGGCCGCCCAGACCACCGCCCAGCGCAAGGTCAACACGCTTCAAGTCCAGTTCGATACGGATATCACCGCGCAGCAGGCCCGCGTGAACCAGTTGGCGGCCGCGCTTCAGACCAGCGAGGCCAACCGCGTGAACGTGGAGCTGCAGAGGCAGTCCGCCGCCTCCGCGAAGGCGGACTACGATCAAGCTCTAGCCAACATCACCCAGGCGGAGGCACGTCTGAGGCAGGCCAGGGCCGAACGCATCAACAACGCCATCAAACTGACCCAAATCGCCCAGGCCAGGGCCAACGGAGCCCGGGCGCAGGCCTCCCTGGTGAACGCTCAGACCCAGCTCGACCAGACCCGGGTCGAGGCCCCCAGCGCCGGCATCGTGCTGAAGAAGTACGTGGAACAAGGCACCCTCATCACCTCCGGCGTCTCCTTCAACTCCAGCGGCACCAGCATCGTCCAGCTCGGCGACATCTCCCGCATGTACGTGGACGTGCAGGTGGACGAGACCGACGTAGCCAGCGTGGACCTGGACCAGAAGGTGGACATCACCTTTGACGCCTACTCCACCACCCCCTTCGAGGGCAAGGTCATCAAGATCGATCCGCAGGCGGTGATCGACCAGAACGTGACCACCGTCCACGTCCGCGTGGAGGTGGACAACTCGGTGCCCTCCTACCGTCTCCTGAAGCCGGGCATGAACGCCACTTGTGAGTTCATCGCGGACGCCAAGGAGGACGTGATCGCGGTTCCCAACGAGGCACTGAAGACCGACGACAACGGTGATCGCTACGTGGACGTGGTGCAGTCCGGCAAGCCCGCGCCCGCGGACAAGGGCTCGGAGCCGGACCCCAACCTGCTGGTAGGCATAAAGCAGCGAAAGCGCGTGGTTCAGATCGGCCTGGAGGGAAATGACTCCACGGAGATCACCCAGGGCCTCAAGGAGGGCGAGCAGGTGGTCACGCAGGTGATTGAGCCCGTGGCCGCGACCCCCGGACCCGGCGGCGGCCCGATGGGCGGCGCTAGAGGCGTGGGGCGGCGCTGATGAGGGACCGATACGGCTCCGTCCGCCCCGGCGCGCACGCCCCTCGCGCGCTATGCGGGTTGGGAGGCTGATATGGGCGTAGCCTTCACCACGGCGCTCCGCGGCCTGGCGACCAACAAGCTGCGGGCGTTCCTGACCATGCTCGGCGTCATCTTCGGAGTGGGAGCGGTCATCGTGGCCGTGGCCCTGGGCCAGGGCTCCCGGGACGCCTCCATGCGCCGCTTCCAGCGCCTCGGAACCACCACGCTGACCGTCTTCCCCGGCCGCCAAAGCCGCGCCGGCGTCAGCTTCGGCCAGGTCTCCACGCTGAAGCTGCCGGACGCCGCTGCGGTGGTCCGCGGCTGTCCCTCAGTGCGGCGGGTCTCCGCGGAGAAGAGCGGCTTCCAACAGGTGAAGTACGGAAACAAGAACACCAACACGTCCATCTATGGCACCAGCGCCGACTTCCCCCTCATCCGCCGCTTCACTCTGAAGGAGGGGAAGTATTTCGACGACCAGGACGTGAAGGCCAAGCGGATGGTCTGCATCCTGGGCTGGCAGGCCTTCAAGGACCTCTTTGACACCGGCAACTGTATCGGCAAGCGCGTTTACATCAAGGGCGCCAGCTTCAAGGTGATGGGGCTCTTCGCGGAGCGCGGCGGCGGCGGCTTCGTCAACGAGGACGACCGCGTCTACATCCCCGTGACCACGGCGCTCCACCGGGTCTTCGGTGACGAGGTGCTGAACGGCCTCAGCGTGGAGGGGCGCAGCGAGTCTCTGATGCAGCGGGCCCAGGACGAGGTCACCGAGGTCCTTCGGGAGCGCCATAAGCTGGGAACGGACAAACCCAGCGACTTCATCGTCTTCAACGCCGCGACCGCCGCGGCCACCAGCAGCGAGCAGGCGGCCGACTTTGAGCAGCTCATCAACTGCCTGGCGGCGGTGGCGCTGGTGGTGGGCGGCATCGGCATCATGAACATCATGCTGGTGTCCGTCACGGAGCGCACCCGGGAGATCGGCGTCCGCAAGGCCATCGGCGCCAAGCGCCGCGACATCCTGATGCAATTCCTGCTGGAAGCGCTGTTTCTCTCACTGACGGGCGGACTGATCGGGGTGGCCTTCGGGATCATGTTCACCCTCTACGGCCTGCCGGAGCTGAAGCCGGACTGGGAGACCAGCGTCACCCTGCCCCCCAGCGTCCTGGCCTTCGGCATCTCCGCCATCGTGGGTGTCTTCTTCGGCTTCTACCCCGCCATGAAGGCCTCCAAGCTCAATCCCATCGAAGCGCTCAGGTATGAGTAGCGGGTCGTAGGGTCGTTGGGCAAGGGCCCCAGAGGGTCACCTTAGGTCCCTTACGTCCCTTAGGTCTCTTCGCTAGGTGGCCCAAAGTGGACCCTCTGAGGCCCTTCCCAACGACCCTACGACCCCTTGAGAAAGGTAACCCTCCATGAACAAGTTCAGGCTGGCAGTGACGGTTGCGGTGGGCGCGGGCGTGTGCCTTGCCGCCGCTCCGAGGAGCTACGCGCAGGGGCCCGGCGGCGGTATGAACCTCCCGCCCCAGATCCAGGCGAAGATCAAGCTGTGGCAGAAGTGGCAGCTCTCCCACAAGAACCTCTCCAACCTCCAGCGGATGCTCATGCAGGTGCAGCAGGTTGACCGTGACCCCGCGACCAAGCTGACCAAGCCCCAGGCGGCGAAGGTGCTGGCCGTCTACAAGGCCTGGCAGTCCAAGCCCACCATGACGGAGGACCAGGCGAAGTCCGTCTCCAAGCAGATCGGCGCCGTCTTAACGGAGAAGCAGCTCAAGAAGATGGCCACGATGCGCGCGCCCTGGGAGCGGGGTGGGGGACGGCCCGGCGGCGGCATGGGCGGCCCTGGTGGTGGTGGACCCGGCGGACCTGGCGGGATGCGACCGGGCGGGTCGGGCGGCCCCGGCGGTGCGCGCCCCGGCGGTATGCGTCCGGGTGGGGCTGGCGGCCCCGGTAGCTTCCCCGATCCCCCCGCCAAGGGCTTCAACCCCATGAACCCGGACACCCTGCCCTTCACCGGCATGCGTCCCATGGCCAAGAAGGGCCAGCAGGACTTCCTCAAGTCCCTCCAATCCCGCTAGAGGGAACTCACTCGAGGTCATCTCCACTCCCGCGTCGTGAGTAGGCGGCAGCGGCCACCCACGGCGCGGCGCTACGAAGACGCGCGGTCGCGCCCTCGTCGTGAGGGGCCCTCCAAACAGCCCGGTATCGTGCGTCGGCCACCCCCCCGCTCTAGGGAGCAGTGGGTAGTGCCTGAAGCCATCATCCAGGTGAACGACCTGCACAAGACCTATCGCATGGGCTCTCAAGAGGTGAAGGCGCTCCGAGGAGTCACTCTCTCCGTTCCCCTGGGGCAGTTCATCGCCATCATGGGCCCCTCGGGCTCGGGCAAGTCCACCTTCATGAACGTGGTCAGGTGCCTCGACAAACCCGCCCAAGGGTCCTACCTTCTGGACGGCGTTGCCGTGAACGAGTTGGGTGACGACCAGCTCGCGGATATCCGCAACCGGAAGGGCGGGTCGTAGGGGGAAGGGCCTCAGAAGGTGGAATGTGGATCATCTGGGGTGAAACAGGGTGCCCGACAGCGGTCCGCCCGGCGATTCACCGCCTGCCGGACCGCCGCCGGGCACCCATTCCCAGCTCCGCCACCGCGCCGTCCCCAAGGCCCGCACCGTCCGCCCCCTCCGACCCGTCCCCAACCTTCACCCTCCTCTGCCCTCCCCCTACGACCCTACGACCCGCCCCTACGACCCTACGCCCTGCCCCACGCAAAAGGCCCCGGACCGAGCTGGTCCGGGGCCTTTTGCGTGGGGCTACCAGCTTCGGCGGTTACGCCTGGCCGGGGAACTTGGTGATGAGCCCAGCCACGTACCGCAGCATGAGAACGACGTCCGTGATGTTGAACTTGCCGTCGGCGTTCACGTCCGCGGCCTTCTGCTGGTCAGCGGTGAGGGTCACCAAGCCGGCAACGCCCCGAAGAGCGGTGACGACGTCGGTGATGCTGACCTTGCTGTCGCCGTTCAGGTCGCCCAGGGTCACGGTCGGCGTGACGGTGGTGGGACTATTCCAGACGCCGCGCACCCAGGTGTTGGCGTAGCGATAGGCGTCGGTGGTGTACTGGAAGATCATGCCCTTGTCACGGGTGGTGCCATCGGCAGTGTCGGTGTCGTTAAGGGCGACAGTCAGAGACGCCGGAGCGTTGTCCTTGGGGGGGATCAGCGTCTTGTCGGCATCGGGGAATCCAGTCCAGGGCATACGCTCCTCGACAACATACCCAGGCTTCTGACCGGCGGCGTGGTCTTTGATGACCAGGTTGCCGTCGGTGCCCGGGATGTTGGGAGGCAGTACGTCGCCGGGATCGGGACGGTAGATCTTCCAGGCCGGATCAGGTCCGGCGCCGGTGCTCCACTGGTAGTTCCGGGTCTTGTCGTAGGTGCCGCGCTTGGGGTCGAAGCCGTCGAGACCCACGTAGGTCTCCACGCCGTCGCCCTGCCACACATTGCCGGCATCGTCGGGACCGTGGCTGTTGATACGGGGGTGGTCGTCCGTGACGTCGGCCAGCACGTAGAGATACTGGTCGTCGAACATCACCTTCACGATGGCGCTCAGGTCATCGACCCCGCCCCAGGTACCGGCATTGACTTGCTCCTTGGTGTTCAGGAGCATGGGGGTGCCGTCGGCCCACGCCGCGTCGTCGCCCACGCCGTCGATCTTGATGGGGGCCTTGGCGCGCACGATGTTGTAGACGAAGGGTTGGTCCAGCGTCGCGGTGATGGTCATGGAGGCTCTCTGGCCAGCGGCAACGGTGACTTTGGGGGTGTCGCTGCTCTTGACAGGAGCCCCGGAGTCAGAAGCGGCGCCGCTGGCAGCGCCGGTAACGTCTCCGGCGGCAGCCACAAGCGTGAACTTGCCCGCGCTGTCCGCGGTGATGGTGGCGGAACCGAAGGCGGCGGTCAGCTTGACCGTAACGCCGGGAATCGCCTTGCCGGTGCCGTCCTTGACGGTGCCGCTGATGGTGCCGATGCCAGTGACACCGGACATGGCGTATTCAGCCACGTTCTGGATGTCCTTCAGGACCTCCTCAGTGGCCTTGCCGCCATCCATGTTCCAGTCCCAAAGGCGGACGAAGCCGGAGGAGGGCATGAGAGCGTAGCGGCGAACCCAAGCGGACGCGTAGCTCCCGTCCTGGTTGGTCGCGAGCACGACGTCGGCCTTCTTGGGGTCCATAGCGCGGACGGTGGTCCACGTCTGGGTCAGGCCCCACTTCTTGCCCTCGGGAGTGATCACGGCCTCAACGTTCTCGTCCCATTTGTCGGTCACGTTAACACCCAGAACGATCTGAGCGCCGTTACCGCCTGGCTGAGGGTTGAGGTTCGTGCCGTCGACGCTGATATTGTACCCGGGGATATCGGCCAGATGGACGATCTTGCCGCCCGCGTCCAGGTACTTTCTGAACGTGGTGGGGCCGGAGGTGATGATACCGTTGGCGTCTACCTCTACCACGGTGCTGGGCCAGTTGTCCTGGGCCAGCACAACGACGCTGGGGGTCATATCCTTGATGCGGGCGTCCATCCAGGCCTTGAGGCTGGTAGCGTCAAGGTCCGTGTAGCCGGCAGTCACAAAGTAGTCGTGGATGGCGGACGCCGAACCACCTTCCCATCCAACCGTCTGGGCAGCGTCGAAGTAGATTGCCTTCTCGTAGCTGGCGGCAGCCCAGCACGTGCCCAGGTTCAGCGCCATGGCGCAGCCCAGGGCCAGCACAAACCTCAACTTCATCTTCAGTCCCTTCATCTCACAGAAGAGGATCGACCCTCCCCCTCGGGCACCAAGGCGGCCGTCTGGGTCTCCGCGGAGAACCCGCCAGGCGCCGCAGTCCAAGGGCTTCGGGTTAGGCACGCAGAGCGACCTAAGGGTCCGCCCCCAAGTGACCCGAGTCGTCTGCCATCAGCTAGCCAGGGCGGTGGCGGCTCTGAGTTGCTCCCCACGCGCGACATCGGGCGGGAAACTGGGAGGCTCAGTGCCGGCACGCGATGGGACTGCGGCAAGCTGCACTTCTGTTCCCGCCGGATCCCATACTGGATGGTCTCCTCGGGCTACGGGAGTGCCAATGAGCCCAATGGACTCACCCACCAATCGAGCGGTGGTGCACTCCCGGCGGATGCCCCTACATCCGTCCCGGAAGGACTGGCATCTGTTGGTCCTTCCGCCTTGCTATTGCACCAGGGGCCCCAACTCTCCTCCCGGTTGCCACGGGCCACAAGATTCCAAGCTCAAGGGGGCACCCTCGGAACGCCACTCCCTCGACGGGCTCCGTGCTCTCCGCCTGCCGCGGAACACCCGCAGACGCCCAGAATCAGCCCTCGAGCTTGACGGATTCTTAACAGAGGCCTGCTATCGTTGCCGTGTAGCGACCACAAGAGACGCGGGCCACGCGCGGAGCAGGAGGCCGGCGAACGAGTGAGACAGCTCCGGGGTGGGTGTAAGCATGGACAGGACACAGATCGGCACCAAGAAGACGGCGGCGCGCATTTCGCCCACGGCGGCACTGGGGCTGGGCACTAGCCTGGTCGGTGTCCTCGTGCTGGGCCTGCTGTCTGCCTCGCCCCGGCGGCAGAGCGCGGTACACGCTTACGGCACGCGGCAGCGGACCGAGGCGATCGCGACTCAGCCGGCTCCCGCTGCCAAGGCGAAGGAGCCCCTGAAGGACCTGTTCCGCCCCCTGGTTGGAGCGAAGACGGGCGAGGTTGTTGGGGCGGCGGCGCGCGGAGTCCAACCAGCCCGTGCGAGCGACGGTGCGAGCCTTCTGCCTAACGCGGTTGTGGGGCGGAGCGGCGTCACTACCGCCAAGGGGGAAAGCAAGGCGACCGGACCGGAGTACGTGGGTACGGTGACCGCGGGCGGAACGATGGTCGCCCTGCTCCAGGACCCCCGAACCGGTGAGGGTTCCTTCGTTCGGGCGGGGGACGACTACTTCGGCAACCGCGTGGTGCGGATCACCGATGAGGATGTAACGATTCAGACGGCGAAGGGCATGGTGCGGCTCCCCAAGACCAGCGGCACGGACCCCGCGACGAAGACCAAGGGGAAGGCAGCCGCCGACGCCCAGGCCACAGGTGCAGATGGCCAGACGACCAACGTGAGTGGCGGTCAGTCCACGAGCCAACTCCGCGCCGGCCTCCAGACGAACGCCACCAGTCAGCAGCAAACGAACACCGATGCAACCGCCGCCGCGACACCAGCCACAACGGCGGCTGGTGCCGCGCAGAACAGCACGGGCTTCCCCTTCGGCCCAATGCAGGGAGGCCCCGGCGGCTTCTTCCCAGGTCGCTTCGCCCCCGGCGGCTTCGGACCTGGAGCCGGCGGGCCGGGATTCGCTCCTCCAGACGCTGGGTAGAACTTGATGGCGGTAGGTGCAGCGGGGCTCTCAGGTACCCTCCTGAGAGCCCCAACCGTATCTGCCAGCCAGAACCCAGCGCTGCCAGCGGCCCCGTCGGAGGGCCGCCCCCACGCCTTCGGCTCCCTTCGCACCATCCAGCACCCACGAACAGGCCGCAGTCGCCCGTCCCACGGGCGCCCAAGCCTGCGGGGGGTGCCCTCCTGGTCACCATCGCCCTCACACCCTCAGGCGTCCGCGGTTGCGTGCCACCTGGAAGCCCTCCCAGACCAGGTGACGCGCCCCATGCCGTCGCCACCCTCAGACCCGGCCGGCGGCTTCCGGGCGCGGCGCGGCCATGGGACAGGCACCGTGCAGCGGATCCTGGCCAGGCAGACACAGTCCTGGCGTTGAGGCTGGACCGCCCCATTGCGCACATCTTTGAGTGGTCCGCTCCGCGCTGAGGCCGGTGAGGTGCCTTTGAAGCCACGCGGTACGCAGAGCGCAGGCGCGAGCAACCTGAGGGCCGAAGTGGTCACTCAGGAGGATGCCGCCATGCTCACGTTGTCCTGTGCTTTTCTGCTTGCCATCACCCTTGCCGCCGTTCCGGCTGGAGCCGCCGGGGACAGGGCGCCAGCCGCCGTGCCCCAAACGCGCTCCGAGGCCCGGGCGGCCGGACCCATCAAGGGCACCTCAGCGACCCAGCCCATGCTGCTGCTCACTTACGACCACGGCGGCCTGGTGCTCTGGGGCCTGGACAGCTTCCGAGAACGCCTGAAGAGCGCCACGGAGTGGCTGGACCGCTACCCCAGCTTCAAGATCGGGCTGGACAACGAGGCGTTCACCTACGACGCCCTGGCGGAGCAGCATCCGGAGGCACTGAAGGAGCTGCGGGGCATCCTCTCCCGGTACAAGGGGCGGTTCGGCGTGGGCACCTGCACCTACGGGCAGCCGCTCTCGGTGTTCATCAACGAGGAGTCCAACATCCGCCAGATCGGCTACGCGCTGGAGGCCGACCGCCGCGTGCTGGGCGCGGCGCCCGACGTCTACCTGATGAGCGAGCACGCCATGCACAGCCAGATCCCCCAGATCATCAAGGGGTTCGGCTTCCGTGGCGCCATCATGCGCACGCACTTCATGATGTACGGCTACAACCCCACCTTCGACCTGCCCATCGGCTGGTGGGTGGGGCTGGATGGCACGCGGATGCCCACGGTGCCCACCTACCGGGAGGAGGGGAACTCCTTCGGGCGGACCACCGTGGACAACTGGATCCTCACCCGCTACCCAGGCCCGGAGTGCAACCAGCCGCTTGAGGACTTCCGCAAGACGTTCTCCCACATCGGCCCTCTCCTGGCCTCACGCGCGGACGACGCCGGGCTGAGGCGCGAGGACCTGGTCCGCACCTACGAGGGCAACCCCGATTACCGATGGATCCTGCTGGAGGAGCTGCTGGCCGCTCTGCCTCAGCCTGCCGAGGAGATGAGGACCGGGCCCAACGACTACGTGGTCCGCATGCCCTGGGGCTACTGCGGCAACGAGATCTGGAACACCAGCCGCCAGGCGGAGGTGAAGGTACTCTCGGCTGAGCGCCTCGCGGCCCTGGAGTCGCTGTTGGGGGGCGCTGACCACGCGGCGGACCTCCGCCAGGCGTGGCGCAACCTGCTGGTAGCGCAGCACCATGACATCCAGATCTGTGGTCTGCTTGACGAGGCGCACAAGTACCTGCCGGCCTCCATCGCGGCCTCGGACAAGGTCACGGAGGCGTCCCTGCGGGCCCTCGCCGCCCGGATGAGAACGCGGGGCCTCGCCCAGGTCACCGTCTTCAACCCCCTGTCCTGGCAGCGCAAGGAGTGGGTGGAGACCACCGTGAGCCTGCCGCAAGGCGCCGCGCGGGCAATCCTCTTGAAGCGCGGCGGCAAGGCCGTCCCGACGGCGCTGCTCACCGAGGAGCGGCACCCAGATGGCACGCTGAAGTCGGCGCGGGTCCGCTTCGCGACAGACCTGAAGGGGCTTCAGGTGGCAGCCTACTCCGTAGTACCCACCGAGAGGGCTTCGGCAGATGCCGCGCCTGCCATGACGGTGGACCCGGCCGGTCTTCAGTTAGCGACCCCTCACTACCAGGTGCGGCTCAGCCGCCAGGGCGGGCTGGAGGCCCTGGTTGACGCCAGGAGCGGCCGGTCGCTGCTTCAGGCGGGGCACCGGAGCTTCGCCTTCGCGGGGCGCATCGACGGTGAGGAGCGACAGTCCACGGGCAAGTGGACCCTCGAGGCCGGCCCAGACGGCGCGCCCTGGGCCATCGCGCGGGAGAAGGGCGACATCGGCGGCATCCCCTATGCGCTGGAGCTCACCT
>DASXUI010000159.1:0-15431 GCA_036504955.1 Armatimonadota bacterium
CTCTTGCGCTCCCCTGCTGAAGAGACATAAGGGACCCAAGGGACGTAAGGGACCTAAGCAGCCCAAGGTGTAACCTTTGGGGCCCTATGACCCTACGACCTTACGACCCTACGACCCCTAGACTACTCGCCTGTCTCCTGAGACAGACGGCTTCCGTGGGGGCCGTCTTGGTTCACGTACTTGCTGCCGGGGCGGAGGCGGTAGGGGCGCTCGGCGGGGGAGGTGATCTGCTCGAAGGTCATGCTGCAAATGGGCATGCCGGGGGAGAGGCAGATGGGGATGCGGCCGATGTTGCCCAGCTCCATGACAGCGTTGCCGACCCAGCCGGGGTCGAAGCGGGGCGCGGTGCCGTGAACGATGATCCCCAGCCGTCCAAGGCTGCTGCGGCCCTCGAGGCGGCCCAGCAAGTAGTCGGGGATCTCCAGCCGTTCCACTGTGACCGCCAGGATCAGCTCGCCGGGCTGCATCACCAGGGAGTCGCCGTCGGCAATCTCGAAGGTCCGCATGATGTGGTCTGGGTCGAACTTCTGCCGCACGTCGATGTAAGGCACCCGGCTGTGCTCGAAGACCTTAAAGGTGTTGCCCAGCCGAAGGTCGATAGAGCAGGGGCCGAGCCGCGACTCAAGGTCGGGAAGCGGGTCCACCACTAGGTCGCCGCTGAGCAGCAGCTTCTTGATATCGACGTCGGACAGAACCATCGGGGCGTTCCTTTCGGGCCTTACTCCGTGGCCGTGCAATCGGCCTTCCGTGGGAGGGCGGATTGGCAGACAAAGCCCCGGCCCACGCGGTGCAAGCGTACGTGCGGCGCCTGAGCGCCGCGGCCCCCGCAGGCCCCCGATCTGACTGGCGAGGTTGACAGGGGTGACAGGCGCAGGCGAGCGCTTTCCCTCACCTTAGCACCCCCCGAGCACCGCCGCAACCTTCACCGTCCGAGCTGCCCTACGAGTCGGCCCTTCCACTCCCGGGCTCGCGCTCCGCCGCCGCCGGCACGGCAGGGCGCGAGGCGGCATCGCTGGAACCTGTCTCGGGGGCGAACGGCAGACGAAGCACGGACGCGCGCGGGCGCGCTGGTCTCTGGAAAGTTGGGCGTGAGGCTGCTGCCCGTCGGGCTCCCCTGCGATGGCGGCCGGCTTGTGTGGGATGTAGGATCTAGTGCCTGCTCTCTGAGTGCCGACGGCACCGCACCAGACCATCTAGCCCGCCCTGAGTGGCGGACCTACTACTGAGGACCCGAGATGATCACAGATGACCTCCGCTTTCGGGTTGCTGAGCTTCTTCTACACGTTCCCACCCACCAGCCCACGGTCTGCCTCCGCGAGCTCAAGCGTGCCGACTCCGGTTGGGAGACGGATGTCTACCTGCTAGACTACGACGCCGGCCCGGCCCGCCCTAGGAGCCGGCACTCCGCCGCGCTGCGCGTCTTCCCCAACCCCGAGGCCGGGCCCCGTGCCGAGCGCGAGGCGGCCGTGCTGGAGGGCCTGAGCCGCGCCGGCTACCCGGTCCCGCGTCTCTTGGGTTGGGGAGGGGCCGAGCCGCCCCTGGGACTCCCCTTTGTGCTGATGGAGCGCGTGGACGGCTCTTCGATGCGTGTGGCCATCGACTCCGCGGAGGACGAGGACCGTGGAGCCCTGGTGACCCTGTTCTGCCGGCTCCTCTTCGACCTCCATCGCCTGCCCTGGGAGCGGTTCTGTCCCCAGTGCGCGGAGGTCCCCCAAGATGGCATCCTAAGCGAGTTAGAGACGTCCCGCGCCAGCCTGAAGCGCCTTCCGTCCGGTCCCGGGGAGGAGGTCCTGCGAGTCCTCTCGTGGTTCGAGGCCCACGCCCGTGACGTGAAGCCGGGCGGTCTCTCGGCCACGCATGGCGACTACCATCCAGATAACATCCTCCTCACCTCCGCTGGGGAGCCGCGGGTGATCGACTGGTCCAACTTCGCGGTCAAGGACCCTCGGTTCGACCTAGGCTGGACCATCCTGCTGGTGAGCAGCTACGGCCACCCTGAGGCTCGGGAGATCGTGCTGAGGGAGTACCAGAGGCTTTCCGGCGAGCAGGTGGAGGACATCGAGTACTTCGAGGCTTTCGGGGCGGCGAGGCGGCTGTTCGGCGTACTGCTGTCGCTGCGTCACGGCCCGGAGGCCCTCGGGATGCACTCGCTGGCGCGCGAAGGGATGCTGGCCTACCCCAACCACCTGAGGGCGGTCTACGGCCGGCTGAGCGACGTCACCGGCGTCCGGGTTCTAGAGGCGGAGGACCTTCTCTCGTCTCTCGGGTAGTTGTCCGCGCCGCACACCTCACATGGGTGCTACAGTTTCAGTCAGGGGCGCCTTCCGCAACCGCCCGCTTTGGCCCTCCGGGTCGAACGGGTATACCTCGTTAGGGTGGTCGTTCGCCTCCCCAGTCCTTGTGGCCGCCGCGCCGACCTGGCGCTCCGCCGGCTCGGCGGGCGGCCAGGCACTCGCTCCCATTCCGCTTCTAGGAAAGGAATCCAGCTTCCCATGACATCCGATGCCGCGGCCTGGACCCACTACACGCTGCCTAACGGCCTGAGGGTACTCCTCCGCGACGTACCCGCGGCACCCGCGGCTACCGTCTGGGTTTGGTATGGGGTGGGAAGCAAGCACGAGGGCCCTGGCATCACGGGAGCCTCTCACTGGGTGGAGCACATGCTCTTCAAGGGCACCCAGACGCTGAAGAAGGGCGACGTCTTTCGGCTGGTCTCCGAGGTGGGTGGCTACAACAACGGCTTCACGTCCCACGACTACACCACCTACTACGAGACACTGCCGCCCGAGCACCTCGAGATTGGGTTGCGCATCGAGTCCGACCGCATGGTGAACGCGCTCTTCGATCCCGAGGAGACGAGTTCCGAGCGCACGGTCATCATCTCGGAGCGTGAGGGCGCGGAGAACAACCCGCAGTACCTCCTGGACGAGGAGCTGCGCGCTTCCGCCTTCCGAGCGCATCCCTACCGGTGGTCGGTGTTGGGCTGGAAGGGCGACCTCCAGGGCATGACCCGCGAGGACCTTTACGGCCACTACCTGCGCTACTACGCCCCCAACAACGCGACGCTGGTTGTGGCGGGGCGCCTGGGAGACGGCATCCAGGAGAAGGTGGAGCGCTACTTCGGCGGCATCGACCGGGTGGGGGCCGTACCCACGGTCCGAACGGTGGAACCGCCCCAGTTGGGGGAGCGCCGCGTGCTGGTCAGCCGGCCCGGCCCCACCGCCTATCTTTCGGTTGCCTACCATGCCCCCGATGCCCATCATCCGGACTTCCCAGCTCTCGCGCTGCTGGACGCGCTGCTGAGTGGGGCCCAGGCGATCAGCTTCTCCTCGGGCGGTTGGATGGGGCGCAGCGCCCGCCTCCACCGATCCCTGGTCCGGGAGCAGCAGGTGGCGGCCTCGGCCACGTCGGGCTTCTACCCCTCGCCGGAACCCAACCTCTTCAACTTCAGCCTGACGGTGCGCGATGGGGTGAAGCTGGAGGCCGCGGAGAGAGCCCTGCTCCAGGAGATCGACCGCCTCCGCCAGGACCTTGCGACCCAAGAGGAGCTACTCAAGGCGCAGATCCAGATGAAAGCGCAGGTCAGCTTCGGTCGGGATGGCGTGACGAGCCTCGCCTACGCCACGGGATACTCCTCCATCCTGGGTGACTGGCAGTACCTCAGCGACCTGCCGGAGCGCTTGGCGACCGTTACGGCCGAGGATGTCCGGCGCGTGGCCCAGACCTACTTGGTGAGGGAGAACCGGTCCATCGGATGGTTCGAGCCGACCCCCGCCGCCCCGGGGATAGCGGCTGAAGCCTCTTCCCGCGTCCTTGCGGCGGCGGGCGCCCCAGGCCCTGCCGCAGCCGCCGTGCCAGGGTTGGTGACTCCCTTCGCGGGCCCGGTGGTCGCTTGCGCCACGGGGGCGCCGGTCGCGGCGGGCACTCAGATCCACCGTGGCGTGCTGGACAACGGGATCACCTTCCTGGTGCAGCAGCGCACGGAGAGCCCCACCGTGGTGGTCCGAGGATCCCTCAGGGCCGGCTCCGCCCGGGAGTCCGAGGAGGAGGCGGGGCTGGCGTCGCTGACCGCCCGGCTGCTGATGATGGGGACGGAGTCCCGCTCTGCCGATGAGCTGGCGGACGGCGTGGAGTCGCTGGGCAGCTCCATGGGCTTCAGCGCCGGCGCGGAGCAAGTCTACTTCGCCACCAAGGGCATCACCGACTGCCTGGATAGCCTGGTGTCCACCCTGGCGGACTGTCTGCGCCGCCCCACCTTCCCGGAGTTGGAGCTGGAGCGGCTTCGAGGTGAGGTGCTCACTGAGATCCAGGAGCGGGACGACAGCACGCGCAGCGCCGCCGACCGCCTGTTCCGTGACCATCTGTACCCCGAGGGCCATCCCTACAGGAGAGACAGGCTTGGTCGTACCGAGACCGTGGCGGCGCTACGGTCCGAGGACGCGCGGCGGTTCTATGGGACCTACTACTCGCCGGAGGGCATGATCCTCACTTTCGCGGGGAACGTGAGCCCGGAGGCGGCGAGGGAGCTGCTGGAACGTCACTTCGGCGGCTGGCGGGCGGCAGGTGGGGCGGGCCCTCTATCGGTCTCGCCGGTAGTGCCCCCTCGAGGGGTCGTTCGGGAGCAGTTCGAGATGCCGCACAAGTCCCAGTGCGACCTGGTGTTGGGGCTCCCGGCGCTCGAGCGCAAGGATCCGGACTACTACAGCCTGGACTTCGCCAACCTCGTGCTAGGTCAGCTGGGGCTATACGGCCGTCTGGGGCGCAGCGTGCGCGATGAGAAGGGGATGGCCTACTACTGCCACAGCAACCTCTACGCGGGGTTGTGGGGCGGTCACTGGGCGGTCTCCGCGGGTGTCAGCCCCGCCAACGTGGACCGGGCCGTGGAGGCCATTCTGGAGGAGCTGCGGAGGATCGTGGAACAGCCCATCAGTGAGGAGGAGCTGTCTCAGGGGAGGGGCAGCCAGTTGGGGTCCATCCCACTCCGCCTGGAGACCGCCGACGGTCTGGCCGGTTACCTGCACGACATCGAGTACTATGACCTGGGGCTTGACTACTTGGAGCAGCGGATGCGGATCGCGCGGGAGATGACCGCGGAGAAGGCCCTGGCCGCCGCCAGGAAGTACCTATCCACCGATCGATACGTGCTCGCGGTGGCTGGTCCCGTGGGCTAGCGGCGGGGTTGGGCGTGGCCGACGCAGCCCGCAAGCGCGCCGGCCCCCGACCCGGACGCAGCGCGGGCACCCGATGCCCCGCACCGCAGCGTAGTCGCCCCTCCGTTTTGCCCTGAGGGCTCCGCGTCTCGCTCCCTGCCTGCGTTTTCCTGTGGCGGGTAGTCGGTGCTAGCGGAGCGTGCCGTTGAACTGCAGTTCCGGGTTGTCCTTAAGCCAACTAGTATCGTAGTCGGGCCCCCGCAGCAGCTTCACGTGCATGTCCGCGAACAGCACGTTGTACCCCCAGTACTTGAAGTCGCTGGTATCGGCGGTGGTGCGGGGCGCGCGGGCATAGTAGGAGTGCCAGTAGCCTGCTCCATCCTGAACCAGCACAGACTCTGAAGGTGTCTTTAGGTCGCCCTGAGTCCACCCGATCAGGCCCCAGATGGTATGCCATCCGTAGCTCATGCCCAGCACTTCATGAAGGGGTTGCTCCCCGGCATCGCTGCATCCGCTATAGACGGCCCCTCCCAGCGTGAAGTTGGTACCCGTATCTGCCGGGCAGGCCCAGAGCGCCAGGGTGTGGAGCTTTGGATTGGGCGGCTGCGTGAAGGCGGAGGTCACGATGTCCACGAAGCCCTTGCGGTCGGGCAGGGCGGACAGGGCGCGGACCTTGGCGGTGCCGTTCGGCAGGAGTGCTTTGCTAACGGTGTCCCAGGCTGTAGGGTTGCATCCATCGGCGTAGTCGATGGCGTAGGGGAAGGTGTCATCGTTGGCCTGCATGTACTGAGTCATGCCCTGGCCTATCTGCTTCAGGTTGTTGAGGCAAGTGGCGTTGAAGGCCGAGCGCTTCGCCTTCGCGAAGACCGGGAAGAGCAGCCCCATTAGTATGGCGATGATGGCGACGACCACCAGGAGCTCAATCAGGGTGAAGGCTCGCTTTGCGGCTGAGCTGCCCATGGCGATTCTCCCAAAAATGGATGATTGCTGAGCGCCCCTACCCGCACGGTGCACGAGTCGATAGCGCGTCGGGCAGGGCACCCGGTTCCACAAGCTCGTCCTGACAGGGGCAGACTGGCTGCGCCTAGCCCGCCCGAGGGAGCCCACGGGGCCCTGTGTACATACAATAGCGCCAACTGGCGCGCTTTGGGAGGGGCTCCCGCCTTCCGCAGGACACCGTTCGCCCGTCGATCGAACAAGGCGTGGCGTCGCAGCTGGTGGTGCTTGCCGAAAGGGCTGGCGGCCATCCAACCAGGTGAGTCTAGGGAGGAAGGGCCATCCAATGGACTGTCGGCGGGGCCCCGGAGTTCCCCCAAATCACCTTATCGGCAGCGGTGCGCAAGGATTCGCTTGTCTACTTACCAGGCAGCACTCCGGTTGACACTGCCCAGGTCCGTACCTATAATGATCTGGAATTCAGCTCTCCTTCCGCGAGCGGCAGCCAGTCTCCAACCGGCCGCGGCTCGAAGCCTTCCCCTGGGCCGCCTCCGTCTGATCGCCTGAGCGGCTGTGCAGTACCCGCCCATGCCCTTCCCTGGTGAGGGATGGTGTGCCAGGAGGAGGTTCACTGGTGCGCTGGCGAAAGGGGCAGGGCGAGCCCGTTATCCGGTAGAGGGCGGGCACTTCCCAAGAAGCAGGTATCGCAGAGCCGTTATCTGTGTGGCTAGGTCCTTCTTCTTGTCAGGGAAGCAACCCACTCCGGAGCCCGTCAGCCCGATTCGCTCCATCGCCATACTCCCGCGATTGGCTGTTGATACGTGAAGGGTCATGGCTGAACCTCATGCAGTGCGGGCCCACTGCTCGGACGCGTTGGCCCCAGCCCGCGCCGTGCGCGGCGCGGGGCGCCACAGGCCAGTCGGCAGTGACTTAGGCTAGGGCCATATTCGGCCCGCCGGCCTGCTGCCCTGACCTCGCGGCAGCTCCTACCCGGCGCGTGTCCCCCTAGAGGAGGTACTTTTGCAGCTACGATATACCACCTGGCTTGCCATCATCGGCTTACTAGTCGTCGCGTCCGGATGGGTCGCGGTGAACAACAAGCTGGTGCCCATCAACCAGGGATTGGACCTTGCCGGCGGCGTGCGCGTGGTCCTCCAGCTCCTGCCTGACCCCCAGAGCGGCAAGATGCCGGACGGCGCTCAGGACCAGGTGATCAAGGTGGTGGAGAACCGGGTCAACAAGCTGGGCGTCTCCGAGCCGATCATCCAGCCCAAGGGCGACGATCAGGTGATCGTTGAGCTGGCCCAGAACCAGATGGAGAAGGGCCGGTCTCTGGACAAGCGCGCTGCCGTAGCCGAGCTGCTGAAGCCTGCTCAGTTGGAGTTCTACTACTTCAAGGACGTCGTCGGCTCCCAGCCCGAGGGCGGCGGCATGGCCCCCAATGCCAACGCTCGATGGACGGCCGCCTCCGGCAGCATGGAGTTCACCGACCGCCGTTCCTCCAGCACCACGCCCAGGTCCCTCACCTACGAGGAGGCCCGGCGCATCTACCTGGAGCACAAGCAGAAGGGCACCCTGGCGGAGCTGGGGACGGACTGGCTTTACAATCCGGAGAACACCCTCCTGCGCGGCAGCGACCTGGTGCCCGGTAGGGCTCAGGCCAGCTTCGCCCCTGGCTCTACCGCCGATGTTCAGACCTCCCTGGAGCTGAACGCCCACGGTAAGGAGATCTTCAGGAACTTCACGGAGGCGCATGTCCACGAGTACATGGGCATCGTCTACAACGACAAGCTCGACTCCATGGCTCAGATTGACGAGCCCATCCGAGACGGGCACGCCGTGATCACCCACCGCGGTGGGAAGCTGGCGATGGCTGTGGAGCAGGCGAACCTGCTGAACGCCGGCGCTCTTCCGGTTCCGCTGAAGATCGCGCAAACCAGCGAGGTCGAGGCGACCCTGGGCGCGGACTCAGTGAAGACCGCGAAGGTGGCGGGCGCCGTGGGCCTCGGTACCGTGGCGCTCTTCATGGTCGCCTACTACCTGCTGCCTGGTGTGCTGGCGGTGGTGGCCCTCCTCTGCTACGCCCTCTTCACCTTCGCCATCTTCAAGCTGCTGGGCGTTACCCTCACCCTTCCGGGCATCGCGGGCTTCATCCTGTCCATCGGTATGGCAGTGGACGCGAACATCCTCATCTTCGAGCGCCTGAAGGAAGAGCTTCGAAGCGGGAAGACGCTCCACGCGGCCATCGAGGCCGGCTTCAAGCGCGCCTGGACGTCCATTCTGGACTCCAACGTTACCACCCTCATCACCTGTACCATCCTCATCTACTTCGGCAATGGTCCCATCAAGGGTTTCGCGGTCACGCTGGCCATTGGTGTACTGATCTCGATGTTCACCGCCATCACGCTGAGCCGCAACCTGTTGCACGCCATCGTGGTGAACGAGTGGGCCCAGCAGCCCGGCCTCTTCGGCATCCACCGTGGTTGGTTCAGGCATGAGGAGGGGCAGCGCGGGCTTGATGTCATCGGCAGGCGCAACGCCTACTTCATCTTCAGCGGGCTGATCACCATCCCGGGCCTCATCTTCATCGTCATGGGGGGACTGAAGCCGGGCATCGAGTTCACGGGTGGCATGCAGTTCCGCTACCAGCTTCCCAAGGCCGCTACCCGCGTGGAGGTGCAGCGCGCCTTCGAGGACGCCGGGCAGCGCGATACCATCGCCCAGATCTCCCGTGAGGAGGGGCGGTACCAGGCCCTCATTCAGACCCGCGCCAAGGAGATCAACGAGGATCAGCGGGCCGCTATCGATCGCACGATCAAAAACCGCTTTGGCGCCGACGCCAAACTGTTGGAATTCGCTCAGGTGGGCGGCTCCATCAGCAGCGAGCTGAAGTGGAACGCAATCTGGTCCGTTCTGCTGGCTTCTCTGGCGATCGCCATCTACCTCGCCTTCCGCTTCGCCACGGCCGGGTTCAAGACAGGCCTGCGGTTCGGCGTGAGCGCGGTGATCGCGCTCATCCATGACGCCATCGTGGTCCTCGGCATCTTCGCCATCATGGGCAAGCTGCGCGGCTGGGAGGTCGACAGCTCCTTCATCACCGCGGTGCTGACGATCATCGGCTTCTCCGTCCACGACACCATCGTCATCTTTGACCGAATCCGCGAGAACGTGAAGCTCCGGCCCAAGGACGTGGACTTCGAGGATACGGTCAACGACAGCATCAACCAGACGCTGGCCCGATCCATCAACACCTCCCTGACGGTTGTGATCACCCTGGTGGCGCTCGCGGTCTTCGGAGGCCCAGTGATCCGGCTGTTCACGGTGGCCCTGCTGGTCGGCATCGTTAGCGGAACCTACTCCTCCATCTTCAATGCCAGCCCCATCCTGGTAGTGTGGGAGCAGGCCGCCCGTAAGCGGCGCGGCCAGAGCGCGCGCGGCCGGCGGGTCTCCGCTCCCGACATCAAGCCGATGGTGGAGACGCCCAAGGCCCGCCCCGCGGCAGCCCCGAAGGTCGCCTCCGCGGCCAACGGAGCGCAGGATGGTGAGGAGACGGAAGAGGCAGTGGCCGGGCGCCCGACGGCAGCCGCCGGCGGCCCCGCCAAGGTGAAGCCGAAGCGGAAGAAGCGGTTCTAGAGTAGCCGACCTCCGCCCAGTATGAAGAACGGCCCGCGTGAGCTACGCGGGCCGTTTTGCTGTCGCCCATGGGACCGCCTGGCAGGCGTCGCCGATGATCCCCGGAACACAAACCTGGCCCCGACGCTCCCACTGGAGGGGGCGGCGGATGGGCGGCGAACAGCATTTACCGGGTCCTCTCCCTCGCACGCTGCTTCAGGGAGCGACCACGCGCGGCTCCGGCGATGGCGGCTCCGCCGTCGGCCGCCCTGCCTGGGGCCTCCCCCACTGCGCGCATGGCGTGGGCTGAGACACGCTCTCGTCGATAGTTCCAGCTAAGGAGCACGGCACTGGTCACCTGGCTCAGGAAAGAGGGTCGAAAGGCGCTATGGCGGCTGCGGAACCTGTTGGCTCCCGCCGTCCCCCTGCCTCGGTACCTGGGCGACCACTGGCTCCTGACATATCCTCAAGACGAGCTGTCGCGCTGCCTCTATTGCCGCGATGACTTCGAGCGCCAAGAGCGCGCCTGGGTCCGTCAGTTTTTGACGCCCGGGATGGTGGTGCTGGACGTCGGCGCCAACCTGGGTCTCTACACCTGCCTCGCGGCCAAGCGCGTGGGGCCCACGGGCCAGGTCCACGCCTTCGAGCCCGTGGCGGGCATCTTCCAGCGCCTGCGACGCAACCTGGAGCTCAACCGGCTCCCCGGAGTGGTCTCCAATCGGTGCTGCCTGGCCGCTTCAGCGGGAGTCCGAACGATCACCGTGTGCGGGGGCGACCGGGGTGCCTGGAGCAGCCTCGCGGCGCCTGGACTCGACGTGCGTCTTTCCACCGAGGAGGTGGAGGCCACCACGCTGGACGGCTACGTGGCCGCGAAGGGGTTGACCAAGGTAGACCTGCTGAAGCTAGACGTCGAGGGGGCTGAGCTTGAGGTGCTTCAGGGCGGCGCTGGCCTCCTGAGCCGCGACCCGAGGCCCCTGGTGCTCTGCGAGATCGAGGACGTGCGGGCCCAAGCCTTCGGGCTCCTGGGGAGGGACACCGCCGCCTTCCTGGCGGATCGACGGTACCAGTGGCATGAGTTCGGCGGGCGGCCCGGTGCTCCGGAGCTGAGCCCCATCCCGGTGCTTGAGGCGTACCCGTCCGGTAACTACCTCGGCGTTCCGGAGGAGAGGGCCAGCCTGGTGACGCGGTGGCTTGGCGGATGAGGGTGCTGCACGTCCGGCGCAGTCTGGGGGTGGGAGGCAGCGAGACCTACATCGCCTCGCTCTGCCCCGGCTTGATGGAGCTGGGCCACGAGGTCGCGCTTTGCTGCCCGCCGGGAAGCTGGCTGTCCTGGGCGGTCGGTGGGGTGGGTGTGCCGATCCTTCACAACGCGCTAAGGAATCGGGTGATGGGCGGCGGTTGGCTTAGCCGACTGCGGCTGCTGTACCAGGCTCGGGCCTTCGCGCCGGACCTCATCCACAGCCACCACCCGGTGGACACCCGCTTCGCCGATTGGGTGGCGCGGCGCCTGCGGAAGCCGCTGGTCCGTACGGTGCACGACCTCCATCCGGGTCCGACGGTGGGCTGCGCCCAGGCCCTCATCGCGGTCTCCAGAGCCGTGGCCGAGGCTACGAGGAAGGAGCATCCTGACGCGCCCTGGCCGGTCGTGGTACACAACGGCGTTGACACCCAACGGTTCCGCCCAGCCAGCCCCGAGGACCGCCGCAAATGGCGCTGCCGGCATGGGGTGCCCCTGAGCGTGCCGTTGCTTGGGGCCGTGTCCCGCTTGGCGCCGGTGAAGCGGCATGATTTGCTCCTGACGGTGCTTCAGCAGGTGCCCGATGCGTGGCTAGTAGTGGCCGGCGATGGCCGGCCCCGCTACCGACGACAGCTCCAGGGGCTCGCGCGGTCCCTAGGCGTGGCGGAGCGCGTGCGCTTTCTGGGCACGGTGCATGATACCCCGTCAGCCTTCGCGGCGGTCGACCTGCTGGCTCACACCGCCGAGGAGGAGGCCTTCTGCCTGTCGGCCATAGAGGCGATGGCCTGTGCCGTGCCGGTGGTCGCCTTCGCGGTGGGCGGGCTGCCCGAGGTGGTGGAGTCTGGGGTCACGGGGGAGCTGCTGGCCCCCTGCGACGTCGGCGCCTTTACCGCGGCAGTCACGAAGCTGTTAGCCGACCCGTTCCGCTTACGGACGCTGGGCGAGGCCGCTCGCCGAAGGGTAGTCACCCACTTCGGTCAGGAACGACTGGTGGCCGGTGTAGAGCGAGTCTATCTCGGTGTAGCGGGATCGAAGGGGGTCACGCATCCGGAGCCCGTGTAGGAGCTCTGAATCGGCGCTCCGTGGCACGCCCGTGCCCATCACCGCAGGTGGCCGGAGGCGCGGGTGCCACATCTGGCGCGGGGCAAGGCAAGGTCACCAGGGGAGGGTATAGCGTGGGCAAACTGGTTCGTAAGGTCGCCGTGGCAGTTAAGCGCCGCCTGAAGCCAGCCAAGTACGACCCAGTCCAGTCCTTCCACTCCTTCGAGTACCAGCGCCACAACGCGCGCCGCCAGGAGCACCTGGCCAGCCTCGGCCTCCCGCTTCATGGAAGGTCCGTGCTGGAGACCGGGGCCGGTATTGGTGACCACACGACCTTCTTCCTGGATCGGGGATGCCGTGTCGTGACCACGGAGGCCCGTCAGGAAAACCTGGCGGTGCTTCGCCGGAGGTACCCGAGCCTATCGGTGCGGTATCTGGACCTGGACGACCCGGACCCCAGTTTGACCGAGGCCTTCGAGGTGGTCTACTGCTACGGCCTCCTCTATCACCTCCAGCATCCGGAGGAGGCCCTCGCCTACCTGGCCGAGAGATGCACCGACCTCCTGCTGCTGGAGACCTGCGTCTCCTTCGAGGGGGGCGAGAGCATTCGTCACGGCTCCGAGGCCTCCGAGAACCCCCACTTCTCCGTCAGCGGCCACAGCAGTTACCCGACCCGAGAGTGGGTAGTGAAGCGACTGAGGATGTGGTTCCCCTTCGTCTACCTCCCGCTCACCCAGCCCAACCACGAGCAGTTCCCGAAGGACTGGACCAAGTCGTCCCCGCCCGGCCCCCTAACCCGCGCCGTCTTTATCGCCTCCCGCCAACCCCTCAGCTACCCCCTACTGACGGAGTCCGTCCCGGACCGCCAGGAAGCGGCGATGTGAAGGGGGTCGTGGGGTCGTAGGGTCGTGGGGGAAGGGCCTCGGAGGGTGGGTGGGGTTCGAACGCCGAGGTCCGATGGTCACGATGGCCCGCCCCGTGAAGGGGGTGGATCCAGGTGGATCGATCGGTGGTCACGACCGCCCACCCCGTGAAGGAGTGGGCTGGCTTGGCGCTCCGCGCGGAGCTGCCGCCGGACAGCGCCGCAGCACGCCTTCGTTCATCTGAGGGGCCGCGACGTTTGGATCTAGGGGACCTGAGGTGCCTGGATACGGAGCATTGGGCAGAGCCTCAACACTTGGCGGATTCAGGGCCCGGCGGCAGCCCTGGAACACCGCACCACCCAGCCGATGCTAAGGTTTCTGCCGCGCGAGGCCGCCCCTGTGCCCTTGGGTGCAGGCGCCGCGGTTCTTCAGGCCAAGAGCAACGTGCTGCGGCGGCGTCCGGCGGCAGCTCCGCGCGGAGGGCCAAGCCAGCCCACTCCTTTACGGGGTGGGCGGTCGTGACCACCGGACCTCGGTGTAGGGACCCCACCCCACCCTCTGAGGCCCTTCCCCAACGACACTGCGGCCCTCTTCACCCCTTGCTCCCTCGTGCCAGCATCGCCACTACCGGGCTCATGGCAGCAAGCGGAGGGTGCCACATGAGGGCCCGGAGGCAGTGGCGGCGGCACGTCTGGGGGTTGCCGTGGAGATAGGCGAGGCGAGCCATGCGCAGGTGCATCCGAGCTCGGGTGGAGGCGTAGGCAGCGCCGAGGAGGTTGCGTAGTCTCGGGTGGTGGAGTGTGCGGGTGAGGACCTGTGCCAGCTCCGTGTCGCACCGCGCCGGCTGGCCCAGGCTCTTGGAGGCGCCGTGAAGCCGGAAGGCGGCGAGGGTGACGGGCAAGTAGCGGAAGCGGCAGCCCGCCAGGGCCATCCTCAGCCACAGGTCGTAGTCGAAGGCGCACTGCAGCCCGGGCGTGAAGCCCCCTACCGTGTCCCAGGCCCTTCGGCGGAAGAAGGCCGCGGGTTGGGCGATGGTGTTGTCCCAGAAGAGACGTGGCAGCCGGAAGGGCCGTGTGCGGTAGTCGGAGAGCCGCGTTCCCTCGGCATCGACCTGGTGGCAGCCTCCGTAGAGCACGTCGAGGCCCAGGTCAGCCTCAAAGGCCTCACGCACCGTCGCTAAGGCGTCCGGAGCGTAGAGGTCGTCGGAGTTGAGCCAGCCCAGGATGTCGCCGCCCAGCTCGCCGAAGCCCTTGGCGATGGCGTCCGGTTGCCCACCGTCGGGCTCGGAGACCCAGCTCAGCCGGTCTCCGTAGGCCTGGAGCAGCGCCCGCGTGCCGTCCGTTGAGGCGCCGTCACGAACCTGGTACTGGACGCCCTGGAGATCCTGAGCCAGCACGCTGTCCACGGTGGCGCCAAGGAAGGCGGCCTGGTTGTAGCTGGGCGTGACTACGCTGAGGGTCAGGGCCATGGGCTGGTGTCCGCTGGGCGCGGGGTGTGGGCGAGCGCCGGAGGAGGCGTCCCTCGTGTCGGGGAAAGGCATAGAGGGAGGGCTCCCAGTCCAACAGGGCGCGCTGCCTCCCCGAGCGCCCGGCGAGGCCCATCCTGCATAGTGCACACGAGGCGCTTGCGCGTCGTGCATGGCGCGGGCTTCCTCACGCTCTTGTCAGTTGAGCAGGCTAACCCCATGAGCGGCAAGCCCCCCATCTCCGCGTTCATCATCACCTACAACAACGCCCACGAGATCTCCCGCTGTCTTGAGAGTCTTCAGTTCGTGGACGAGATCGTGGTCGTCGACTCGCTGAGCACGGACGGCACCCAGGCACTAGCCGCCGCGCTGGGGGCGCGCGTCATCGAGCAGCCCTTCCTCGGCTACGCCCCACAGCTCCGCTTCGCGGAGGGGTGCTGCACGCACGACTGGGCCCTCAACCTCTACGCCGACGAGACGGTATCCCCTGAACTGCGGGAGGGCATCCTGGCCGTCTTCTCCAGTGAGTCGGGAGTATCGGGCTACCGGATGCCTCGGCGGAACTACCTCCATGGCCGCTGGATCCCCCATGCCGGCTACTACCCAAGCTGGCACCTCCGCCTCTTCCGGCGAAGCTGTGGGGGGCACATCGACCGCAAGATTCACCAGAAGATCAAGGTCCGCGGTTCGGTAGGGACGCTGCGGGGAGCCATTGATCACTGGGCCTGGATGGGGGAGGGGGAGATACTGGACAACTTCGTCCAGTACGCCCGGCTGGAGGCGGAGGAGATGTGCGAGAAGGGGCAGGTCGTCCGGCTACACCACTTCGGGCTGCCCTTCCTGAACTTCCTCAAGCGCTTCATCGTGAAGAAGGGCTTCCTAGACGGCTCGTTCGGCGCGGTAGTCAGCGCCCGCCCCGCCGCTGCCCAGATGATCCGCCTCATCCTCGCCTGGGAGATGCAGCACCGGGACTGGCTGGACGCCCCAGGGTTGCCGGGGGAGCAAAGGGCCTCACCACAGAGGCACAGAGACACAGAGGAGGGGCTGAAGAGGTGAAGAGGTGAAGAGGTGAGCGAGCCTCAGCGAACGGCCTGTGCTCGTCAGAGTCGTCAGGCTGGGGCTCGCTC
>DASXUI010000160.1:0-16328 GCA_036504955.1 Armatimonadota bacterium
CTGGCTGGCCGTATGGCAGGGGCGCGTACGCTTCTTCAACAAGAAGGGCTCTGTTGTCGCCACCGCGTGGAAGCAGACGGGCGCCCAACTCGGATCGGCACCGGCGGCTCTGGCGGACTACTCCCCCCTGGGCCGTGACTCACTCTGGTGGCTTGAGTAGCGCTACCGGAAGAGCGCCAAGGTGCCCGCAGCCGCGGCTCGTCATACAGCCACTGGTAGGCGGCTGGCACGCTGGTGGCGAACCACGGCACCCAGCGCGAACGCCTCTATAGGCCCCACTAGCTTCGGCGCAGGATCAGCTCCATCAGCAGCACCTCAAGCGTGACCCGGGGGTTGGCGTTGCGGTCGATGGCATGGCGGGCCGTTTGAATCAGCTCCAGCGCCTCCACTAGGTAAGCCTCTCCTACACCTTCAGCCAGCTTCTCCAGCTTAGCCTCATAGTCTGGGTTGCCCAGCAGCCTAAGGGGCGCCCCGGAGCGAAGCGCAAGAAGGTCCCGGTACCACCCGGCGGTCTCATCAAGAAGCTCCAGCAGCAGAGACTTCGGCGTCTGAGTGGCCTCCGAAGCCTCGGCTCCATCCTCCTCTTCGCTCTTCGCGGCTCCCTTGGTCTTGGGTGGCGTCGACAGGCGCTGGAGGTCCTCCGCCAGCCGCAGGGCTTGGGGTAGGGGGGCGCGCAAGGCCTCCCTCAACACTCCAAAGAGCTCCCGACGGCGCTCAAGGGCCTCCGGTGAGCGGGCCAGGGTCAGCGCGCGGCTCAGGCTTCCCCCACAGATGGCGGCTGCCTCCGATGCCATCGTGGGTTCCACGCCCTGCTCCATTAGGAGGCGCTCTATGATCTCCCTGGGCAGCGGAACGAAGCGGACGAGCTGGCAGCGGGAGATCACTGTGGGCAGGATCTCAGAGAGCTCCGGCACTATGAGGATCAGGGTGACGTAGGGCGGTGGCTCCTCGAGGGTCTTCAGGATGGTGTGGAAGGCCGGGGGGCTGAAGCGATGGGCCGAGGGCACCACGTAGACCTTGCGGCGGCCGGCGGTGGGGCGCAGGGAGACGTCGGACACCAGTTGGCGTACCTGCTCGATCCCCACGTTTTCGCCGCCCTTGGAACCCATCTCCAACACGTGGAAGTCGGGGTGGGTACCGTGCGCCATGCGGCGGCACGAGAGGCACTCGTCGCAGGCGTCGGTGCCGCGATCACCCAGCGGCGCCTCACAGTTGATGGCTTTCGCCAGCTCCTGGGCCGCCAGTCGCCGGCCCGTGCCCTCGGGGCCGTGGAACAGGTAGGCGTGGCTCACCCGGCCGGTCGCCAGGGCGGCTCGAAGCTGCTCCACGGCCTGGTTCTGGCCCTGGATCCGGTCAAAGCTCATTCCGCGCGGTTCATCGGCAGGGCCATGCCCTTCCTAGGCTAGAAGCGCTCGAAGCGCTCCACGTCCATGACGAAGGCGATGGCCCCACCCACGAGGACCTTTACCGGGCTGGGGATGAAGGCGCCCACCTGAGAGGTGTCGGGCGGAAGCAGGTTCACGAACTGCTCGCGGGTCTTGCAGCTGTCCCCGATGATGCCCATGAGCTGCTCGACTTCCCCATCCTCCACGCCCACCAGCAGGGTGACGTTGCCCTCCCGCAGGAAGCCGCCGGTGCTGGCTACCTGGGTGAACTTGAAGCCGCCCTTCCGCATCGTATCCATGATCTTGTGCTTGTCGCGGTCATGGATGACCGTGATGACCAGCTTCACCGCGCATCACTCCTTCCGGCTGGCAGTAGCTCGGGTCTCCTAGCTGCCAGCCAGCCGGAGACGGCGGTCCAGAGTCGTTCGGCCACGTCCTCTTTGGGAAGGGCGCCATCGATCACCACGAAGCGGTCCGGCTCTCGGGCGGCTTCAGCGAGGAAGCCCTCGCGCACCCGGCGATGGAAGCCCAGGTCGCGCGCCTCGATGCGTGTGGTAGCCAGCAGGCGTTCCTCACGCGCGCGGTCGTCCTCCTCCAGCCCCAGGCCAAGCTGCCCGCCTCGCCTTCCCTCCAGCGGCACTCCCAGGCGGCGGGACAGTCCCGTCTCGGGAGGGAGGTCCAGCAGCAGGGTCAGGTCCGGGGTCAGCCCTCCGGCGGCGAAGCGGTTCAGGGCGCGCAGCTCGTCCAGATCCATCCCCAGTCCGTAGCCCTGGTAGGCAAGCGTGGAATCGGAGAAGCGGTCGCAGATGACCACGGCGCCGTCCTCCAGGGCGGGGCGGAGCGCGCGTTCGGCGTGTTCCGCCCGCGCCGCCAGGAAGACCAGCGCCTCAGTGCGGGGCAGTGGATCGCCCTGCAGCACGATCCTCCGGAGGTCCTCAGCCACGGGCACGCCACCGGGCTCCCGGGTCATGACAACCCCCAGCCCCAGCTCCTCGAGACGCGATCTGAGGCGCTGAGCCTGGCTGCTCTTGCCGGCTCCCTCCGGTCCCTCGAAGGTCAGGAAGATCCCCCTCACGGTTTGGTGATGCGGACCCGGCGGTAGGGCTCCGTGCCCACCGACTCCGAGGCCAGGCAATACTGTTCCACGAGTTGGTGTTGCAGGCGGCGGATGTAGGCCGATTGGGGCAGCAGCTCCACTGGCTCGCCCACCTGCATCACCTTCTCGACGCCCTCCTCCACGTCCCTGCGGGCCAGCTCCTCATCGTCCAGCCCGGAGACCTGAAACATCTCCCGGAGCACCTGGGTCATCTGCGAGTAGGTGTTGCTGCGGATGACGAAGGTGGGCATGTTGCCTCCCAGTGCCTCACGAAGCTTGGCCGGCTCACGTCGATAGTGCTGCTTCAGCGCGATCACGGCGTCGGCATCGTGCAGGTCCCGGCTGATCCGAGCGGGCACCTTCAGGTCTCCAATGGCTCGCTCCAGCCGGCTGCGACTCACGCCGTAGGGGAAGATGCGGACCACGCTGACGGAGCCGGCGGTGGCCAGAGGCACGGCCATTCGGGGCTCCTCCTCGACGGAGGCCGTTCTGAGTCCGCTCGGTCGGAGCCCCGGCAGCGGCACCTTCTCCTGCAGTAGGCGCTCCCGCGCGGGGGCCTCCTGGACCACCTCCACCTGGCCGTCATCGCGCCGAACGCGAATCTCCGGCCTGGGGCTGGTCCCCCTCAGAAGCTGGTCCACGGTGTCGTGAACATTGTGGTGGATGGCCAGCTTGTCCACCTCGATGATCTCGATCACCACGTCGAAGGTGGGCGGCGACTTGCGCTCCAGCACGGTCTTCTGGGTGCCACGGCGCCGGGCCTCATCGTCGGAGAGCGTCACCGCCTGAATGCCACCCACCAGGTCGCTGAGGGTGGGGTTCATCAGCAGGTTCTCCAGGGAGTTCCCGTGGGCCGTGCCGATAAGCTGAACGCCCCGCTCCGCGATGGTTCTTGCGGCGTAGGACTCCGCCTCGGTGCCGATCTCGTCGATGACGACCACCTGCGGCATGTGGTTCTCCACCGCCTCGATCATCACCGCGTGCTGATGGTTCGGCTCCGCGACCTGCATTCGTCGAGAGCGCCCGATGGCGGGGTGGGGGATGTCGCCGTCGCCCCCAATCTCATTGGATGTGTCCACGATCACGACCCGGCGGCCCTGTTCCGCCAGCACGCGAGCCATCTCACGGAGCTTCGTCGTCTTCCCCACGCCGGGGCGCCCGAGCATGAGGATGCTCTTGCCGGACTCCACTACGTCGCGAAGGATGTCGATCGTGCCGTAGACGGCGCGCCCGATGCGGCAGGTGAGCCCCACGATGCGGCCCTGGCGGTTGCGGATGGCCGAGATGCGGTGAAGGGTGCGCTCAATCCCGGCGCGATTGTCCTTGCCGAAGGCGCCCACTCGGTTGGTGACGAAATCGATGTCCTCGCCGGTGACCCCTCGATCCAGCAGGTAGACGGCGCGGTCAGGGAACCGGGCCTCGGGCTCCCGGCCCAGGTCCAGCACTATCTCCAGAAGCTCCTCGAGGCGGTCCTGACTCTGAAGGCTGTCCCGAACCTCCAGGGGAAGGCAAGCCAGCAGTTGCTCCAAGTTATCGGTGACCCGTTGTTGGCCGGGGGGGAAGCTATCAGGTGTGGTTACGGCATGCGGCATATGGTTCTTTCCTGTGGGAGGGGAGACACCCTGACAGGTGCGGGGCGTTTCCGGTGCCCAGGTAGATGGAGCGAAGCTGTGCGGCCCAGCCAGCGAGACGCGCGCGACGTACTCGCGCCGCGCCTCGTTCGGGGCTCCAACCTGTGGCGGTGAGGACCACGAGCTAGGGGCGCGGGCTGGTGGACCCGAACCTTGATAGGTCAGAGTCACGCACCTGCAGCCTGTGGGGAGGCCCTTGGGATCGCTCCCCCGGCGTTGAGATAGCGGCATCAGCAGGGAGGAGCTTGCCTCGGATCCGAGCTCACGGCGACCCCCCATAGGCTGGAGCGTCCCAGGGTCGCCGCCGGCCGCCGCGGGAATGCAGCCCAGTTGGCGGGAGGACCCAGAAGGGCAGTTGGGCCCAGGCATCCGGGCGCGCGCGGTCAGCACGGGTAGTGCTCCTTCCCGTGCTGGGGAGCTGACCGCGCCTCTGGAGGTAGATCGCACGGTGTCCAGTTGGAGCGTCCTGATGCCCCCGGGCATACCTGAAGGCCCGGAGGGCGTCGCAACGCGGCCGGGGCGATGCCCGGCGAATCGACGAAGGCCTGTTCCCAAAGACCGAGGCAGGGCACGGATACCATGCGCTTGCCAGGTCTATCCACGCCTTCCCTTTCGCGACCGCGCGGGCCGACTCCTGCTCTACATACCCACCTGAGGCCTCGCGGCCGGACACCGCACCGGCGCTCTGAGGAGGCCGGCACCCCGGCCCGACAATCTGTGGGTGACGACCCTACGCCTCGTGCTTCTGTTGTGTCTCTACGGACTGCCGGCATCCGCTGCCCGCTCCCCTGCCGTACCTTCCCCCCGGGCCGTTGCTCAGGTCTCTGCCTCTTCCCGCCAGGCCGCCAAGTTGGGTCCGGCGACTACCCCTGCACCTGCTCTGGGACTCGAACGGGCGCTGAGGGTGGGGATGCCCGTTGAGCGCTCTCTTCGGCTCACGCCCGCGCCCGGGTCCTTGGTGACCCTCCGAGGGTTTGACGCTTCCGGAGTGGAGGTCCATCCGGCAAGACCGCTCGCGGGCGCCGAAGTCTTCACGCTTCAGGGGCGACAGGTGGCCTGCAAGGGCGCGGAGGGGAGTCGATCCGCCAGCCGATGGGTCGTCCAGGGGCCCGTGGGCCTCCAGATCGGCTCCAAGACCCGCTGGCTGCCCGGCCGATCGAGTCTGCTCCCGAGTCCCGGTGGGCTCCGCCTCGTCAGCGAGATGGCTGAGGAGGAGTACGTGGCCGCCGTGTTGCGGGAGGAGGGCACCTCCTCTATGCCGCGCGAGGCGCTGAAGGCCTTGGCCGTCTGCGTGAGGACCTACGCGGAGCGCTGCCGAGGGAGGCACGCGTCGGAGGGGTTCGATCTCTGCGGGACCACGCACTGCCAGTGTTTCGGCGGAGTCGACGCCGCAGCAGGCTGGGCCCAGGTCGCGGCGCGGGAGACCCGGGGCCAGGTGCTTCAGCAACAGGGCAGGCCCATCTTCGCCGTCTACTCCACGGACTGCGGGGGCTCGACCGCCAACAACGAGGACGTGGGCCTGGGGTCCTCGCCCTGGCCGTACCTGCGCTCGACGCGCGACGCCCCCACCGATGGTGGCGCGGAGTACTGCGGCGCCGGCCGCTACCACCGGTGGGAGCTGGTGGTCACGAGGGAGGAGCTGGAGAGGCGCCTGAACACTCGGGCGGAAAGCCGGGTGGGCCGCCTTACAGCCCTGGCGCTCGAGGCACCCGACACGTGGGGAAGGCCCACCCGGTTTCGGGCGACGGGAGAGGCCACGCCCAAGGCCATTCCCCAGTGTGCGGGCACGCTGCCGGAACACAAGGGAACGGGTGCCGCCTCAGAAGTGGTTCGTGTCCTCCCGATGGCGCGCTTGAGGCAGCTCCTGGGTGAGGCGCGGCTGAAGTCAACCTTCGCGGAGGTGAGCGTTCTGCCCAGTGGCTCCCTACGCTTCCGTGGCAGGGGATACGGCCACGGGGCCGGGCTCTGCATGACCGGCGCGGTGGGGATGGCCTCCGCGCCCTTCCTCCATCGCTATAATGAGATACTGGAGCACTACTACCAGGGGGCCGAGTTGGTGAGCCTGGTGCCGGCCGCGCCCTCGCCGCCCGAGTGGCAGGGCGCGGTGGAGCAGTAGCCCGCCGACAGGGAGCCCTGGAGATCGCCGCCGGGCTAGAGGGCGCTAGGATAGGTCCCTTCGGTCCCTCGCGGGCCGGATGCCGGGTGCCCCCTCAGTCACCCCCTACCTACCCCGTGCCACCACTAGTCGGGGGCGAGCGGAGCGCCTTGCGTTCCGCATCGCGGAGGCACCAGGAGTCCCCTTGCCTTACCTACACCCTCGCGCGCGTCGACGCACCTACGCCACTCCCCGCTGGTCAGCTCTCGCGTCGGGACTGTGCCTGGTCGGGCTCCTTCTGGCCGCAGCCCTCTCGCCGCCAGCTTCAGCCGTCCCCCTGCGCGGACTCTGGGTGAACGCCTGGGGTGAGGGCGTCAAGAGCCCTCAGGAGGTGGACCGGCTGGTCGAGACCGCCAAGGTAGCCGGTGTGAACGCCCTCTTCGTTCAGGTCCGCAAGAGGGCGGACGCCTACTACCGGAGCGACCTGGTGCCTTGCGCGCGGGACGTGCCGGCCGGATACGATCCCCTGGAGGACCTTCTGGCGAAGGCGCACGCGGAGGGGATCCAGGTCCATGCCTGGATGGTGATGCTCCTGGCTCAGTCGGCTCTGTCGGGGCGGGCTATCCCGCCGGACTCCCTGTTGGCTCAACACCCGGACTGGGTGACCTTCTCCAAGGCGGGCCGCCGAATGGGGCCCGGCCAGTCGGAGGGGTACTACCTGGACCCTGGAGTCCCCGAGGTCCGCCAGTATCTGGCTTCCGTGGTCCGCGACCTGGTGGAGCGGTACCCGGTGGACGGAGTGAACCTGGACTACATCCGCTACCCGGGAGCCAAGTGGGGGTACCACCCCACTGCCGTCTGGCGCTTCCACCGGGAGACCGGCAAGGCGACTCTGCGGGCGCCCCAGCTGTGGAGCCAGTGGCGCAGAAACCAGGTCACCAACCTGGTCCGCGCGATCACGGCTGCCGCCAAGCTGGCACGGCCTGGGGTGCAGGTTAGCGCCGACGTTTGGGCCAACGTGCCCGAGGCGCGGGAGAACCGCCTCCAGGACTGGGAGCGGTGGCTGAAGCTGGGCGCTCTGGACTTCGTGCTTCCGATGAACTACACCAGCAACCTGGCTCTGTTCCGCCGGCGGGCTGCTGATCTCTACCGGCGAAATGGCACCGCAAAGGTGTGCATGGGCATCTACAACGTACCGCAGGCCGTGGAGATGGCACGGGAGGCGCTGAAGCTGGGGGGGCAGGGGATCGCATTCTACCACTATGGCGGCTTCCAGCCCCCCTTCTGGGAGAACCTGAAGGCACGCGTGGCGGACGGTGGGTCGTAGAGCCTTGCGGGGAGGTGCCCTTTGGTCTCTGACTTCCGAGAGACCAAAGGGACCTAACCCGCATAATGCAAGAGGCGCCCGCGCGTCGTGCATGGCGCGGGCTTCCACACGCTCCCGTGAATAATGCAGGCTAAGAGACGAAAGTGACCCTGGGAGCCTGACGCTAGATCCTGTAGCCGATGGACACGGTGAAGTTGCTCGCGTTGGTGCCTGGAGCGATGTCGCCCATCACCCAGTTGAACTTGGCCTCACCAAACCAGTTGCGGTTCAGGTCGATGCCGACCAGGAACGGAATCCCGAACTTGGACGTGTCGTGGCTCTGTATGCTGGTGATGTAGAGCCCGGGGCCAAGGCCCCAGTACCAGGGATTGGCGCCGGACATAGTGCGCTTCCAGATGCCCTGCAGCGCGATGATGTCACTGCCGCTCTTCCGGGTGTACTCGATGGTGCCCGTCACTTCGCCGCCCGCGTTTCGACGGATCGCGTAGTCGGCGCCGAAAAGGATCCAGGCGCTGCTCGTGGACTTCCTTAGGGAGCTGTCGATTGGGAAGAAGCCGCCGGCTTTCACAGCCCATCTAGGGACGGGGACGTTGTCCTGGGCGGCCAGGGGTCCCGCGCACGCGCAGACCACCGCACAAAACAGCGTTATCAAAAGAGCGAAGCGTTTCATCCTACCCTCCATGTGGTGAGCTGTAGTCGGCTCCGTGGCCGAAAAGGGCGTGAGGCCGTCGGGCCGGTGTCGGGTTCCGGGGCGGCGCGTCCCCTGTATGTCCTGGACAAGTTGGCTGCTCCCGCCTGCCGAAGGGGCAGCGATGCGCCTGACTCTCGCTACCGCGGCCAGAAGAGGCGGCGAGCCGCCCTTGGCCGGCCCGTGGACTTGTAGGGGCCAAGCTGTCGCAGGTCTATGTCTATGCTGGTCTGCCCGAAATCCTGCAGTACTTGCGCGGGCGTGTCCTTCGGCTGGTTCACCAGGCTCCAGCCCTGGGCGATGGAGGGCTGGCCGGCCGGTCCGCTGATGGCGGCCGTGGAGTATAGGGCGAACCAGTCCAATGACTGAGCCACGAACTCCCCCTCGGACTCCTTGTTGTCGCCGTTTGCATCATCAATAAGGTCCACCTGGAGCACCGTGACCCGCGTTCCCTCCGGAGCGGCGTAGCCGGCGGGCAGGGAAGCGGCGGAGGCCGGGACCATCGCGGTGGGATCGGGCGCGCCCGGCAGGCGGATCTTGAACGCGGCTAGGCCATCTACCGGCGCGGACGCCATAGTGGTCGCCGTCCCGCTCTGGAGGCTCGTCAGGGCCACCCTGGGCGTCTTCACGAAGAGGAAGGGCGAACCCAGCACCTTGCCTTGCACCAGGGGGCCGAGGGAGCCAGTATTAGGGAAGTTCACCTGGCCGGGCACTGGACCCAAGCTGGAGCCGGACCCTCCGCCACATCCAGCCAGCAGCGGCAGCAGCACCAGGGCACCGACATACCTACGCCATACAGGTCTCATCATCAGGTCGCGCTCCCTGGGGTTGCCCGGCTCTCGCCGGTAAAGGGGCAAAGTGCACCAAGCCGTGGCGCCAGGCGAACCAAACCGCCGCCTCTCAGGAGGCCGCGCCCTCCGAATCGACTGGCCGTATCCCACGTCTGATTCAGCGAGGTTGGGCGTGAGTCCTCCCCTGGGATCGGCCGTGCCGGCCCGGTCCGCGCTATCGCGGTCATGCTCCAGGCACGCCGGCCGCCCCCGACGCGGAAGCCTTCTGAGGGTCAGTCGAGCTCGTCGTACAGGGCAAGAGTCGTCCGAATCAGAGGAAGCGCCAGCTCGCGAACGCACTCAAGGGCTTCGTCCAGGAGGCGCTTGTTGACGGCGTCGTTCAACCATCGGCTGGCGCCGCTGGGGTGGGGAAGAGGAATGAAGCTCACTCCCGCCTTTTCGAACACGCCGCCGACCCGTGTCCCCAGGGGCGCCTTACCCAGGAAGTGCTCAATGGCCATCTGGCCCACGGGTAGAACCACGTGGGGTGCCAGAAGGTCTAGCTCTGTGAGCAGGAACGGCCGGCAAAGAGCCAGCTCTCGGGGCGAGGGCTTGCGGTCCCCGCCCCGGGGGTTGCGGCCAGGGTAGCAGCGCGTCAGGGCGGTGATGTAGACGCTGGCGCGAACCTGGTCCTCCGTGAGCCCGAAGCGCTCGAACCAGGAGAAGAGGATGCGGCCGGCCCGCCCGCTGAAGTTGCGGCCGCTCTCCATGGATGCCAGCGCGGGGGCCTGCCCGATGATCATGACCTGGCACTCAGGCCGCCCGCTGACCACGGGAGGCGGGCTCACCTGGAAGCCCTCCAGTAGGCATTGGCGGCAGTTGCGAACGGTCTCCTGGTGTCTCATGAGGGACGTCCTTTTGGTATCTATGGGAATGGGCATGCTTGTCCTTTCAGGGCGCCTTTCTCAGGAAACTGGGGTAGGAAGTCCTGCGTCTAAGGGAGTGTGCGGAGGCTCCTGGGCACACAGGCTCTCAGGCGTGTCGGCCGGACTGGCGATGGCTCGGGGTTCGGTTCCCCGTTATTAGCGAGGCGCTTACGCTTCGCCCAGGGCGCTGGCTTCCACAGGGCCATCCCGAACCGCTGGGGCCGGGAGGCTTCTCTCTCTACGCCTCGGGGGCAGCATCAGCGCTGCCTCGGGGCCGGCTGGGACTGCCAGGGCCAGGTGTCTTGGGGAGCGAAGAGATCAACTTGGGTCCTGGCCGCACGACAGGCGCCGCGATGAAGGCGGCCTTGGCAGCGGGCAACACCGGGCAGAACCGCCCCTTACCACGTAGGAGCAAAGGGATCCGAGCGTCAGTGCGGCACACCACTAGCCTTCCCCGTTACGCCCGCGTCCGCCGCGCACCCTCTGGTGAGCGCGGCGCGGCCCTGATCCTCGTAGTCTTCATCCTGACCGTTCTGGTGGGCCTCGTCGCCTCCCTCTCGTATACTGTACGCGTCGACCTCAAGGCTAGCCGCAACTTCGCGGACGCAGTCCAGACCCGGTCACTGGCCGACGCCGCCGTCTATGCGGCGATGGCGACCCTGAAGGCCGACACCGACACCGGTCAGGACAACCTGGACGACGAGTGGGCGCTGCTGGGCGACCATGGCACCACCGAGTACCCCCTGGGAGACGGGCTCTACCGCCTGGAGGTGGTGGATGCCTGCAGCCGCCTGAACCTGAACACGGCAACCCGCGAGGAGCTCCTCCGTCTACCAAATATGACCGAGGACCTGGTTGATGCGATCATCGACTGGCGCGATACCGATCAGACCGTCACCGGAAATGGCGCGGAACAGGACTACTACCAGGCTCTGACTCGTCCCTACCTTCCCAAGGACGGTCCCTTTGACAGCGTTGACGAGCTTCTGCTGGTGAAGGGCTTCTCCCCCAAGCTGCTGTACGGCACGGCGGCCGAGTCGCCCAACCAGGGCGTCACAACCCTTGGCGTTACGGCGGACCTGCCCCTGTGCGAGTACCTAACCACCGAAAGCGGTGAGCTGGAGCGGAATGCCGCCGGCGAAGCCCGACTCAGCCTGAGCTCGGTCACCGCCGCCCAGTTGACTCAGCAGCAGACGGTCACCATCACCCAAGCGCAAGCCAACGCCATCGTGAACCGGCGCAGCACCAGCGCCTACGCCTCCGTGGCCGACTTGCTGGATGTGCAGGGCTTGGACCAGAGCACCGCCGCCCAGATCATGGACCTGGTGACCACCAAGACCGGTGAGATCAACAAAGGGGCCATCAACGTGAACACCGCGCCGGAGATCGTCCTCGAGACGCTAGCCGGCGTCACCGAGGATGTCGCTTCCAGCATCGTTAGCCACCGGCCCTACGCCAGCATCGGTGAGCTGCTGACGAACGGCGCCGTGGAAGCCCCCGTCTTCCGGCAGATCGCCGGCCGGGTCTGCACCAAGAGCTGCTACTACGTCGTCCGCTCCTTCGGGGAGATGGGGACCGGCTCCGGCACGGCTCAGACCGGAGGGATACGGACGGCCGAGGTTGCCCTGGTCCAGCGGACGGCGGACGATGTGAAGCTACTGCAGCGCAGGGAGGTCCGTCGCTGGCCCGGATGGTCAACCTGGGGCTGGGGAACCACTGGGAGCACGGCGGGCTCAACGACGGGAACCACAACTACAGGAGGCACGGGAGGGAGCACCACACCTTGAGGAACCGAGTGTCATGGGGGTTGGACCTGGGCTCCAGCGCGGTCAAGCTGGTGAAGGTGGAGGACAACGGCGGCAAGTTGCGAGCCACCTCCTACGGACCCGTGCCGATAGCGCAGCCTGGCCCTAAGGGTGGCGTGACTCAGGAGCTCGCGCGTTCGCTTGAGAAGCTCTTTCAGCTCTCCGGCGGCCGCCCGGGCGGACTGCACTGCTGTCTGCCTCGACTCATGGCAACGGTGAAGTTCCCCCACCTTCCCCGCGCGCCCCGTGAGCAACTGGCCGGTATGGTTCGCCTAGACGCCCAGCGGTACATTCCCTTCCCCCTGGAAGAGGTGGTGCTGGGCTTCTTGGAGCTGCCCCAGACCTCCGCCGAGCCCCTGCCCGGCGAGACCGAGGGGGAGCCGGTGGAGACTCCGGCGACCCCCGCCATGTCCCACGTTCTCCTGGTCGCCGTGCGCGAGGAGGTGGTTCACCGCTACCGAGCCCCCTTCGCTGGCCTGGGAGGCAAGCCGGCGTCTCTGTCTATCAGCTCCCTGGGGGCGTGGGAGGTCTTCAAGCTGGCTAGCCAGCGAGGTGAGGCGAGCAGCAAGGGCGCCTACCTGCTGCTGGATCTCGGCGGGCACTCAACCACCGTCTCCATCGTCATGGACGGCGTGCTGGTCTTCAGCCGGTCCGTGGGGGTCGGTGGCGATGGGCTCACCGCCGCCTACGCTTCCACCTACGATCTAGACACCCACGAGGCCGAGTCAATGAAGGTGACGCGGGGCCTCAGCGTGCTGGACTCCGCTGGGGGGGAGGACGCTGGCCCGCCAGCGGCGATCGAGGACTGGTACAGCCGCCTGGTGATGGAGGTCCGCCGCTCAACGGCCGCCTTCTCCGCGGAGATGCGGCACGTTGAGGTACAGGGCGTGCTGGTGATGGGCGGCACCGCGAACTTGCCGGGCCTGGTTGAGCGGTTGGAGGGCGAGCTTGGACTTCCGGTGGTGCCCGCTCCCACCGCTGGCCTCTGCCGCGACCCCCAGTTCGTGGAGGCGACAGGACAGGCGCTGCTAGGACTCGGGCCCAGCCCGGGGATGATCGACCTGGTTCCGGAGGAGGAGGAGCGGCGTCGACAGCAGACCCTGCGTCGATGGCGCATGCGCGCGGCGGGCCTAGCCGCTGCGGCCCTACTGGCGGTGGGAGCCGTGTGGGGGGCGGGCGTGCTCTCCGAGGAGGCCAAGCAGCGCGAGATAGTGGAGTTGGCCCAGAAGCGCGCGGCCAAGGTCGAGGCTGAGGCCTCCGGGCTCAAGAAGGAGCGCGACAAGCTCCGCCAGCAGCTCTCCGATGCCGAGAGCGCCCTCCATCCGCAGAGCTCCTGGCTGGACGTGATGCAGGAGATTAGCAGCCGAACGCCCGCCGACGTGTGGCTGGTGGCCATCACCCTGGAGAAGGGCAAGCCCATGGTGCTGCGCGGCATCGCCAAGGTGAACACCTCGCCGCCCACCATGACCTCAGCCCTGGGTCGCTCCGGCCTCTTCGACAACGTGAACTTGGGAAGCGCCTCCGAGGCCAAGGTTGGCGACCAGACCGTCGTCAACTTCGGAATCACCGGCCAGGTCAAGGGCAACCTGCCCAAGCCCAAGAAGAGCGTCAAGACCCGAACCAGAAAGACGAGCACCCGATGAACCAGCGTGAGAAGCTAATGGTTGGGGCCTGCGGGCTGGTGGTACTCGTGGTGGGTCTGCCGACTCTGGTCACCGCCACCGTTGGGATGCGGGGCGGCAAGGACGCACTGAAGCAGGCGGACGCCAAAGCGCTAGCGGCGAAGCGACAGGTCCGGTCCCTGGAGGCAGAGATCGCGACTCTGAAGCCTCAAGTGGGAGCCGTGACCTGGAGCGAGACACCGGACCTTCTGTACCCAGACGTCGCCACCCAGATCTTTCGGCTCGGGAAGAAGGCAGGCGTCAGTATCCCCAGCATCAGGCACGTCGATCCGCGCCCCTTGGACGTGCTGTCCGAGCAGCCTCTGGTCATCAACGTTTCGGCAACCTTTCCCGCCTTCGTGAAGTTCCTCTATATGATGCAGGACCCAGCCCTGAAGCTCAGCATGGACCGAGTTCGCATCACCTCAACCGACACCGAGTCGGATGCCGTGCGCGTGGAACTTAGTGTTTCCACCTACACAACCTTCATGCTCCCGTCGACGTCTAAAGGACGGCCTTCCGGTTCAGCCGGTGGCTCGTCTACCGGCAGCGCCTCCGCCACCACTGGAGCATAGAGGTCGCGCCGTAGGGGCGGTCCGCTAGAGGTCGCGCCGTAGGGGCGGTCCGCTGGACTATATGCCAGTGCCGTGCCGACTGAAGGTTGTTGGCGGGGCGGGACTCCAAGGTAGTGGCGCGGGTTGGCAGCCGGCAGGGGTCCGCCAGAGACGTTCCGTTGAGCCCCGCGCCCGCTTGCCCCGTGCCGGAAGCCCCAGCGAATCTAGGTGGTCCAGCAGGCCCCCCACAAGCCGTGTCCTGGGTGTGGCGCGCCGGAGCTTGGTAGCAGGTGTTTGTCCATCGTACGCCGCGGGGATCTGGGTCCCTCGGCCTCGTATCGCGAGCAGTGAAGGCAGTACCCCAGGGCGCCTCCGGTGAGGCGCCTCCGGGGTGAGAGGCAGGTCCCCCTTGGCAAGACTGGCGCCGTCCCAGGAACTCCCTAGCTCTATCAGCACCCGCGTGTTCGCTCTGTCACTGGGGGCAGCCGCGTTACTGCCCACCCTTATCCTACTTCCGCTTCTGTACGGCAGACCGGCGACGCTCGGGACCGCAAGCGCGGCCAGTCCTCAAGAGCCGACTCGGCCCAAGGCGTCGCGGCGGGATTACGGCGCCATGGCATCGCGGACGGCGCGCCCGATTACCCGAAACATCTTCGCACCCCTGCTGTCGCGGAAGGTGACCGGCGGCGGACTGCAGCCGGCCTGGGTGCCGCCGGGTCTGTTTGCCAAGGGCGGGCTGCCGCCGGCCTCGGCTGCCACCACTGGGAGCGCCGAGGCCACCTTTGGCGACTGGGCCTGGACGGGCACGGCCACCGTCGGCAGAGACTGCTACGCGGTTCTGCAGAACCTGAAGACCAGCGCGGGGCAGCTGCTGAAGCAGGGCGATACCTTGGATGGCGGCACACTCCAGTCTGTGTCCTCTACCGCCCTGCTGATTCGAACGGCCAGCAAGGTGGTCAGCGTGTCGATGGCTCGCGGTGACGCGCTGCCGCAGCAGGAGGCCGCCAAGGGGGCCAAGGCGGAGGCGAAAGCCCCTCAGGGGCCGGGGCCGGTCGCCGCCAGCCCAGCGCCTCCCGCGGCCGCACCCATGTCGCCCAAGCCGGTGATGCCCGCGCCCATGGAGATGAAGGTGCTCCCCGGGGGCGCAACGCTCACCGACCTGAGTGCTGACTTCTCCTCGAAGGGGATGAGGTTCCGCTAGCGCCCCCCAGCCGTGTAGTGCCTGACGCGTGATCGCCTGGCGGATGGCGCGGGCCTTGCACGTATCAGGCGCATCGCGCAGGCTGGCGTAGCTCTTTACCTCCACGCCTGGGTCCTCTATACTGGGCGGGGAAGCGGGCGGCCCCTCCTCTGCTCTGAAGCCCCTAGCTTCCGGCCGAGGCCATCTCAGGGTCATGGACTGCTTGGCGGCCGGGTGGCGGCAGACCCCGCGACCCAAACCGCGACATGCGTGGCGTACCGGCGCGTTGTAGAGGGTGTGGGCCGCCAGGGGGCCGTTGCGTGGAAGTGGGATTGGCGCTCCGCCTGCGGTACTGGGCTCGCGCTGTGCCGAGCCGTTCCGCTGGCTCTGAGCCTGGTTGGCTGGAGGGGTCGATGGTAAGGTCAGATGGCACCGTGACCTCGGTGCCCGACACCGTGGGGCTCTGGACCTTTGTGGCCGGCGTGTTGGGCGCCTTCCTGCTGCCGGTGGTGGTTCTCCTCCCCCTGGCCCTCGGTCCACGGCCGGCCGCTCCGCATGGATCTGCCAGTTCTGGCGCACAGGGCACCGCACCTGAGGTTGTCGCGCCGAGCCGGGGCGGTCTGCTGCAGCCCGCCCCAGCGGTGGCCCGTACCACGACGCGCAATGTGTTCACGCCTCTTGTGTCTCACCGAGTGGTTCTGCCTGGGACCGGCACCTCGGCGGGTGCCGCCGTAGAGCAGGGCTTGGGTGACTGGGCATGGGTGGGGACCGCCGAACTGGGCGCCGCCACCTACGCTCTGATGCAGAATCGGAAGTCGAGGGCCTCCACGCTGGTTAAGGCCGGCGACACCTTCGAAGGTGGGGTTGTGCAGTCCGTGGGCTCGTCAGCCCTACTGGTGCGTGTGGGCGATAAGCTGACCAGTGTGGCCCTCTCCTCTGGAGACCAGCCGGTATCCGTCGCCGCCGGGCCCCCGAGTGCCGCGCCTCCCGGCGCTCCCGGAGCCCCTCCCGGAGGGCCGAGTACCCCGCCGCCCGGAGGACCCGCGGGTCCGCAGCCTGCCGTGGTCGGAGCGCCCTCAGGTCCTCAGCCGGTCCCGCCCCTGGTGCTCAAGGGCGCCGTGATCAGTGGCAGGGTCTCCAGGAGCTCAGGGTCGCTGGCCCTCTGCAAGGTGGGAAGCGTGTCGGGGAGCTTCGGTGTGCTGGTCCGAGT
>DASXUI010000161.1:0-3688 GCA_036504955.1 Armatimonadota bacterium
CCGCTGCTGAAGCCGGAGGAGGTCACCAACGCCGACTTCGTCCTCCTCACCCATGACCACAGCGATCACATCGACCCCCACGCTATCCCCGGCATCGCCAAGGCCTCCCCGCAGGCACGCTTCGTCGTTTCCTGGCCCAATGTGGCGCGCCTGGAGTCGCTGGGGGTGCGGCTGGACCGCATTCTGGGGCTGGGACATGGCGCCACGCTTCAGGAGGAGGGGGTCTCTATCCACGGCTTCAAGTCGAAGCATGAGTTCTTCGACGAGGACCCGGAGCTGGGATTCCCCCACATGGGCTACGTGGTGGACCTTGCCGGAGCCCGCTTCTACCACCCCGGCGACACGATCCCCTGGGAGGGCATGATCGCCGGTCTCAGGGCACTGGCGCCGCAGGCGGCCTTCCTGCCCATCAACGGGCGCGACGGGGAGCGCTACAGGCGCCACACCATCGGCAACTGCACCTTCCAGGAGTCGGTGGATATCGCCGGGGAGGTGGGGCTGAAGCTGGCGGTGCCGGTCCACTACGACATGTTCGCCGGCAACCCCGGCAGCCCGCCGGACTTCCTGGACTACCTCAACGCGAAGTACCCGGAGGTTGACTCCTGGGTGGGTATGGCGGGGGAGAGGGTCGAGCGCCGCCTTGTGTGAGAAGCCGCACCAGGCAGCCGTGGGGGAGGCTCGATCGGGCTCGCCGGCCGTTAAGGGTGAACCTGCCCGCGACACAGCCCAGCGCCTGAGCATTCGGCTGGCCGACTCCGCCGAATGGCGTGAGCGGCTGAAGCCCTGCAATGGCTGCGACGAGTGTGGCGCGCGGTGCGTGGAGGGCTTCCAGGTTACGCGCGAGGAGTACCTGCGGCTGAAGGGGCACTGGGAGTCGCTGCCGGCGGAGGAGCGGGAGAGGCTGGGCGGCAGGCCGCGAGAGCTGCCCTGGCCCGGCGCGCCGGAGTTCAGCTACACCGCCTGCCGGTTCCGCGATCCGGAGAACGGTCGCTGCTCCGTCTACCCCGTTCGCCCGCTCATCTGCCGCCTCTTCGGCCACGCGGAGTGGCTCCCGTGCCCCATCGGCCGCATCCCCAGCCCCTCTCCGGACGCGCGCCTGATGATCGAGGAGTACGCGCGGGAGGAGCTGAGGACCATCGAGGAATGGGATCGGGAGATAGGGGACTGAGGGGACTGAAGGGGCTTAGGGCAAACACCAGGGAGTCCGTCTGAGGCCTTTCCCCTAAGCCCCTTCAGCCCCCTGAGTCCCCTCAGCCCCCTTGCCCTTGGAGGTGTCATGCTGCTGGCGATAGACGCGGGAAACACTCACATCGTGCTGGGTGTGGGAAGGGTGGGGGCGGAGCCGGGTGACTGGCTGGCGCACTGGCGTATTGCCACCCAGAAGGAGCGGACCGAGGACGAGCTGGAGGTGCTGGTTCGGGGGCTCTTTCAGATTGGCGGTTTCTCGCCAGAGAGCCTGGACGGCGTGGCTATCTCCAACGTGGTGCCGCCTATCGCCTCCAAGCTGGAGCGCCTCGCCTCCCGGCTGTGCTCCGACCCGCCCCTGATCGTCGACCATCAGACAGACACGGGCATCCCCATCCTCTACACCCGTCCGCAGGACGTGGGGCCGGACCGCATCGTGAACGCCGTTGCCGCCATCGCCCGCTACGGCGCGCCCGCCATCGTGGTGGACTACGGCACCGCGACCACTTTCGACGCCATCGACGCCGAAGGGCGCTACCTGGGCGGCGCCATCACTCCAGGTATCGGCATCGCGGTGGAGGCGCTCTTCGAGCACGCGGCGCGCTTGCCCCGCATCCAGCTCGTAGCGCCGGAGCGGGCGATTGGGGTTGACACGGTAGGCGCCATGCGCTCCGGCATCCTCTACGGCTACGCGGGACAGACCGACGCCATGGTCCGCCGCTTCCGGGCGGAGCTGGGCCAGGAGGCGGCCGTGGTTGCCACCGGAGGCCTGGCGGAGCTGCTGGCTCCCCTAACCGAGACTCGGCAGCACCTGGACCCCTGGCTCACCCTTGAGGGCCTCCGCCTCCTCTGGCGCCGCTGTAGGGCCGGCGAGTAACGGCCTTACCACAGAGCCAAGACTGAGGGAGTGGAGAGGCTTCAGAGGGGAGAGATCAACGAGGTGTCCGGTGGCGCCGTGGATGTCATCCACGGCTGACACAGAGACGCCCCTCCGGGGCTGAAGGAGGCCGGCGCACCTACGGCGTTAGGGCGCCACCGACCGTGTCGAGCTCCGGAGGGGCGTCTCTATGTCAGCCGGGAATGGCATTCCCGGCGCCACTGTGTCACGCCGCGGTGAGAGCTTGGTCCAGGTCTGCCAGGATGTCCTGGATGTCCTCGATGCCGACGGAGAGGCGGATGAAGTCTGGGGTCACGCCGCTCTGGAGCTGCTCCTCTGCTGAGAGCTGCTGGTGCGTGGTGGCCGCCGGCTGGATGACCAGCGACTTGGCGTCGCCTATGTTTGCCAGGTGGCTGAAGAGCTTCAGGGCGCCCACGAAGCGCTTGCCGGCCTCCAAGCCGCCCTTGATGCCGAAGCCCAGAAGGGCGCTGGCCCCGCGCGGCAGGTACTTCCTCGCGCGCTCGTAGTGCGGGTGGTCCTCAAGGCCGGGGTAGCTGACCCAAGCGACCTTGGAGTGCTCCTTCAGCCACTTGGCCACCGCCAGCGTGTTGGAGCTGTGGCGCTCCATCCGCAGTGAGAGCGTCTCAAGCCCCTGTACGAACATCCATGAGTTGAAGGGGCTCACCGCCGGACCCAGGTCCCGCAGGAGCTGTACGCGGGCCTTGATGATATAGGCCAGCGGGCCCAGCGCCTCGAAGAAGTCCACTCCGTGGTAGCTGGGGTCCGGCTCGGTCAGCTCCGGGAACTTGCCGTTGTTCCAGTTGAACTTGCCGCTGTCCACGATGACGCCGCCGATGCTGGTGCCGTGACCGCAGATGAACTTGGTGGCGGAGTGGATCACGATATCGGCGCCCCACTCGATAGGCCTGCACAGGTAGGGCGAGCCCACCGTGTTGTCCACGATGAGCGGGATGCCCGCGTCGTGGGCGACCTTCGCCAGACCCTCGAAGTCCGGGATATCCAGCTTGGGATTACCGATGGTCTCCACGTAGAGCGCGCGCGTCTTGTCGTTGATGGTCTTGGCGTACTCGGCCGGGTCATCGGAGTCGACGAAGCGAACGTTGATCCCCAGCTTGGGGAAGGTGTAGTGGAAGAGGTTGTAGGTTCCGCCGTACAGGCTGGCCGCAGACACGATCTCCTGGCCCGCCTGGGTGATGTTCAGGAGCGCGATGGTCTCCGCCGCCTGCCCGGAAGCGACCCCCAGCGCGCCGACCCCACCCTCCAGCGCTGCCACACGCTGCTCGAAAACGTCGGTGGTGGGGTTCATGATACGGGTGTAGATGTTGCCGAACTCCTGCAGGCCAAAGAGCCGAGCCGCGTGGTCGCTGTCCTTGAACACGTAGGAGCTGGTCTGGTACAGCGGTACGGCCCGAGCGTTGGTGGTGGGATCAGGCTGCTGTCCAGCGTGCAGGGCCAAGGTATCGAACCGGTAACTGGAATCGGCCATGGGGGTTCCTTTCTTTGGTGGGTCGTGGGGTCGTAAGGTCGTAAGGTCGTAAGGTCGTAGGGTCGTAGGGTCGTAGGGAGAGGCCTCAGAGGGTGCTCTTTGGTCCCTGAGGTCTCTTC
>DASXUI010000162.1:0-3204 GCA_036504955.1 Armatimonadota bacterium
TCCATCTCGCGGGCCGAGAGCATCACCTGCCGGATGCTTCCACCGATGGGGTACCGGTCGACGTCCACGTCATTGAAGGTGTAGAACTGCCTCAGCTCCTGCTGCTGGCTGAACAGCGTCTTGAGCTGGCTGTAGTCCCACAGGCGCACGTTGGAGACCACGTCCCGGTTCTGCTCCACCACCTCGGCGGTCAGGCCGGCCTGGCCGGATAGGTTGCGAACCTCCACCCCGTCGAGGCCGTAGGCCTTCCGCGTGAACTCGATGTTGTTCTTGATGAAGGGACGCTCAACCGTGACTTCCTGCGGATCCACCTGGAACTTCTGCACGAAGGCGGGATAGAGGATTCCCAGCAGCACCCATACCCCCACAAGCCCACCGAGGGCCACCAGGGGCACCGTCATACTGCGCACCCAGATGCTGCCCAGGACCACGAGCGCGGCCACGAAGCACAGCACCTCCAGCACTCGGAACCCAAGCAGGCGCGCCTGCACGTCCGTATACCCGGCTCCGAAGACGTGCCCGGCGGTCGAGTAGAGCAGGCCGTAGGAGTCCAGCCCGAACCCCCAGCCCCGGATGGCCAGGATCACGGCCACCAATATGGAGAGATGGATCTTCACGTGGGGAGCGAAGCGGGGGATGCCGGTCACGATCTGGAGCGCGCGGTCGAAGTAGTGAATGCCGGCAGTACCCAGGAAGGCCAGCAGGGCTGTCACCATAAACCAGTGATAGAGCTGCACCAGGAAGGGAAGGCGGAAGACGTAGAACGAGAGGTCCTTGCCAAACAAGGGGTCCACGGTGCCGAAGACGGTGGGATGGCTGAAGAGCAGGAAGGGCTGCCACTGGGTGGCCGCGATCATACCAGCCAGCGCGGCCACCAATAGGGTAGCCCCAAGAATGCCGGCATCCAGGGTCCTTCGCGCCAGATCGCCCGCGCGCTCCCGGAATCCTAGGTCATCCATGATCCGGGGGATCGGCGGAGCCCAGCGTCTTGCTAGCCAGAGGTTGGCGTAGACCAACAGGAAGAAGGCGATGCCGAAGGTGGCGCCAAGCAAGACTTCGGTGGTGAGGACCTTGGTGTAGACCGCTCGCTGGCCCAGCTCACGGAACCAGAGCAGATCAAGGGTAACGTCGGCCAGGAGATTGCGCGAGACAAGAAGCAGAACGGCGATTGCCGCCAGAACCCACCGGTAGTATCTCGTCATTAATCTCCTTCGTGACCCTCCTCATCGCTCTTGAGCACCGACGTGATGACGTCCTCGGCTATGTAGATGGGTGCCTTGGTCCGCACCGCCACGGCTATGGCATCACTGGGACGGCAGTCGATGTCGAGGGTTCGGTTGTCACCGATAAGCGTCAGCTTGGCATAGAAGGTGTCATTGTAGAGGTCATCGATGATGATGCGCTCCACCCGATAGCCCAGACGCTCCACCACTGACCTGAGCAGGTCGTGAGTGAGAGGACGGCTGAAGCTTTGGCCCTCGCTTGCCATGGAGATGGAGGACGCCTCCGGGTGACCCACGTAGATCTTCACCTTCCGGTCGCGCTTGTCCACCAGCTCCACGAAGTAAGCGCACTGGCCGCTGGCGTGTTGCTGCTCGTAGACGGCGCTGAGGCGGACCTCCTTCTCGTAGAGCTTGCGGGGCATCAGGTTCTCGGCCTCGCCTGCGCGCTCTCGAAGCTTCTGGTCCCACTCGATGCTCTCGTCGTTACGAGGAGCCCCTTCGCCCGGCAGATCCCGGTTGGTGTCTCCAGGCCCTTCACCGGGGAACTGCATGTCACTCATCGCGTTACTCCGTCCATCACCCCGACCGCCCGGTCCTGTGCGAGCGGAAGGCCGCGATGCCTCAGCAGCCTGACCCGAAGGATGCCCAAGGCGCTTGCGCGCCGTGCAGGGCGCGGGCTTCCACACGCTCTGGCGAATGATGCAACCCAAGGGCTACGCCTGGGCCGCCCGCCCGAGCCAGGGAGAACAGCGAGTCCGCAGTATGCCCGTATCCTGGCGAGCCCGGCCGCTCTTCCGGAGGCAGCGACCCCTCAAGGTTAGGATAGCAGATCCCATCCTCGACAGAACACGTGTCCATTGCGAAGCGGAGCCGCGGCGGCTACCGGGCGCGTTGGGCCTGGAGGACCCCGGCGCTCGTGCGTGCGAGCCGATCCCCTCGCATGAACGGCTAGTCCGAGTCGGACGACCGCATGCTCTTGTCAACGATCTTCAGGAACTCCTTGTTGGACTTGGTGTTCTTCAGCCGGTCCAGCAGCAGCTCCGTTGCCTCGGCGGTCCCCAGGTTGGCCAGAACTCGTCGGAGCGCCCAGATCTGTTTGAACTCATCCTCAGGGTAGAGAAGCTCTTCATGCCGGGTTCCGGAGCGCTTGATGTCGATGGCAGGGAAGATCCGCCGCTCGAACAGGGAACGATCCAGCACCAGCTCCATGTTACCCGTGCCCTTGAACTCCTCGAAAATCGAGTCGTCCATGCGGCTTCCGGTGTCCACCAGGCAGGTGGCGAGGATCGTGAGGCTTCCCCCCTCCTCGATGTTCCGGGCAGAGCCGAAGAACCGCTTAGGTCGGTACAGAGCGGTGGGGTCCAAGCCGCCGGACAGGGTTCGGCCGCTAGGCGGGACCGTCAGGTTGGAGGCGCGGGCTAGCCGTGTGAGGCTGTCCAACAGCACCACGACGTCACGTTGAGACTCCACCAGCCGCTTCGCCTGCTCCAGGCACATATCAGCGACCCGCATGTGGTTCTCCGGCGGCTCGTCAAAGGTGGAGCTGATCACCCGCCCCCGCACCGACCGCCGTATATCCGTGACCTCTTCAGGGCGCTCGTCGATGAGCAGCACGATGAGCTCGCTGTTGGGGGAGTTCACTGTAACGCCGTTGGCGATGGTTTTCAGCAGGGTGGTCTTGCCCACCTTGGCCGGCGCCACAATCAGGCCGCGCTGACCCTTGCCAACCGGAGCCGCAAGGTCGATCATCCTGGCAGAGAGGTCATCGCTGCCGGTCTCCAGGGTGATCCGCTCGTTGGGGTAGATGGGCGTAAGGTCATCGAAGTCCTTACGCCTCTTTGCCTCCTCGGGCGGAAGGCCGTTGACGGTCTCGACGCGGAGGAGCCCGTAGTACTTCTCGTTGTCCTTCGGAGGTCTGACCAGGCCGACCAGGTACTCGCCAGTCTTCAGCCCGAAGCGCTTGATCTGGGACGGCGAGACG
>DASXUI010000163.1:0-2903 GCA_036504955.1 Armatimonadota bacterium
CTTGCCATCCCTGGGAGCGCCGGCATCGTGGGGTCGGACCTGGTCTGGTGGCTGCGCTACCTCCTGGGCGCGGGAGCCTGGTCTCTGCCCTGCCTCCTGACCCTCTGGGGTATCTCCCACGTGCAGGAGCGGCCGCCGCAGGTTGGCCTGGACGTCCGCATCGGCTCCGCGCTGCTGTTCGTTTCCTATCTGGCGTGGTGGCACCTAGTTGGGGTATCGCGCGATGAGTACCTGACTTCGGCCGTCTTCCAGGAGCACTCCGGTATCCTGGGCGCCGCCCTGGGAACGGCGCTTCGGGTCACTCTTGGGGAGATTGGCGGTCTGGTTGTGCTGGGCGCGGTCGCCACGGCCGGGCTGGTGACCGCGACCGGGGTACCCGCTCTGCGCCTGCTGCATGGGCTCGTTCGAAGGGGGGGCAGGGGAGCCCTGGCCGCAGGCTGGGCGCTCTCCGACGCGGCCGTCCGGGAGCGCGAGAAGCTGCGTTCCGCGCGTGCCGCTCGCAGGCCGGCCGGCGAGCCCGAGGAGCCCGCCGTCTCCCGCTGGAAGCGGTTCGCCTCCCGGGAGCGGAAGGCCGGAGTGATCCTCGAGGCGGCTCCAGCCCCCGAGGTCCGTCCCTACGAGCCGCCCGTCGTCCGTGACTACCTCGAGGACGCTCCCGCGCCGGTGCCTGTGGTCGAGGAAGAGGAGGTCGCTCCACCCCCTCCAGCGCGCCGCAAGGCCGCCCCCAAGCCCAAGGCGCCTGCCAAGGACGCCCTGGCGCTGCCGCTGGAGGACGGGGACGAAGAGGACAAGCCCTTCGAGCTTCCGCCCGTTACCCTTCTGAAGCCTCAGGCCGCGGCCGCCAAGCAGAGCCAGGATGAGCGCGAGCACAACGTCCGCATCCTGGAGGACACTCTCGCCACCTTCAAGATTGACGCAAGGGTGGTGGAGATCTGCCGGGGACCCACCGTCACCCGCTACGAGATCCAGCTCGCGCCGGGCATCAAGGTGCAGAAGATCGTGAGCCTGGCGGACAACCTCGCCATGTCCCTCGCGGCCATCGACGTTCGCGTGGAGGCGCCCATCCCCGGCAAGTCAGCCATCGGCGTTGAGGTGCCCAACCGTACCCCCACGCCCGTGATGCTGCGCCAGGTGCTGGAGTCGCCGGAGCTCAGAGACGCCCCATCAAAGCTGACTGTCGCCCTGGGGCTGGACGTGGCGGGCCAGCCGCGTACCGCCGACCTCGCGAAGATGCCGCACCTGTTGGTGGGCGGTTCCACCAACTCCGGCAAGAGTGTGTGTCTGAACGCTCTCATCGCCAGCCTCCTCTTCCGCGCCACGCCGGAGGAGGTGAAGCTCCTACTCATCGACCCCAAGCGCGTGGAGCTGAGCCTGTACGACCACATTCCTCACCTCGTCTACCCGGTGGTGAAGGACGTGAAGCAGGCGGCCGGGGTGCTCCGGTGGGCGCTGAAGGAGATGGACCGGCGCTACGATGTCTTCGTGGAGACCGGCTCCCGGAACATCGACAGCTATAACAAGAAGATGACCGCGCTACGGGAGAGCGGCGGCGAGGAGGCCAGGCCACTTCCCTACCTGGTGATCATTATCGACGAGCTGGCGGACCTGATGATGCAGATCGGCCCGGAGGTGGAGACTTCCATCTGCCGCCTGGCGCAGCTTGCGCGGGCGACGGGCATCCACCTCGTCATTGCCACCCAGCGCCCCTCGGTCAACGTCATCACGGGTACCATCAAAGCCAACATCTCCTCCCGCATTGCCTTCGCCGTGGCGTCGCACACGGACAGCCGAACGATTCTCAACTGCAACGGAGCGGAGCGGCTGGTGGGGCGTGGTGATATGCTCTTCCTCCCGATCGACGCAAGTAAGCCGACCCGAATCCAGGGCGCCTACGTGGGTGAGTCCGAGATCGAGGCGCTGGTCGACCACCTGAAGGCCCAGGCCAAGCCCGACTACGAGGCCGAGGTCCTGACGGTCGACTCCTCGGCGATCCGTGGCGGGAACAGCGGAGACGCGGACACGGAGTCGGACGACCAGCTCTTCGAGCAGTGCGTGCGCCTGGTGGTCACCACGGGCCACGCCAGTACCTCGATGCTGCAGCGGAAGTTCAAGATCGGCTACACACGCGCCGCCCGGCTGGTGGATATGATGGAGGAGCAGGGGATCGTGGGGCCCATGGACAACGCCAAGCCCCGCGAGGTACTGATGTCCAAGGAGTCGCTCAACTCCTACTTCACCGACCGCTATGGCCGCAACCCCACCGTCGCCGATGAGGACGACGAAGGGGAGTAGCCGGGGGAGCCCGAGCCGCGAGGCTCTCACTCTCGCGGCCCACACGAGCAGGGGACTCCGCCCTGGTGTGCTACCGGCTGGCGGCCCAGGCGGCGGTGCTCAGGACCCCGCGGAGGTCCTTCAGATCGATTGCTCCGCTGTGGTCAACGTCAGCCAGCGTTGCAGATGGCTGGCCCAGCACCTGAAGTCCCAGGATGGCCTCCAGCAGCACTGAGGCGTCTACGGCGTCCAACTTGCCGTCTCCGTTCACGTCCCCCATCAGTCCCAGCGGTGGCAGTGCCGAGGTGTCCGCATCGAAGAGCCAGCTCTCGATGAACTGCATCTGCTTTCCGCTCGCGTTGGACGCCGTGAAGCCGACCCAGGCCAGCCCATCCTCGAGCAGGAGTTCCTCCTCCAGGTTAACCGGCACCCGCATCACCGGCCGCTGCATGTCATCCATGAACACGGTCAGCGTGCCCGGGAAGTAGTGAAGCCGGACGGTATGCTCCGCGCCGTCAGCCAGGGCGGGGATCGCGGCGGTCAACCCCAGGGCGCTCCTCTCGTTGAGGGGCTCCTTTGTGGCGCGCGTACTGTGCAGGGCCAGATGGTTGGCATTGGGGTCGGAGAACTCG
>DASXUI010000164.1:0-4515 GCA_036504955.1 Armatimonadota bacterium
TCGGAGGGAACGCATGTTGTTGAGACGGGCCACGGGGCTGCTTGCCGTCACCGTGTTGCTCTCGCTTCCAGGGGCCTGGGCGGCGCGACCCTCCGCCCGGAAGGTGCCCCACCGGGTCGCACAGAGGTCCACTGCCTCTGCCCATCAGGCCCTCCGCAGAGTCGCTCAGGGGCCCACCGCACCCGCGATCACGGCTCCCAAGCCCTACACCGGCGAGATCATGCGCGTCCGGGACATCCGTCCCGGTATGGCAGGCTACGCCGTCTCCGTCTTCCAGGGCACCAAGCGGGAGCGCTTCGATATCAAGGTGATCGGCGTCCTCCACAACGATGCCGACTTCCTGGGCTCGGACCTCGTACTCATCCGTATGCTCAATGGTCCCGTGGCGGATCGACAGGCGAATATGCTCCAGGGCATCAGCGGCAGCCCCGTCTACATCAACGGGCGGCTACTCGGCGCCATCTCCGCCGGGTTCCCCTACTCCAAGGAGCCCCAGGGCCTCGTTACTCCCATCGAGTCCATGCTCGAAGGCCTGGATGACAAGCTCCCTCCGCAGCCGCTGTACGCCAGCCTGGCGAGCGCCCTTGGCGGCGAGACAGCGTCCGTCGCCAGCGTCTTCAACGGCACCGCGGATAACGCGGAGAGCGCCAACCCGATGGCGCCCCAACACCTGATCACCCCCATCTTCGCCAGCGGGCTCTCCAGTCGCACCGTCGCAAGCCTTAACCGCACGCTGGGCACCATCGGGCCCCACTTCGCGAGCGGCATGGGTTCCAGCCACGTGGACATGGACATCCCCTTCGAGCCGGGCTCCATGGTCGGGGCCGGCTTGGCCATCGGCGATATCGAGCTCACCGCCTACGGCACGGTCACCTACCGCAAGGGAGACAAGATCCTGGCGTTCGGCCACCCCTTCTACGGGCTTGGTGGCGTCGAGTTCCCGATGACGACGGCCAGCGTGGCCGACATAGTGCCCAGTTTCAACACTTCCTTCAAGCTCCCGTCCACCGGCAGGGTCATCGGCACCATCGTGCAGGACCGACCCTGGTCCATCGCGGGCGTCGTCGGCCGGATGCCGAAGCTGGTCGATACAACCATCAACGTGAACGATCGCAGCACGGGGCGGAAACGGACCTTCCATGTGCAGGTGGTGAACCATCCCCTGCTATCACCCCTCGTGACCTCAGCGGTCACCGATGATGCCATCGGTCGCGTCCGTAACTCCATGGGTGACACCATGGCAAGGGTCCGGGTCGAGGTTGACGCAGAGGGCCTGAAGCCCATCGTTCGGGAGAACACCACCTTCAGCCAGGGCACTCCCAGCGGCTTTGCCGTGAACGAACTGGAATCGATCGCGGACGTCCTCTCGGGCACCAGCAAGATCCCGCGCTACCCCATCAAGACCATCAAGGTCGATGTGGATCTGACGGCGGGACGGAGGACGCTGGTCATCGAGCGGGCGGAACTGGAGAAGGACCGGCTGGAGCCGGGCGAGACCGCGCGCGTCAACGTCACGCTGCGCCCTTGGAGGGGCCAGCCCTACGTGGAGACCGTCGAGGTTCCCATCCCCGCCAACTCACCCAACGGGCGAACCGCCATCGCGGTCTCCGGCGGCCAGGGGGCCATGTCTCTGGGTGGCATATCCCTATCTAGCCTCCTGGGTACCGGCGGCAGCAACGAGGAGAACATCGAGCAGGCCATCCGGTACAAGATTGAGGAGAAGGACCGGAACGACCAGCTCATCGCCCGGCTGTACATGAACACCCCGTCCCTGAATGTGGGCGGAGAGAAGCTCCTCGGGCTGCCCCTGCCCATTGCCGAAGTGATGCGCTCCCAGAAGGTGACGGGCCAGCGTCCCGAGCGAGACGAACGCAAGGTCGTCAAGACGCTCGACGGAGTGGTGTCTGGCCCCACCCAGATGCTGTCCCTGATCATCGAGCGCAGAAGCCACGCCGAGAAGGGCCGGCCCACTGTACGAGTCGTCCCCGCAGGGCCGTCGCCGTCTGGCCCGCCTCAGCCTTCCTCCGCATCCGCGCCAGGTGCTCCTACCACTCTCGCCGCGCTTCCTGATGAGGATGACGACGCGGAGGTGGTGGGCGATATGCCTTACCTTCGGGCGGCAGACGCGCCGAAGGAGCCTGCGAAGCCTAAAGACACCAAGAAGGCCGACCCCAAGTCGGGCAACAAAGGGACCGCGAAGCCCGTCGGTACACCTGAGGCCCCGGCCCCGAGTCCGCCCCCCACGCCCCCATCCACGCCTCCCCCCCCTAGCGGGAGTGACGCGAAGGGCCCGGGGCGCGTGGCCACCTTGTGGACCCAGCGCACCAAGGCCGATTTTGAGCTCGGCTATGGCTCCGGAGCCGCCGTTTCCAGCGACGGCGCCGTGGTGTTGATGCCCAAGGTTCAGGCGACGGCCAAGCTGCCCGAGGACACCTATGTCTGGTCCTGCGTCTCCGACGGCAAGCAGGGCCTCTACCTCGGTACGGGCAACGCCGGCCGCATCTACCACCAAGCGGCCGACGGTAAGGTCTCGCTCCTCTTCGATACCAAGGAGCTGGAAGTCCACTCCCTGGTTACGGACCAGGCCGGCAACCTGTACGCGGCCACTTCGCCGCACGGGATCCTCTTCAAGGTGACTCCGGACGGCAAGGGCGAGCCGCTGTACAAAACGGGCGAGCCCTACCTTCTCTCCTTGGCCGTGGACAAAGACGGCACGCTGTACGCCGGCAGCGGCCCCAACGGCCGTATCTTCAAGATCACCAGCGATGGCAAGGGGACGCTTCTCTGCGAAACCAAGGAGGAGCACGTTCTCTCGCTTGCGGTTGACCCACAGGGCAACCTGCTGGCCGGCACCAGCCCCAACGGGTTCGTGCTGCGGATCACGCCCACCGGAAAGAGCTCCGTGCTGCTTGACACCAGCGACCCCAGCGTCACTGCCGTCGCGGCAGCCGCGGATGGCACGGTGTACGCCGGTACCGCCCCCGCCGGGCTGCTCTACCGCGTCTCGGCCAAGGGCGATAGCCACAAAGCCTACGATGCCCCCGCCGCCATCATGGCCCTGGCGCTGGACGGCTCCGGGAACGCATACGCCGCTTCGGGGTCGGACATCTACCGCGTCAGCGCGGACGACGTGGTCACCCAGTTCGACAGCGACCAGCAGGGCAATCTGCTCTCGCTGGCGACGGACGGCCAGGGCGGCCTCGTGGCCTCCTCCGGCAACCCCGCGGCGGTCCTGCGGGTGCCCGGCAACGCGTCGCAGGGATCCTTTGACTCCGCCGTCCGGGACGCCGGCGCCCCCGCGCGCTGGGGCCGGATCCAGTGGCAGTGTCAGGACGCGAAGGGCGCCAGGGTGACACTCCAGACTCGCACCGGCAATAGCTCAGAGCCGGACGAGAGCTGGTCCTCCTGGTCCAAGCCCTACACCCAGGAGCAGGGCACCGCCATTCTGAGCCCTCCTGCCCGGTACCTCCAGTACCGCGCGACCCTAGAGGGTACCAAGGATGCCGCGCCTCGGCTTCTCAGCGTAACCGCCTCTTACCTCCCGGACAACCAGCCGCCAACCGTCAGCTTCTCCGCGCCTCAGGCGGGTGATGTATGGTCGGGGAAGCAGACCATCCGGTGGAGCGGGAGCGATCCGGACAAGGACTCCCTTACCTATGAGCTGTGGGACTCCACCGATGGTGGCGCTACCTGGAAACCCATCAAGAACCTGAAGAGCGCGAAGACGGAAGAGACCACCAAGGTGGAGCCCGCCAAGCCCGCGCCCAAGACTGACGAGCGCCCCAAGACGGTGGAGGCCCCGACCGCGGAGAGCTTGCTGTCTGAGGTCAGTAAGGAGATTGAGAAGGACAAGACGCTGTCGGAGGACGACAAGCAGCTTCTTAACTCGATGCTCCCGGACGTGGTGAAGAGCGCTATTGAGGCTCCTCCTGCCAAGTCCAGCGCCTCCGGCGCCCCGGCGAGCGGCGACGCGAGCAAGCCCCTCACCGAGACCAGCTTCTCCTGGGACACCAGCGATGTGCCCGATGGTGAGCACTACCTGAAGATCCAGGTTTCCGACAAGCGCAGCAACCCCTTGGACGCCCTCTCCCAAGAGAAGATCGTCGGGCCCGTCGTCGTCAGCAACGAGAAGCCGAAGCTCCTGCCCAGGGGTGAACCCCAGATGACCGATGGCGTAGTGACGCTGGAGGGCACCGCCAAGAGCTCCCGGCTGCCCATCGTCGCCGTCTCCTTCCGGGTTAGCGATGGAGACTGGAGCGCCGCCGCGCCGGTGGATGGTATGTTCGACTCGCCCTCCGAGGGTTTCCGCCTGGTAACCGAAAAGCTCGCGGCAGGGGACCAGACAATTGAGATCCGCGCGGTCGACTCGGCGAACAACGTTGGGACCCAGAAGGTGACCGTTAAGGTGAAGTAGGCCGGCCACGCAGCCCTTTGCCACGGCCAAGGCGGCGCGCGGGTACCCCAGAGCAGCACCTCGAAGGGGGCTGGAAGAGCAGCGGACGTCCGCTGCTCTTC
>DASXUI010000165.1:0-2425 GCA_036504955.1 Armatimonadota bacterium
AAAGCAGCCGGCAGCAGCGACAGCGCCAAGCCAGCGATCAGACCAGCGGAAATCAGCTTCTTCATCCAGATGTTCTCCCTTCGAAGCGTGCCCAGTAGATTCCGAGCCAGGCTACACGTCCGGCTCTGCCGATCGCGCTCCTTGGCAGCCTGCTCGGAGGCCAGCTCAACGGACAACTCACACGAGACAGGCGGCTCCAAGTGGTTCCGCCTAGTCCGAGGAGGTCCGGCTCGTCAGCGGAGCGCGCTCGCCCGACGTAGTCGTCGGCGCGCTAACCACCACTATTCCACGAGCCCGTCGTTGACCTGAGGCAGAGGTCTCGTAACCCTCGCAGATAGCCTATCGACCTTCGACAAGGTTCAGTTCCAGGGTTTTGGGATCTGAGGCGGGTCGTTAGGTCGTGAGGTCGTTGGGTCGTTGGGAAGGGCCTCAGAGGGCATGCTTTGGGTCCCTGAGGTCCGTTCCGTCGCTGAGGTCCCTTCGGCCAAGGGACACAAGAGACCAAAGGGACCTCAGGGACCCAAGGCATGCCCTCTGAGGCCCTTCCCAACGACCCAACGACCTCACGACCTTACGACCCTACGACCCTACGACCCTACGACCCGCCCTGGCAACGGGACCGTGCCTGTGCGGCCGAACTTGCCCCATCCGACGGAGGAGCCCTTGGCGGCGGAGAGCAGCGAGCGAAGGATCACCAGGTACATCAACTGACGATAGACGAACTTCTGCCAGAAGAGCCAGATCAGCAGCCACGGGTTCTCCCGGTCGAGCCTGAAGGCGAGGGCCGCGCCGATGAGCTCTACCACGAAGAACGCCGCGTAATAGAAGAGCAGCGCCTTGAAGTTGATGCTGAGCAGGGCCATGGCCACCGCCAGATCCACGATGGGGGAGGCCGCCTGAAGCAGGATCTGGTACACCCAGAGCGCGGGCAGCGTAACCATGCCGAAGGCTCCATACTTGCGGCGCAGAAGGGCTCCCCGGTGCTTCCAGAGGGTCTGCAGCGTGCCGAAAGCCCACCGATACCGCTGCCGGGCGAGGTTGCCCAGGCTCGTTGGCGCCTCAGTGTAGGCGTAAGCATGGCTCTCTGTCCTGATCCGGTAGCCCAGCATACGCACGCGGAAGGTGAGCTCGGTGTCCTCGGCCAGGGTGTCGCCGAGGTAGCCGCCCGCCTTCTCCACGGCCTCTCTCCGCCAGGCTCCCACGGAGCCAGGTACTACGGGAATGCCGTTCAGGATGTCGTAGGCGCGCCGGTCGAAGTTCTGACTGGTGATGTACTCCACGCTTTGCCAGCGGGTTAGCAGGTTGACAGGGTTACCGACCTTCGCGTTGCCTGCGACCGCTCCCACCCGAGGGTCTGAGAAGTGACGGACCAGCTTCGACACGGTGTCCGGGGCGAACAGCGTGTCGGCATCCATCATCACGAAGACCTCTCCACTGGCGGCGGCGATGGCCCGGTTGAGGGCCGAGGCCTTTCCCCCGTTCTCCTGGTGAAAGACCCTTAGCCGAGGCTCCTGGGCGAAGGCCTCCTCCACCACCCGCGCCGTGCCGTCCTTGGAGCCGTCATCCACCACGATGACCTCCAGGTTCGGGTAGTCGCTGCGGAGCAGGGCCTCGACGGTCGTCTTGATGACCTTGGCCTCATTGTAGGCCGCTATCAGTACGCTAACGGCCGGCCGGAAGTTCTCTGGGAAGGTCGCGAGCCTCTCCCTCCTGGCCTGGATGATCGCCAGGACCGCCGTGACCAGAACCCGGAGTGTGCCCAACACCACCGAGATCCAGAAGAGGCCTACCAGCACGACGTGGATGAGGAACTGCGCCTCGAAGGCGACCGCGGCCGCCCCGACAAGCACGGTATCCCGGCCGCTGAGGGTTGGGAAGAGCTGGTTCCACGCCCCCGGCAGAAGCTGCGACGCCGTGACGAACCGGTAGCCCTGGGACTTGAGCGCGCGGATGATTCGCGGCAAGGCGAGCACCGTCTGCGAGCGGTCGCCTCCGGCGTCATGGAGCAGGACCACGTTGCCCACGTCGCGGTTGCTGACGACACTGGAGACGATCCGCTCGGCGCTCTGGCCGGGCAGCCAGTCCTCCGGGTCGTTGGTCTCCCCCAGGGTGACATAGCCCAGTCGTTGGGCCTGCAGGATCGGCTCCACCTCCTCAGGGGTCTGGGGCTCGGCGTCAGCCACGTAGGGAGCACGGAAGAGCCGGCTGGAGTGGCCCGTGAGGCTCTGGATCAGCCGCTGGGTCGCGCTGAGCTCCACGGCGACGCGCGCCGTGGACATCCGGGCCATGTTGCCATGGGTGAAGGTGTGGTTGCCCAGCTCATTCCCCTCGCGCCAGATGCGTTTGACCAGCCCCGGATTCTGATCGGCCACGCTGCCCACGATGAAGAAGGTGGCTTTCACCCCGTTCTGCTTGAGGATGTCCA
>DASXUI010000166.1:0-3146 GCA_036504955.1 Armatimonadota bacterium
CACCCCGGGCCAGCTTCTCGAAAATGCGTGTTTCCTCACCAGGCGCGATTCCCGGGCCCTGGTCGGCGACCGAGAGCGTGAGGGATTTCCCGGCGGCCCAGGCCTTGATGTCCACCGGGGAACCGGGCGGCGAATACTTCAGCGCGTTGTCGACGAGGTTCACCAGCACCTGCTCCATGAGGACGGCATCCATGGCGATCATCGGCAGGTCTTCAGGAAGGTGGGTTCTAACGCGTGCGGCCTCTGAGCCCAGTTCCCGGCGGTTCAAGGCCGCGCCCACCACCTCCTCCATGGGAATCCATTCCGTTTGCAATTCCAAGGCGCCAGCCTCGAGCCGTGTGATGTCTAGCAGGTTGCTCACCAGGCGGTGCAGGCGCTGGGCCTCCTCCTGGGCCGAGGTCAGAAGGTCACGCCGGGTGGCATCGGAGATGTCGGGGGTCTCCAGCGCCGTGCTCACGGCTCCGGTGATGACGCCGAGCGGAGTGCGCAGGTCGTGGGACACGGAGCTGAGCAGCGCGTTCCGCAGGCGCTCTTCATCCGCGCGACGGCGATCGGCCGTGCTCTGCTCGGCCAAGAGCGAGCGCTCCAGGGCCAGGGCCGTCTGGTTGGCGAAGGCTTCCAGCAGCTGGCGCTGATCCGGTTCCCCCCACTGGGGCGCGCCATCCGGGAGCACGCCCATCACGCCGAGGGTGCCTTTCGAGCCTTTGAGCGGCAGGTAGGTGGCGCGGGCTCCCGGAAGCGTGAGCGTGCCCAAGCCGGCAGGTTCGTCATGCTCGAAGACCCACTGAGCCACACCCCGTTCCTGGTCGTTCAGGGGAAAGGCGAGGTGATGGGCGGGCGCCTCCAGCCGCCCGGAACCGTCCGGAAGCAGCACCACCGCATGGCTTTGGAACTGAGTCGCCACGTTTTGGATCGCGGAGGCCACCAGGGCCGTGGACCCGGCGCTGCGGGCCAATTCCTGCCCCAGGCGGAAGAGGGCCTGAGTCCGCTGTTCCCGGGCCCTGGCCAGGCGCGCCTGGGCCCGGATGCGCTCGGTGAGGTTTCCGATCACCACCCCCACCAGGAGCATCACGGAGAAGGTGCCGACATGGCGGAAATCGGATACCACGAACGTGAAGTAGGGCGGCACGAAGATGAAGTCAAAGGCCGCGACGCTCATCAGAGAGGCCAGCAGGGAAGGGCCACGACCAAACCGCGTGGCCACGACGAGAATGCCGAGCAAATAGATCATCACGATGTCTGCCAGCTCGGTGCGGCGGAAGATCAGGCCCGCGATGGCCGTCGCGAGCGCCACCGTGATGACGCTGAGCAGGTAGTTCCGCAGCGGACTCGTGATGCGGGGCCGGAGACTGGGTGTACCCGCCTGTTTGGCCGTCTCGCCCGTGATGACGTAGATGTCGATGTCACCGCTGTGGCGGATGAGATCGTCCACGGGGGACCCGGCGAAGAGGTCCACCCACTTGGGCCGTGAGGGTTTGCCCACCACGATCTTGGTGATGTTGCGGTCCTGGGCGAAGGTCAGGATGTCCTCGTCCGTCCTGCCTCGCCCTTCGATGACGACCGTCTCCCCCCCCAGTTTTTCGGCCAGACGGAGGTTTTCTTCGACGCGGTTCCGCTCTTCTTCGCTGAATTTGAAGTGCCGGGGCGACTCGACGTAGAGGGCCACCCACGAGGCTCCCAGGGAACTCGCCATGCGGCGCGTCGAGCGGATGAGTCGCTCGGAAAGGCCATCCGGCCCCACGCACACCAGGAGCCGGTCGCCGGCGGCCCAGGTCTTCCGGATGCCCTCTGATTCCATGTACCGCCGCATCTGGGCGTCGACGTTTTCCGCCGTGTGGCGCAAGGCCAGTTCCCGAAGGGCGAGCAGGTTGCCCTTGCGGAAGAAGTGATCGCGGGCATGGCGGGCCTGGTCCGGAAGATAGACTTTGCCTTCCTTGAGCCGGACCAGCAGATCCTCGGGGGACAGGTCCACCAGTTCGACTTCGTCCGCCCGCTCCATGACCGTGTCCGGGACGTTCTCCCGCACCGTGACGCCGGTGATCTGCGCGACGACGTCCTTGAGGCTCTCCAGGTGCTGGACGTTCATCGTGGTGTAGACGTTGATGCCCGCGTCCAGCAGCTCCATGACATCCTGCCAGCGCTTGGCGTGGCGAGAGCCCAACACGTTGGTGTGGGCCAGTTCGTCCATGAGAATCAGCCCCGGCCGGCGGGCCAGCGCGGCATCCAGGTCGAACTCCGGAAGGAACTGGCCGGCGTAGGCCAGTTCCTTCCGTGGCAGGATCTCCAACCCTTCGGTCAGGGCGGCAGTCTCGCTCCTGCCGTGAGTCTCGACGACCCCGACGACAAGGTCGACGCCTTCCACGCGCCGCTCCCGGGCCTCGGAAAGCATGGCGTAGGTCTTGCCGACGCCGGGGGCCGCGCCGAAAAAGACCTTGAGCCTGGAGCGGAGTTCCGTGGCTTCATCATCGTGCCTCCGCCGGGGCAGCTGGTCGGGTTCAAACCGTCGTGGTTCAGGCACGGGGCCAGCCTAGCGCAGCTTGGCAGATTCAAAAGGGCCTTAGGTGAGCCTTTCTCAATTCCTAACGCCTTCTTAACACCCTTCATGGCCATTCTGTCGGGCTGCCCGCCTTCAGAAGAAGGGGGACTGACCGAGGCCGTGGCGGCGGTCTTTGCAGTCCCAGCCATACGGCCCACCAACCCAGGAATCTCCAGTCATGCTCAATTATCGAACCCTTCTCCTAGGCCGTCGCCTCGCCAGTGAAGAAAGCCACGAGACCAAGATCAGCAATCCCATCGCCCTGGCTGTGTTCAGCTCGGATGCGCTGTCGTCGGTGGCCTACGGCACCCAGGAGATCATGGCTCCCCTCACGGCCGCCGTGGCCGTGTTCGGAGCGGGCGTACTCGGGTGGTCGTGGTGGGTGGCCCTCGGCATCGTCGCGCTGCTGCTTGTCCTCAATGTGAGCTACCGTCAGACCATTCACGCCTACCCCAGTGGCGGCGGCGCTTATCTGGTGGCCAAGGACAACCTGGGGGAGGTCGCCGCCCAGACGGCGGGCGCGTCCCTCCTCATCGACTACATCCTCACGGTGGCCGTGTCCGTTTCCGCGGGCGTATCGGCTATCGTGTCGGCGTTCCCGGGGCTGGAA
>DASXUI010000167.1:0-9562 GCA_036504955.1 Armatimonadota bacterium
CAGCCCCCTGAGCCCCTTCAGTCCCCTTGCCTCTCTCTGTGTTCCTCTGGGCCCTCTGTGTCTCTGTGGCGAGGCAGTTCGCTAACCCCCGGCCAGCACCAGGTCAAGCTCGGCTTGGGTGTTGGACTTGGCTTGGGCCAGGGCTGCCTTGGGGGTCTGGCGGCCGTAGACGGCGGACTCCACCGCGCGCTGAAGCTCCCGCATGTAGAAGGCCTGCACCGGCATCACCGGTCGCTGGTGACGGCTCTCCTCCAGGATCTTCACGTACTCCCCGTAGTGCGGGCGGTGCCGGACCTCCTGGAAGAAGGGCGAGCTCCGCAGGCCGGGGAAGAGGCCGATGCCGCGGCCCACCCGCGCGGTGCCGTCCGCCGTGCAGCAGTGCCAGCGGATGTACTCCCAGGCGTCGTCGGGGTTCCGCGCGCCCTTCGGGATGCTCATGCACCACCCGCCCACCCACGAGCTTCGGGCCTCTCCCGTCGGCGGGGCCGGGATGTAGGAGACGCCGTAGTCCAGCTTCGGCGCGTACCGCTCGATGTCGTTGATGCCGCCGATGTGCAGGCATTGCATCGCCAGCTTGCCGGAGTAGAAGGGGTTCTGCTCCGCAGTCCCAAAGCCTTGCTGCAGGCTGGCGATCTGGGCGGGGTCGTACTTCTTGGCGAAGCTGACCATCCACTCCAGCGCCTCCACCACGCGCGGGTCGTCCGCGGTGATGCGGCGCCGCGCGTCGTCGTAGAAGCCCCCGCCGAAGGCCCAGCCCCAGGTGAACATGGAGTTGGCGGGCCCGTACTGAGCCCAGGGGATGATGCCTATCTGGTGGATGACGTTACCGTCCACCTTCGTCAGGCGGTCGGCGGCCCGGGTGAGCTCCATGATGCTTCTGGGCGGTCGCTCGGGGTCCAGGCCGGCCCGTCGGAAGGCTTCCTTGTTCCAGGCGAAGCCGAAGTTGGGGTCCGCGCAGTAGGTGAGTGCCCATACCTGGTCGCGGTAGAGGTTCTGCCGCCAGGTGGGGAGGAAGTAGTCCTTCTGCGCCACTCCGGCGGCGCGCACCCGGTCCGTCAGGGGCTCCAGCGCGCCCCACTCCGCCCAGGAGGCCACCTGCGGACCGTCCACGAAGGTGACGTCCGGCGGCGTGCCGGCGGCCACGGAGGTAAAGAACTTCTGGTTGGTTGAGAGGTCGTTCTGAGTGTAGACAAGCCGCAGCTTCACGCCGGGGTGTTGGCGCTCATACTCCGCCGCCAGCTTCTCGAAGCGCGGGCCCAGCACGCCGCTCCAAGGGTGCCAGACCGTGAGCACCCGCTGCCCCCTGGCGGAGGTGGCTCCAGGGCGCGGCCGGCACCCGGTGGCCAGCCCGGCCAGCACGCCGGCCCCGCCCGCCAGCAGCGCGCGGCGGGTCAAACCACCCTGGGGCGGCTCTGTGCCCTCGGGTCCCTGGCGATCCGCCACTAGAAGATCCCCTGCTTCACGTCGAAGGCGGAGCACACCGCGCGGACCTCGGCCTCGGAGAGGCCGTCCGCCAGGCCGTGGTTGGTAAGGTTCAGGTACTCGTACCGGGCGCCCGTTTCCGCGTACTCGATCCGGTCGCACGCGCGCTTCACCGAGAGGTCGGACCGCGCCATCACGCCGTGCTTGGCCCAGAGGACCACTCGATGCGTGCGCAGGGCCTCCACGTTGGCCGCCATGAGCTGCGCGGAGCCGGGGACCATGAAGGGCAGGTATCCCACCCCCTCCGGCAGGTTCACGATGCACTCCGGCTCCCAGCGCAGGATGTGCCGGTTCAGATACAGCGTGTCCTGGTACCGCGCGATGTGGCTGAGGTAGGTGAGGTGCAGCGGCTGCGCGTGGATGAGGGCGTGGAAGTTGGTGCCGGTGCGCGCCACCTGGTCGCGATGCACGGCCAGGTGGGAGTTGAACTCGCTGGTCAGGTTGGCGAACAGCCGCCGTGACGAAGTGTGAAGCGCGGCGGTCGCGCCGCCGGCCTGAACCCGCACCAGGCCGAGGTTCGCCTCCGGGTCATCCGCGATCTCCCGCAGCCGACGCCCGGAGCCCGTGACCAGCAGCGCCCCGCCGGCCAGCTCCGGAACCGGCTCCGGCAGCGCCAGCGTCTCCTCCACGGGGAACTCAGCCCGCGCCTCCAACGGCCACGCGGCGTACACGGAGATGTTGCCCGCCGCCCCCTCACTCGCGTCAATCTCCGCCAACCGCCGGCCCGCCTGGCCGATCAGCGTGAGCAGCTCCTGAACACCGGGGTAGGGGGTCTCAACGGGCATGGGGTGCGCCTCTCCAGAATCCGCGACAGGTCCCAGGGCGCCCAACAGCCTCGGGAGTGCTTCGCGGCTCCACTACCCCTTTCGCCCACCAACGACGCGAACCTCCGGCGCGGCCTCGTGAGGGGGGGAAGGCGGGTCGTAAGGTCGTAGGGGAAGGGCCTCGGAGGCGGCTCTTAGGTCCCTTACGTCTCTTCTGTCCCTCAGGTCCCTACGGCTAAGGGACGCAAGAGACCCAAGGGACCCAAGGGACCAAAGGACACCCACTGAGGCCCTTCCCCTACGACCTTACGACCTTACGACCCCACGGCCCGCCCTCCCCCTCACGAGGCCGCCGATCATTCAGCGCTTCACAATCGGCACGTGCACGGTCATTGGGGTGCCGGCCTGGTCGCAGCCGGGGGGGAAGCGTTCGAAGCCGGCTTCGTGGCAGCCGTGGCGGTACTCCGAGGCGGGGAGCCACTCCTGGTGGATGTGGCCCCAGGTGGCGCCCAGCGTGGGAAGGGTGCACTCGAAGACGGCTTCTAGGCAGCCGCCAATCGGGCAGAGCGACAGCCCCTCGGGGGCCTGCTCCACCCCTTCCACGGCCATGCCCGCCCAGAAGTCGTCCAGGCCGGGCTCATCGCTCTCGATGTAAACGCCATAGACGCTGTCATCGGTGGCGAAGGGCTCAATCTCGGCACGCCGCGCGCCGAACTGGTTGGCCCAGATGTCCTGCCAATCGGCCGTCCTCGGGTCAAGCCTCCGGTATACCCCCAGCACGGTGAAGGGCTTGCGCTCCTGCAGCCTCGGCTCCGGCATGGCGTCTCCTTTGCGAAGTCTGGCGCCGGATGGCGGGTGGCAGCCTGCGTTATCCACGAGAGTGTGCAGAAGCCCACGCCATGCACGACTCGCTGGTGCCTGGTGCATGATGCGGGTAAGGGGCCGTCCGGTCGCGCGATCGCTTTCTACCCTTCTCGCACGCTCGGCGCCTCCCCTTCCCGAGGCAGATCGAGGACCTCCCGCACCTTCCGGAGGAGCACGCCGGGGGTGAAGGGTTTCTGGAGGAAGGCGACACCCTCCCCCAGCACGCCGTGCTGGAGGATCGCGTTCTCCGTGTAGCCGGACATGAACAGTACCCGCAGCCCCGGGCGCTGCTGGGATACCTGGTCCGCCAGTTGCCGGCCGGTGATCCCTGGCATGACCACGTCTGTCAGCAGCAGATCGATGTTGTCAGCCCGCGCGTGAGCCAGGGAGAGCCCCTCCTCTCCGCTGCGCGCCACTAGCACGCGGTATCCGCCGGACTCCAGCACGGTCCTGGTCGCCTCTCGAACCGGTTCCTCGTCCTCTACCAGCAGGATTGTCTCGGAGCCACCAGGAGCGGCCCCCGCGCTGACCTGTACCTGCGAGGCCTCCAGGGGCTCGTCTACCCGAGGCAGGTAGACGCGGAAGGTAGACCCTCGGTCCACCTCGCTGTAGACCCGCACCTCCCCCTTGCTCTGCTTCACGATGCCGTAGACGGTGGAGAGCCCCAGGCCCGTGCCCTGGTCGGGTCCCTTCGTGGTGAAGAAGGGGTCGAAGGCGCGGGAGAGGGTCTCCCGATCCATTCCGTGACCGGTGTCGCTGACAGCCAGCATCACGTAGCGGCCGGGTTCGAGATCCGACAGGCGGCGTGCGAAGGTGTCGTCCAGGTCCAGGTTCTGCGTCTCCAGGGTCAGCTTGCCTCCCTGGGGCATGGCGTCTCGGGCATTCACCACCAGGTTGAAGAGCACCTGCTCCATCTGTCCGGGGTCGGCCCTCACCCGGCCCAGGTTGGGGTCTGGGACGGCCGCCAGAGCGATGTCCTCACCAATCAGGCGGCGGAGCATCTTCTCCGCGCCGGCCATGATTTGGTTCAGGTCCACTACTCGAGGCTGAATGACCTGCTTCCGGCTGAAGGCGAGGAGCTGCCGGGGCAGAGCGGCCGCGCGCTCCGCGGCCTCTGCCACCGCCACGGCATAGCGGTGCGGGCGGCCGTCGGGGTCCAGTTGGTCGCACAGCATCTGGCTGTAGGACATGATGGGCATCAGCAGGTTGTTGAAGTCATGGGCCACGCCGCCTGCCAGCCGGCCGATGGCCTCCATCTTCTGGGACTGCCGCAGCTCCTCCTCGAGGTGCTTCTGCTGCGTCATGTCCCTGACTACCATCGAAAGAAAGCTGACGTCCCCCTCGGAGCTCCGATGGGCCAGCAGCACCTGGGACACTGGCGTCTGCCTGCCATCGCGGCTCAGCAGCACGGCCTCACCCGTCCAAGCTCCCTCCCTGACGGCCGCCAGAAGCGGGGTGTTGGGCTCCGGCTCGGGGCTCACCGGTCGCAGCAGGTCCTGAAGGCGGAGACCCGTCGGCGCCTCGTCCTCGGCCAGGCCGGCCATCCGGCGTCCCGCGCGGTTCAGGCTCAGGAGCTTGCCCTCCACGTCCATCGTGCCGACGAGGTCGGGCGTAGCCTCGAGGATGGCCGTCAGCCGCTCACGTGCCTCCTCCACCAGCCTGCGCTCTGAGATGTCCTGAGAGGTGCCGACCGTCAGAACAGCCCGGCGCTGGGGGCCCGACCCCTCGAAGAGGGCGCGCACGTGGACGGCCAGCCGTCGATAGGAGCCGTCAGGCTGGCGCATCCGGTACTCCGTGCTCCACCGCCCGGAACCGGCGACAGGGTCGAGGGCCCGATCCATCTCCTCCTGGAGCCGGGGCAGGTCGTCGGGATGGATACGCTCCTGGAGCTGGGCAAAGGCCACCTCTGACGTATCGAAGCCGAAGTGCCGGCGGGCCCGTTCGTCCATGTACCTGCGATTCGTCTGGAGGTCGTGTCGCCAGGTCCCCAGGTCGGCGGCGTCCAGGGCGATCCGGTGTTGAAGGTAGCTCTGGCGCAGCTCCTCCTCGGCCCTCTTGCGCTCGCCAACGTCGGCCGCGTGAAGCACGAAACCCCGTACTCGGCCGGCCTCGTCCAGGTCCGGCGTGTAGGTGGCCTGCACCCACGAGGGTCCCCGGTCGCGGACCGGGAGCTGCTGCTCATAGCTGACCGACTCGCCCGAGAGGGCACGCTTCACCTGCGGCTCGATCGCCCGCCAGGCCTCCTCGCCCCCAACCTCCCGGATGGTATGTCCCAGCACCGCCTCCTTGCCCAAGCCCACGAACTCCAGGAAGTGGCTGTTGGCTCGGCGGTACCGGCACTCCGAGTCGATGTAGGCTATCATGGCCGGCACTGCGTCCATGGTCAGCCGCAGATCCGCCTCCCGCCGGCGGAGGACCTCCTCCGCGCGGAGCCGGGCGAGCGCGACCGCCAGGTGGTCCGTCAACCGCTCCCAGAACTCCAGCAGGCTTGGGCTGAAGTGCCCGGGATCCCGTCCGAACAACTGCAGGAGGCCCAGCCTCTCGTCACCGATGCTGATCGGCAGGACCGCCACCAGCTCCGCCCCTTGCGACAGGCACCGGCAGGATGCCCAATCTCCGCGCTCAGAGGGTGGCAGCCCCAGCAGGAAGCTGGTAGAGCTGTTGGTCCAGAAGCTGCCCCCGGAGGAGAAGCCGGGCGGACCGAGGCCCAGCGAGCCCCCAATCACCTTCCGGCAGAGACACCTTCCGGGCAGCCCGACGCCACCCTCAGGGCCGACCTCATCGCACAGCAGGTCACCCATCGGAGGCTCGAACCCGGAGGCCGCGGCGACGGGATACCGCCCCTGCTCCTGAAGACGCAGCGCCACCGCGTCGGCCTCCGAGTGCTGCCGTACGAACTCAACCGCCGCCTGGGCGAGCTGCTCCGTGCTATCGCTCTCGTTGACTCGATGCAGGAAGTCCAGTGCGAGCTCCCTCTCGAGCTCCGCCTGCTTGCGGTCCGTTATGTCTCGGAGGATGACCTGGATGGCTGGCCGCTCCCCATCGACGAAGGAGCAGGCGGCAACCTCGGCAACCCGCTCGGTACCGTCGAGGCGCGATACGGGAGCCTCGATCAGCGGGGCACGGTTCCCCCGGAGCAGTTCACGGATCCTCTCTCGCATTGTGTCGTGGTAGCGGGGAGGGAACAGGTCGAAGGGGCTCCGTCCCAGGAGCTCCTCGGGACTGGCCGCTCCGAACAGGTCTACCGCGGCCTGGTTCACGAAGGTAATCCGGCTGTCCGTGTTCACGAACACGGCGTCCGGAGACATCTCCACCAACCCGCGGTAGCGGTCGCCGGTCTCCCGCAGGGCTCGATGGGCGGCGCGAAGCTCCTCGCGCTCCCTCTGCAGGTGAGTCAGGTCCTGCAGCGTGGCGAGGGTAACCGCTGGGCCGCCTGGCGCGCTGAGCGTGGCAGAGCTCACGAGCACCACGCGCCAAAGCCCATCCGGGCGCCTGAGGTGCAGCTCGGCCTTGCGGACAGCTTCACCTAGCAGGAGCGAACGCATGAAGGGGAGCTGCTGACTAGGCAGCGGAGCCTGCCGGGTGGGAGGGAAGAGCTGGAAGGGAAGCTCCGTGACGGGAGCGCCGGGCCGTGTCTCGCCGCCAACGATCCGCGATAGCGCGGCGTTTGAGCACACCACTCGGGCTGTGTCCGCCGTGTCGCCGGTGATGGCCAGGGCGCCTAAGGGCAGTAGATCGAGGATCTGCCGCAGCCCTCCAGCCTCCGAAGTCACCGCAAGCATCTTCAGCAAGGCGCTGGAATCGGCGTTGGTGGAGGAGGGGCAGCTCTCTCCCGGACCCATGGGGGCTCCTTCTTCGCGCCGACATTCACCATTCCTGCGGGAAGACGCCGGATGCGGCCGCCGGTGATCGAGACGCCGTGGAGGGGGATATCCATGGCGGGAAGCTGGGTTCGGCGGCTGCCACAATCCCGGGCGCGTGCCGCCAAGCATCGGGGCGATCAGCGCTAGGCGCGCAGGCCGCCACCATCCATGCCTTCGGTGCCGGCCGGCGCGATACCTACTTGCTGTGGCTCGGCTGGCTAAGGCGTGCGCCACCAGTGCGGCGGCCTCAGGAGCCTCAACCCTATATCCCCCGAACGCGGCGTGCCGCAGCGCCAGAAGCCGGCTCGGACTTGGCTCGACATTCCCATGTCTGAGCTAATGGCGCTGCTGAAGCCAAACGTCCACCCTGGGGGCCTGCCAGTTGTAGGGCTTGTCCAGGATGTCCGGCAGGCCGTCGCCGTTGAGGTCTGCCACCTGGGCCTCGTGGAACCCGATCCCCGTGGCGAAGACCGTCTGGCGGAAGCCGCCCTTGCCGTCTCCGTAGAAGATCCAGGCCCTGGCGCCGGGGTTGTCCGGGTCCTTGCGGTCCTCGGTCCACTTGGCCATCTCGGCACAGAAGATGTCCAGGTTGCCGTCCCCATTGATGTCCGCCACCTGCAGGCTGTGCCCGTGTACCACCCTCGGCAGCAGCTCGTGGGCAACCCAGGAGGAGGTCTGGGTCGGGTCCCCCTTGCACTCATACCAGCGGAGGGGTCCGATGCCGTCGCCGGGGGCAATTACAACCTGGGCCACCTTGGAGCCGCGGATCAGCCTGGCGCCGGCCACCCGCCCGCCCATCTCGGCGACCTTGGTCCCCAGGAACCGGCCGCCCTGGTACTTGAACCAGTAGTTGCCCGCCAGAAGGTCCACCTTGCCGTCTCCATCCACGTCGCAGGCGGAAAGGCCCTCGGCGTAGGGCGCGGCTCCCTCGCCCGCCGTACCGGCGAAGACCTCCGTCGCCGGCCAGGTCTCGGCATGACGCGGGTCCTTGGGGATGTCCGCGATGAAGAGCTTCTTGGCGCCCTGGTTCCAGTAAACGAGCCGGGGCCGCCCAGTGTGCTTGAAGTCCCCGAAGATCTGGTCGTGGTGCTGGGTGGCCCCGCCCTTCTTGATGAGGTGGCGCTCCCACCGCTGGGTGGGGCTATAGGGCGGCCCAGGGTTGCGCCACCACCAGATCTCGGAGCTCTGCCAGTCGCCGCCGAAGACCAGGTCCGGGTAGCCGTCCCTGTCGATGTCCTGCACGGCCCCGCCGGCCTCCACCGTCAGGAAGTCGGGCTCGGGCACGTACCGGTCCCATCCAGTCTTGGTGCGCCGGTACCAGACCAGAGCGGGCGCCGTCTTCCTGAAGCTAAGCACGAAGTCCTGGGTGCCGTCCTTGTCCAGGTCCGCCACCACGGCCCCCGTCTGCTGATCCGAGGTCCCCGGCACGGGCAAGTCCCCCGTGGCACTGGAAAGGTGCCTCCACCCCGTCTCCGCGGACCACACGCAAGCCGCCAAGCCCAGAGCCAGCAGCAGAACGGACGTAAGCCTCCGGCTAGCCACTTGCATGGTTCAGGTCCTCCTCCTGATTGGGCGGGTGGTAAGGTCGTAAGGTCGTAGGGTCGTAAGGTCGTTGGGGGAGGGCCTCAGAGGCAGTTCTTAGGTCCCTTTCGTCCCTTCTGTCCCTTTGGTCCCTTCAGCCAAGGGACGCAAGAGACCCAAGGGACCCAAGGGACCCGAGATGGACCCTCTGAGGCCCTTCCCCAACGACCTAACGACCTAACGACCTAACGACCCACCCCGATCGTTGTACCAGACGAAGATGCGTCCCCGATCCGGGCCATGGAGGGGGCGTGAGGCGATGTCCAGTACGCCGGCGCCCCGGAAGTCGGCGAGCCGGGCGTGGTGGGTGCCCGTGCCCTCATCGATCAGGTGCCGCTCGAACCGCCCGCCGCCTAGGTTCTGGAACAGCAGCAGCTTTGGGGGCTTCTCCGCGTAGGCGTCTGCCACGCCAATCTCTCCCACCACTACGTCCAGCCGGCCCTCGCCGCAGAGGTCCGCGAGCTGGAGCGAGTGCGGGTCCAGCAGCCCCTCCGCGATGAGGTGCTCCTCCCAGGGCTTCTTGGGATCCGCCGTGGGCTTGAACCACGCCAGCCGGCCGCCCCAAGGCCTGCCGTAGATGCAGGCATCGCCCTCCGAGACCACGATCTCCGGCGCTCCGTCGCCATCCACGTCCCCAACCGCCAGCACGGTGGTGATGTAGTTCCCGCAGTACTTGTGGCGCTCCCACTCGTTGCCGTGCCCCAGGTAGCGGTACCAGTAGGTGCCCGCCACGATCTCGGTGCGGCCGTCGCCGTCGATGTCCGCCAGCGCGAGTCCCTCCTCCGGCTGAGTGCCCTCGCGGACGCCGGTGGCGATGGCCATGAGGCCCGGCCAGGGACTGACGGTGGGATCCTCTGGCAGCGGGCACCAGTACAGGCCTCCGCTGCCCTCGTTCCAGAAGAGCAGCGACTGCCGCCCGTCGTTGGTGATGTCGCCGACCATCTCATCGTGGAACTGGGTGGCGCCTGTGCGGGCGATGAGGTGGCGCGTCCACGGCCCGCCGGCGGG
>DASXUI010000168.1:0-10114 GCA_036504955.1 Armatimonadota bacterium
CTCCCCCCCTCGCCTCCGAAGGTGCCCCGCATCAGGATCGAACACTTGAGCCTCGAACGAGCGTTTCCCTTTTTCGCGGCGTGTGCTATAGTTGATAAGGGAACAGGTGAGCGATTCCCTGGGGGTGCATCCTACATGGACTCTGAGACCAAACTCGGGCTCCTCACTGACGAAGCGACCTACGAGGTCACGGGTCGGGGCGAGGGCGCGGCGCGCGGCAAGGGCTCGGAAACCGCGCCGCCCTGCGGCAATCCAGGCGCCCACCTCACGCAGGTGCAGACGCCCAGCGGTACCGTGTCCCTGATGAAGGTCATGCAGACCAACGTTTGCTGCATGGATTGCGGCTACTGCTTCACCCGTGCCGCGAAGGACCGGCCCCGCGCCACCTTCCAGCCCGAGGAGCTGGCCAAGACCTTCCGCGAGCTGAACCGCGCGGGCCTTGCGCAGGGGCTCTTCCTCTCCTCCGCCATCCCGCGAAACGGCGTGGACGCGATGGACCAGGAGCTGAAGACCGCGGATATCCTCCGCAACAAGCTTGGTTTCAGAGGCTACATCCACCTGAAGGTGATGCCGGGCAGCGAGAGAGCCCAGGTTGCCGAGGCGGTCAGGCTGGCGGACCGCGTCTCCATTAACCTGGAGGCGCCCACCGAGACTTACCTGGAGAAGCTCTCCAAGCGTAAGAAGCTCGAAGATGACATTTTGAAGCGGATGGCCTGGGTGGCCGAGGAGTCCAGGCTGGCGGGCCTGCCCAGCGGACACACGACTCAGTTTGTGCTGGGGGCGGCGGGGGAGGCGGACCGCGACGTGCTGGGGCGGCTGGACCAGCTCTACTCTGAGTTCTACCTGCGCCGGGCGCACTTCTCCGCCTTCACGCCCATCGAGGGGACGCCGCTGGACGGCGTGCCGCCGACTCCGTCCCTGCGTGAGAAGCGGCTCTATGAAGCGGACTTCCTCATACGGCAGTACAGAACGGCATTGGCGGACCTCCCCTTCGACGGACTGGGGAACCTGCCGCTCTCCCTTGACCCGAAGCTGGCCATGGCGCTTCAGAGACCGGGCCTCTTCCCCGTTGAAGTGAATCGCGACAGCCTGGAGGTCCTCCTCCAGGTACCCGGCGTTGGCCCGCTCTCCGCCCGACGGATAGTGAGCTACCGCCGGGACAGACTGATTGGCGACCTGAGAGAGCTGCAGACGATGGGCGTGGTGACGCGGCGTGCCGCCCCCTTCCTGCTCATCTCCGGCCGAGCGCAGGGCGACCTGGGCGCGTTCCTCCGTGAACAGGAGCGGCGCGCTCAGGAACGCCCCGCCGTACAGCTCTCCCTCTTCGCTTGATCCCCCTTGGGGGACCAGGAAGGACACACCAATGGCGAAGTCGATCACACCGCGCCAGAAGCGGATTCTGGACTACATTGCTCAGCACAGCCAGGAGAGGGGTTACCCCCCCACCGTCCGCGAGATCGGTGAGGCGGTCGGCCTGCGCTCCAGCTCCACGGTGCACAGCCACCTGAAGTCGCTTCAGCGCCTGGGCTTCATCGTCCGCGATGCCGCGCTGACCCGCGCCATTAGGGTGCCCGAGGCCAACGGCTCCACCCCCTTCCGGCGTCAGATAGAGGTGCCCTTGGTAGGCGCGGTCGCCGCGGGTCTGCCGATCCTTGCCTCCGAGAACATCGAGGACCACTACGCGGTCCCCTACGACTGGACCGGCGGCCAGGAGTGCTTCCTGCTGAGGGTCAAGGGCGACAGTATGATCGAGGACGGGATCCTGGACGGGGACCTGGTCCTGATCCGCTCCCAGCAGACCGCCGATGACGGGGATACGGTGGTGGGCCTGATTGACAACGAGGCGACGGTTAAGCGCCTCTACCGTGAGGGGAACCGGGTGCGCCTGCAGCCGGCGAACCACACCATGCAGCCCATCTATGCGGAGGACGTGGCGATCCTGGGCAAGGTGGTAGGTGTGATGCGTTACGTTGCCTGAGGCCGTGGAGGGCTCTCCTCCCTCCACGGGCCCCGGCGAACTGGAGGCCGCCCACCGGAGCGCGCGTGAGTTCCTGGTCGTGGTGGCCACCGCCGTTGTGGGCCTGGTGGGCGCCCACTGGTATCGCTCCACCTACCCCGGCCCGGACCTGGCTTCACGCCTGCTGGGTCCGGCCCTCTTCTTCCTCTGGCTCCCGCTGTTAAGCACGCTTCTGCTGATGCCCAGCCATCCCGCCGCCTTCGGGATGCTTCCCGGCAACCGCAGGAGCACGCCCTATGCCCTGGGGGCCTTCGCTCTGGGCCTCGTGCTGTTACCCCTCGCGCTTCTCCCCTTCCTGCACACCCTCCAGCACCTCCCATCCGCCGCGCCCTTTCTGCCCCATCACGGAGCTTCCTGGGTCCACCTGCTGGGAATCCAACTGGTCTTCGCCTTCCCTCTGTTCTGCGAGGAGTGGTTCTTCAGAGGCTTCCTGCTCTTTGGCCTCTGGCGCGGCGTGAGGGCGCTCTCACTGGTACTCCAGGCCCTGCTGTTCCTGCTCTACCAGTGGCCGGTACCGGGACTTGAGTCCATCGCCGCGCTTCCCGCCGGCCTGGTCCTTGGCTTCGTGAGCTGGAGGTGCCAGTCATTCGTGCCGGGCTTCCTCGCCCGATGGGGACTCCTAACCCTCCTGGACTGCGCGGCCGCCCTGCTGCGCCACAGCCTGTAGCGCTTCACCTTCCCGCGGATCTTGACGGTCTTTCCAGCAACTGCTCTAGACGTGCGGCAGTCTAACCTATGTCCGTCAGGCAACACAGGCTTAACGGTTCGTTCACGTGGAGTTCACCTGTCCCACGCATAATGGGGTTGGGGATTCCTGGTTCGCTGCGCGGAAGGGTTCGAGGCTGCTGTGCTGACACTGAGGCATTACCTGCTGGTACTGGCGTTGCTTCTTATGGTGAAGCTCTTTTGCCCCTACAAGCTGAATCTGGTGGTGGGCAGCTCCATGGAGCCGAACCTACGGGATGGGCAGTTGTGCCTCGTGGACACCGGCGCCTACAGGCGCTCGGAACCGCGACGTGGCGACGTGGTGCTCGCCAACCTCGACAGTGTCACCTGCGTGAAGCGCGTCTACGGCCTTCCTGGCGATCGCTTCTGGCTGCTGCGGTCCGCGGAAGGAGACACAAGCGGCGCCTTCCTTCTGGGCGCCAGGGTCCCCCAAGGCGTGCGCAACATGGTTACTCAGAACAAGCGCCACTTCCGCTTGGAGCGGGTGGTAGTTCCGGACGACTGCCTCTACCTGGTCGGAGACAACTTGCCGGCGTCCATGGACAGCCGCGAGCTGGGCTGGGGCTACCAGGAGGACCTGATCGGCCGGGTGCTGGCCTGGCGCTCCGCCGGCTCCTATCCTCGCTGGACTCCGCCCCCGCCTCCGCTGGCGGAGCCCACCACAACACAAGTTTTGGCGCCCCCGACCAGCCCATCATCTCTGAGGGCCCTCGCCGCACTGTAGCGGTCCAGCATTCCCTGGGCGCCGGTCGGGCAAGGCCCTAGCCCGCGTCGTTGGCAGGGCGATTGCGTGTTGGGCAGGACGTGGGTTGTTACGCCCTGCCCGTGGTTGGTGCCGGCTACCCGTTGACTCCCAACAACTCCACGTCGAAAATAAGCGTGGCGCTGGGCGGGATGTCCGGGGGGAACCCCTGCGGTCCGTAGCCCAGGTCAGGGGGAACGATGAGCTGGCGCTTGCCGCCCACCTTCATCCCGGCTACTCCCTCGTCCCATCCGCCGATCACCTGATGGGCTCCCAGGGGGAAGGTGAAGGGCTCACCCTTGTCCACGGAGCTATCGAACTTCTTTCCCCCGTCCTTCAGCCACCCCGTGTAGTGCACCGTCACTGTCTGCCCCGCCTTGGCGGCAGGCCCGGTGCCGACCTTGAGGTCGATGTACTCCAGCCCGGACTTCGTCTTGATGGGCTTCTGGGTCGTCTTGGTGGGCGCGGAGGTATCCGTCTTGGCCGGCGCCGTCGGGGTGCCCGGCGGCGGTCCGGGGTTCTTCGCAAGGGTGCCGGGTACGCCCGGCTCCTGGGTAGTGGGGGGCGCGTTCTTGTCGCCTCCGCCGCAGCCGGCCAGCAGCCCCGCTAGCAGCAGCCCGGGCAGTGCTCTTCTTGGAATCATCGTAAGGGGTCCTCTTGAGGGTAAGTGAGTGGGGGCCACGCCCGCGGGCCTCCTCACTGCCATTCACCCTGCGGCCCCCGAGCACCTACCTATCTCCTCAAGGCCGCGCCACGCGCGGCCCCCGGCTCCTCTTCCCGGAACGGGAAGAGGAGGGGCGCGGTGGCAACTGGGAGGCAAGGGTGGGTAGCCCAGGGGCACCACAGGGCCGGTGCTGGCAGCGGGAGCCGAGACGTCGCCAGCACGGAGCCCTCTTCCCGTCTCGGGAAGAGGGTTGGGAGATAGGAACGAGGACTTACCCTCGCGTCTGTTTGCCGTAGGCCTGGGCGGCACGGGAGCCGAGGAGGTGGCCGAAGCGCTGGTCCAGCAGGTGGCGGCGGGGGGAGAGTTCGTCGTCTAGGTCATCTTCGAAGGTCGCCAGTTCCTCCTCTTCGTCCAGCGGATCAGGCATGAGGTCGATGGCGTCAAGCACTGCCAGGGGAGAGGGCTGGGAGGCGACGGCCGTGGCGTGCAGGAGGGCCTCCTCGGGGTCTGAGGGGGCGATAGTGATGGCTTCGGGGGCGGACTCGGGGTCGGTGCCCAGGTTGTCGCTGCGGTAGGTAATGGGCAAGTCCCGGATCCGCTCCGCCGTCACGCTTACCTTCCCGCCGCCCCTGCGGTCCACCACTCCCCGCACGATAAGCGCCGGACGGCCGAAGATCAGACTGCCGTACTTGAGGTAGACGTCCTCGAAGACCGTCACCTCGGAGCTGCCCAGCTCATCCTCAAGCGCCATGAAGACCACCGTTCGGCCGCTCTTGGTGGGCGGACGATGAGGGCGCAGTACCACGCCCGCCACCGTTACCACCTCGCCGGTCCGCGCCTTGGCCAAGTCCGCGCTGCTCATCACTCCCGCCCTGCGCAGCCTCTCACGGTAGTAGCTCATCACGTGGCAGCTCACGTTGATGCCCAGCACCTCGCACTCCTGCTGGAACTTCTCAAAGTCCGTGAAGTCCTCCAGATTGCTCAGCAGGTGGTAACTGGCGGGCATGGGGACTGGCGGGGCCGCCTGAGCTTCCGTGACCGGCTCTCCGGCGTCCCGGAAGAGAGGGCCCTCGTCCCGGCGCGCCAGTTGGAGCACCTGCGCCACCGCCCAGAAAAGCTGCCGACGGTTGGACGACTCGCCATCCCAACCGCAGGGCAGCGCGCAGGCCACCGACTCCGCCGGGGTGACCATCGGCAGCCGGTCGAAGGCGCCGCAGAGGATCAGGTTCTCCACCGTATCCCGAGGCGCGCGGGTTCGCCGGCAGAAGTCCATCAGCGAGGAGAAGTCCCGGCCCATCCTTGCCCCCAAGATCGTGTCCACGCTCTCCCGGGCGATCCCACGCACCTGGGAGAGGGAGACGCGGATGGCGAAGGCGGCCGGCGACTCCTCGTCCCGCTCCACCGTGAAGCACCGACCGCTGAAGTTCACGTCCGGCGGCAGCAGGGTGATGCCTCTGCGCCGGGCCTCCAGGCAGATGGTGTTGGAGGGGTAGTACCCCATAGGCTGGTTGCTGAGGATGGCCGCGTAGAAGGGCGCCGGGTGGTGGCGCAGCAGGTAGGAGGTCCGGTAGGCGGTCAGGCCAAAAGCGGCGGCGTGGGCCTCGCAAAAGCCGTAGCCCGCGTAGCCCACGATGTAGGAGAAGATGGTCTCCGCTACTTCCTGAGTGCACCCCTGCTCCTGCATGGCCTTGCGGATGAACTCCTCGCCGATCCCCTCCATGTCTCGCCGGTTGCGCGCGTGGGTCATCACCTTTCGCAGACGGTCGGATTCGCCGGGCGTGAAGCCGGCGATGGCGGTGGCGATCTCGATGACCTGCTCCTGGTAGAGCACCACGCCGAAGGTCTTGCGGAGGATGGGCTCCAGCTTGGGGTGCAGATAGGTGACGGGCTCCTCGCCCCGGCGGCGCGCCACGAAGGGCGCCACCATGTTGCCCGCGATGGGTCCTGGACGGATGAGCGCCACGCTGGCGATCAGGTCCTCCAGCTTGTCGGCCCCCAGGCGAGATTGCAGCATCCGCTGCGCGGGGCTCTCCAACTGGAAGGCGCCGATGGTCTCGCCGGTCCGAAGCAGCTCGAAGGTGGCGGCGTCGTCCATGGGGATGCGGTCGTAGTCGTCTCGGGCGGGCAGTGGAGCCGGCAGCGCCTGAGCGGGGTTCTCCTCTCCGGAGGCGACCACCGGAGTGCCGGTCTCCCGCAGAGTGTGCAGCGTGTCCTCCACCGCGGAGAGCATCCGCAGGCAGAGAAGGTCCAGCTTGATCAGCCCCAGGTCCTCGATGTCGTCCTTATCAAACTGCACCACCGTCACGCCCTTGGCGGCCCGCTGAAGCGGGGAGACGTGGGTGAGCGGGTCGCGGCTGATCACTACGCCGCCCAGGTGGGTGCTGAGGAAGCGCGGGCTGCCGTCCACCTTCGCCACCAGCTCGAACAGCTTGCGGAAGCGCTGAAACGGAATGCCGCTGTCCCGCAGCTCCGGCACGCTCTCCAGGGCGGTGGTCAGGTCAGCCGCGTGGACGAAGTGGGGGCAGCGCTTCGCCAGGCGGTCCATCTCCGGCTCCGGGAAGCCCATGGCCTTTCCCAAGTCCCGCAGAGAGGAGCGCGCGCGGAAGCTGTTGTAGGTGCAGACGGTCGCCACCCGGTCGGTTCCGTAGGTCTCGTAGAGGTAGCGAGCGACGTCATCGCGGTAGCGGGCATCGAAGTCGATGTCGATGTCCGGCTTCTGAGCGCGCTCCAGGCTCATGAAGCGCTCGAAGAGCAAGCCGCGCTCGTAGGAGTTGACCTGGGTGATCCCCAGGCAATAGGCCACCATGGAGTCGGCGGCGGAGCCACGACCGGCGTAGCGGATGCCCTTCTCCCGAGCGTAGCGGGCCACGTCCCACACCACCAGGAAGTACTCCGCGAAGCCCAGGCGATGGATGATCTCCAGCTCGTGCCGCAGCCGCTGATCGCGACCGCCCGAGTCCGGAGCCAGCCCTCGCGCGCCCTCGAAGACCAGCTCGCACAGCCGCCCGAAGGCGGATTCACCCTCCTTCAGTCCGGGGAAGGTGGGGAAGTGGCGGGCCTTGAGGTCGATGGCCCTCCCGCACTGCTCCGCGATGAGCGTAGTGGCGACCAGCGCCTTGGGGTAGGCGGCGAAGAGCGGAGCCATCTCTCGGGGCGGCTTCAGCCATTGGTGGCCGTTCAGGGGGCGGTCCGGGTGCACGTCCTCCAAACGCGTGAGGGTACGGGCGCACGTGAGAAGGTCATGCACCTCGAAGTCCTCCGGATCTAGGTAGTGGACGTCGTTGGTGGCGACGATCCCCACGCCCAGGTGCTCCGCCAGCTCCGCCAGCAGCTCGTTCAGGCGGCGCGTGCGAGGCAGCCAGGAGTTCTGCAGCTCCAGGAAGTAGCTCTCCGCCCCAAAGACGTCGCGGTACCGACGTGCCACCTGCTCCGCCTCGCGGTAGCGCTCTCGCAGCAGCAGGGAGGCGACCTCTCCACGCCGGCATCCGGAGAGGCAGAAGAGCTCCTCCGCGTTCTCCTCCAGACTCTGCCAGGGAGCCACCGGACTCCAGCGGTCGCTCAGAGAGATGGGCTGAAAGGCGATCTCGGGATCCGCGATGGAAGGGCCGGCACTTCCACCGTGGGCGTCCGTGAGAATGCGGCAGAGCGAGGCATACCCCTTGGCGCTCTTGGCCAGCAGCGTGACGTGCAACTCCGGCGCCGAGGGCCTGCCGGGCAGGCGGGCCGCCGGAGCGCGGGCCAGCGCGGCCTCCCGATCCGGCGCCAGGACGGAGTTGACGGTCACCTCCGCGCCCTGAATCGGCCTCAGCCCCACCTTCTGAGCCTCGCGGTGGAAGCGCAGAGCCCCGGAGACGTTGTTGTGGTCCGTGAGCGCCAGCGCGCCCATCCCCAGCTCTGCCGCCCGCGCCACCAACCTGGGCACCGAAGGCACCCCGTCCATGAAGGAGAAGTGTGAGTGAACGTGCAGATGCGTGAATCCCACGATCGCGCTCACTGAATTCCCCCCGCCATCACTCCTGGTCCGGACCAGCCGAATACTGTCCCAGCCGAGGAGCTTCCATCATCACAGGACCGTGAAACCGAAGAAGAGTGAAGGGAGCCTGGGGACGAGTCGTAGGGTCATAAGGTCGTAGGATCGCGGGGAGGCACCGGAAGGTGGGGGTTGGGCATTGGGAAGGACCTCGGAAGGCGCACCTTGGGTCCCTTACGTCCCTTGGGTCCCTGAGGTCCCCAGAGCCCCCTCCCTACGGAGGCAACTCACCTACCAGTCTGTCTCTATCAGCGTTACGCGTGTAAGACGGCGGATGGCTCGGGTAAACTAAGGGTGAGCCACACAGAGAACCACTCAGCGAGCATCCCGGCAGACTCCACGGAATCGAAGAGGGCCTGTGCCGGAGCGATAGCCAGCAAAGCTGCGCACGTGAGCGTACCGTGACAGCACCGCTCGCGCCTTGGGGTCACCGATGACCCGACTCAGAAGGAGTGCAAGCATGAAACTGAAGACGACACTAGGGCTTCCGCTCGCAGTCGTCCTGACAGGACTGTTGGCAATCCCCAGCCTCAAGGCCGAGGAGGTGCCGTCAGGCACCGTTGTCAAGGTACAACTCAACACCCCGCTAAACTCCAAGACCGCCTCTCGGGGCGAGCGGGTCACGGCAACAGTCACCCAGGACGACAACAGCGGACTCCCACCGGGCACGCGCCTCACCGGCTACGTGACCCAGGTCCAGCGTGCCACCAAGAACCAGCCTGGCATCCTGGACGTCACCTTCCGAAACGTGCAGACCGGTCGTCGCACGGTTCCCACCATCGGCTATCTCGCCAGCCTTGACGAGAGTGCCTCCAACGATACCGGCAGCACCTTCACCGGCGGCAAGAAGAAGCCCAACAAGGTGAAGTTCATCGGCTACGGCGCCGCGGGTGGAGCCATTCTCGGCCAGGTGCTGGGCCACAACATGTTCAAGGGCGCGCTCCTGGGCGCGGCCGCCGGTTACGTCTACGGCCTGACCCAGAAGGGCGGCTCCAAGTACCACGACGTGGCCCTGAAGCAGGGCACCGAGTTCGGCGTGGTGCTGCAGAACCCCATCGACCTGAACAACACCTCAACCCAAACCTACCGCCGCAGCAGCGGCCCGGGCCGCGTGCTGGGCAGCGGAGCGCGCGACCAGGCTAGAGCGCGAGCTACCGACGTCGGCACCGTGCTCGGCGCGGGCGCCGACAGCACGCTGGACAACGGCGACGGCACCTACCAGGCGCGCATCGACGGCCGCTCCGCCGTTCTGCGCCGCCAGTACGCCGACCGTGCCCGAGCCCAGGTTCCGGAGGGAACCGTGGTCAAGGTAGAGCTGATGGGCTACCTCAGCTCCAAGACCGCCAAGGTGGGTGACCGGGTCACCGCCCAGGTATCACCGGACGACTACAGCGGCATCGTGCCCGGCACGCTGATCACCGGCCGGGTTGTGGAGGCAAGGCCAGCCGCGAAGAACCGGCCCGGCGTGCTGGACATCCAGTTCGACCGCCTGGACAGCGGCAACGGGCTTATCCCCATCTCCGGCGACCTGGCGGGCCTCGGCAAGGATGAGGTGTCCACCGCCGCCGATGGGCGCCTGGTCAGCAAGCGCAAGAGTGGCAGCAAGCTGAAGTTCCTGGGCTACGGTGCCGCGGGCGGCGCGCTGCTGGGGCAGCTTCTGGGCGAAAAGCCCCTCATCGGAGCCTTGGCGGGAGCCGCCGCGGGCTACCTCTACGGCCAGAGCCAGAAGAGCAAGGGCAGCTACCGTGACGTGGAATTGAAGGAGGGCAGCGAGTTCGGAGTCCGCCTCAGCCGCGACATCAGAACGCGCGTCTGACGCTTCGGCAGCACGCCATCAGATAGCGAGAGGCCCGACAGCGAGGGATGCTGCCGGGCCTCTTTGCGTCTCGACGCTTCGGCCCTCTGCCACCGACGCAAGGAATCCATCCCATCCGC
>DASXUI010000169.1:0-6308 GCA_036504955.1 Armatimonadota bacterium
GCTTGGTTCTTCCGTCGTGGCCCCCGCGATGCGGGACCTTGTGCACATGCGCCTGCCGTTGTTACTGGCGGACCTCGAGCCCTGTGCAGGAAGTGCTTGCCCTGCGCAGTCTGAGGCGATCTAGCAGGCGCTGGGAGGGAAGTAGGTGGCGCGAAAGAGGAGCCGGGAGGAGGGGTCGCCCCTGCTGCCGGTTGTCATGGCTGCTCTTGCCATCGGCACACCCGAGGATAAGGAGCGTTGCAGCGCGGCTAGATCAGCTTCTGGCTGCTGGCACCTCATGCGAGGAGGAGGCGGCAATCCTTGGGGGGCTGCGGGACCTCCTTAGGGGGAGCAGCTTCAAGGAGCTGTGTAGGAAGATGCGCCCTGGCGATGCGCTGATGCTGAAGGACATCCTGGCTCTCGGCGAGTCAGCGTTCTCCCTGGCAGACGAGCTTCAGGTACCCTTGGATCCCCCTGCTCCGGAGGTCCCCGTCCTGCGGCCCGGCGGGTCACCTACAGGCGAGCAGGTCTGATCCACGGCAGGCGACGGCTGACCGGAGCTGTCGGTGCTCTGGCCGTGGAGCCAAGGGAGTGGCCGGGCCAGCGCCCTAGTTGCGTTGGGTTGGCGATGAGTCGGGGAGTGGGTATCTCAGGACGGGCGGCCAGTGGACCCCGGGCTGAAGCCACGGGGCGACAGCTCGCTGAAGCGCGCTCGAACCGCCCCTCGTGCCGTTGTTGGCTCAGCGGGAGTTCGTGTGTGTTAGCCGGCTTGAGCCGGCTTGAGCCGGCTTCTGCGAGCTGTCGCCCCGCGGCTTCAGCCCGGGGACCACCCATCGCCGGCGCTGGCCTTTGGGCCAGAGTGTTCCGCGCGCCGGTCGGGCTGGTGGGGCGGCCGCATAGGTGCTTTTGGGCTCCGGGGTGAAGAGGGGAAGTGAGCGGCCCGACGCCGACCCCCTACGCCGAGAGGAGCCCCCGTGAGAGAGCGCAAGCCCTGGGAAGACCCCACCCGCTTTGAGCGCAACCGGCAGCCGATGCACGCGCCTTGGGGCGCTTACCCCTCCGCCGAGGAGGCGCTGAGGGGGGAGCGGGGCTCCTCGCCGTACCGGCTCAGCCTGAACGGCTCCTGGCGGTTCGCGCTGGCGGAGTCCCCCGAGGCGGCGCCGGAGGGCTTCTGGGCGCCGGAGTTCGACGACTCCGGGTGGGATGCCATCCCCGTGCCCAGTAACTGGCAGCTCCTGGGCTACTGGGACAAGCCCATCTACACCAACATCGTCTACCCCATCCCTCCGGACCCGCCCTTCGTGCCGGAGGCCAACCCCACCGGCTGCCACCGCCGGACCTTCGAGCTTCCCCCGGAGTGGGAGGGGCGCGAGGTCTTCCTCACCTTCGAGTCCGCGGACAGCGACCTCACCGTGTGGGTGAACGGCGTGGAGGTCGGCTACAGCCAGGACAGCCGGCTCCCCGCGGAGTTCCGCGTCACTCCCCACCTGCGCCCCGGCGTGAACGTCGTCGCTGCTCGCGTGCTGCGCTACTGCGCCGGCACCTACCTGGAGGACCAGGACTACTGGCAGATAAGCGGGCTTCAGCGCGAGGTCACGCTGACCGCCAAGCCGGAGGTCCACCTGCGGGACTACTGCGTGCGCAGCCGGTTCGACGCTCAGTACCGCGACGCGGAGTTGGAGGTCCGCGCCTACACCAACCACCACCCGGAGATGACCCGCTACACGGTGGAGGCGGCCCTGTTCGACGCGGAGGGCGCTCCCGTGCTGGCGGCGCCGTTGGTGGGCGAGGTGAAGGGGCGGACGCCGATGTACGGGGGCGCCACGGACGAGAAGGGCTGCGCGCGCATGACAGGGACCGTCTCGGCGCCGCGCCAGTGGTCGGCCGAGGACCCGTACCTGTACACCCTGGTCTTTGCGCTGAGGGACGGCGAGGGCCGGGCGGTCGACTTCGAGAGCTGCCGTGTGGGCTTCCGACAGGTGGAGATCCGCGACCGCAGGATCCTGCTGAACGGCCGCCGGCTGGTGGTCCGGGGCGTGGACCGCCACGAGCACAGCCCGGAGCACGGCCGGGCCGTAACGGAGGAGGAGATGGTGGCGGACATCCTCCGGATGAAGCAGCTCAACTTCAACGCCGTGCGCACCAGCCACTACCCGAACGGCTCCCGCTGGTACGACCTCTGCGACCAGTACGGCCTCTACCTGGTCGATGAGACCAACCTGGAGACCCACGGCGTGGAGGGCGACCTGAGCCGTGACCCCGAGTGGGCTTCCGCCTACCTGGCGCGCGCCTCACGCATGGTCCAGCGCGACCGCAACCACCCCAGCGTGCTCTTCTGGTCGCTGGGCAACGAGTCGTTCACCGGCCCCCACCACGCCGCCATGGCCGCCTGGATCCGCCAGTTCGACCCCACGCGCCCGGTGCAGTATGAGAGCGGCAACCCGGGCCCGGACGTGACCGACATCATGGTGCCGATGTACCCGGGCCTCGACTGGGCGCGCGAGGTGATGGCCGACCCCAACGAGACGCGGCCGATGGTGATGTGCGAGTACGCCTACGCCAAGGGCAACGCCACCGGCAACTTCCGCAAGTTCTGGGACCTGGTGAACACCGAGCCGAGCTTCCAGGGCGGCTTCATCTGGGACTGGGCCGACAAGGCGCTGAGCTTCACTCTGCCGGATGGGCGGAGGGTCTGGGGCTACGGCGGCGACCTGGGCTGCGGCACGGACTACGAGGCCATCGGCGAGTGCCCCTCGATGGTGCTCAACGGCATCGTCGCGCCGGACCTCACGCTGCACCCCGGTGCCTGGGAGGTGAAGCAGGTTCAGGCGCCGGTCGCCTTCACTGCCACCCCCGAGGGCCTGGCCCAGGGGCGTGTCACCGCCATGAACCGCTACCAGTTCACCAACCTGGACTCGCTGCGCCTCTCCTGGTCCGTGTACGCGGGGGCCACGCTTAGCCAATCGGGCCAGATGCCCTTCCCCTCGGTCGCGCCTGAAGAGGAGGGTGAGGTTGTACTGCCACTGGAGGTGCCCGAGGCCCTCGTTGCCGGCACTGAGTGCTGGCTCAACCTCAGCGCCGAGCTGGCTGCTGACACGCCCTGGGCCCCCGCTGGCCACCAGGTCACCTGGGACCAGTTCCCGCTGCCCTGGGTGGGGACGGCGACTCCCACGCCGGCCGGCCCTGCCCCCGCGCTGGGGCTGGACATCAGTGCGGACGCATTGAGTATGACGGGGGAGGGTTTCGAGCTGTCCTTCGACCGGCACACGGGGCTCCTGCGCTCCTGGCGGGCCGCCGGCCGCGACCTCATCCTCTCGGGGCCCAAGGAGTGTTTCTACCGTGCCCCCACTGACGACGACCGTAAGCTGGGCCAGGACGACAGTTACGAGAAGGAGTGGCAGTCGGCCGGCCTGGACCGGCTGAAGCGGCAGGTTCAGGAGGTCGTGGCGCAGCGTCTGGCTCCGGACCGTGTGCTGGTGCGGGTCGCGTCCGTGCTCACGGGGATGGACGAGGAGCACTGTATCGGCTGCCAGGTGGACTACACTTTGCGCGGAGATGGTATGGTGGAGGTGGCGATGCGAGCCTCAATCAGCCCGGCCATGCCCCGCGTGCCGAGGATCGGCCTGGAGCTGCGGCTGCACGGCAATCTTGAGGGGCTGGCGTGGTACGGACGCGGTCCCTGGGAAACCTACGTCGACCGCAAGTCCGCCGCCATGGTCGGCCGCTACGAGAGCACCGTTACGGAGCAGTTCGAGCCACTCTATCTGTGGCCCGGGGAGTGCGGGGGCCACGAGGACACGCGCTGGCTCGCGCTCACCGATGGGGCCGACTCGTCGGCCTCGGGCCTGATGGTTCAGGAAGGCGTGGCACCCAAGGCCCGCCATCTGGGCGCCAGCCTCGAGGAGGTCGGGGCCCAGACCAGTCCAGAGGCAACCGCAAGCGAGAGGGCGCTCTTCCACTTCGACGCCCTGCACCACCGGCTCGAGGATCTGGTGAGGGCGGAGCACGTCTGGGAGCTCACCCCTCGGCCCGAGGTAACGCTCCACCTGGACGGCTGGCACATGGGCGTGGGTGGAGACACAGGCTGGACCCGCAGCGTCCACCCGGAGTACCTCCTCCAGCCCGGTGAGTACGCCTTCTCCCTGTGCTTGCGAGCCATCCTCCCGACGGACGGGCTGGACTGACGGCCTGGGTCGTGCCACGCTGAAGTACGCCACAGCCGATACCACAGGCGCGACTACGCGGCCGGATCGGGTGCCAGCGACTCCCAGGAGCAGCGCGCCACGGCGCCATCCCCTCTGGCGCAGCACCAAGCTTAGGGCGGGCACGCTCTGAGCCCGCGTAGGCAGGCCTGTGGTACCCTCAGTGGCGCGCTTCAGGCCGGCGCGCCCCCCCGGGGCAGGTTGTGGGCTCATGAGCCTGAGCCCTAGCATCGGAAGGGCAGGAGTCGCGGTAGATGGGTTTGCTGAGGCGCGTATCTAGGCGAGAGGTGGTGAAGACCGGGTTGGCCTCTGCGGGGCTGATGGTGGCCTCTGCCGCTGGGCTGTTGGGGTCGGAGTCCGAACCTGGGCGCGGCGAGCCGATCAGGCTGGAGGTCGACCCTGACAGGACGGTTGTGGAGCCGTTCCTGGGCCTGGGGGTGCAGTGGGACCCCTTCGACCGGTACCAACCGTCCGCCGAGGACTGGGCAATCATCTGCGAGCGCATGGCGTACTGCCGGCCCGGCTTCCTGCGGGTGATGGGGTCTGCTTCTGCCTACTGCCTGGGCTTCGGGAGCGACGGCGAGCCGCGGTACGTGTGGAAGGAGGGCACGCCCGAGCAGAAGGCCCGGCTGGAGCGCCTCTGCGACATCCTTCGGTGGGCGCAGTCCCACCGGGTGGACGTGATTCTGGGGGAGTGGGGGCCGCCTCGGGGCCTCGTCGGGGAACAGACGGACCCTCGGTGGCCCCGCATTATAGCCGGCTGCCTGGAGTACCTCCGCAAGGAGCGCGGCTTCAAAGTGGTCCGCTACTACAACCTCATCAACGAGCCGAACGGCGACTGGTCCGGTAACAGGGACTACCCCACCTGGCGCGACTGTATCAGGGGCCTCCACCAGGAGCTCGCACGCGCGGGCCTCAGCAAGCAGGTCGCCATCATTGGGCCGGATACGACCGGCAGTACCGGCTGGATGGAGCCCTTCGAGTGGCTCGACCGATGCGTCCGGGACCTGCCGGAGGAGGTCGGTGTGTGGGACCTCCACTGGTACGCCCTCGACCCCGAGGTGCTGAAGGGCGACATCGAGCGCGTGCTTGCGGAGAAGCGGCGAATGCTGGAGGCGGCCGGTCCCTCGGCACTGCGGAAGCCGCGCATTCTGGGGGAGTCCGGGATGCTCACGGGACGCGTGAACGGCGATCAGCAGCCGCGCGTCCGCTCCTTCGAGTACGGTGTGATGATGGCGGACTACGTGGCGCAGGTCGCTCGTGCGGGCTGGCAGGGCGCCACAGCCTGGGACCTGGATGACGCCATGCACCTGGTGAACGGCCGGCACGCGCCCGACCCGCCGGACGACCTCACGCTGAAGGTCTGGGGCTTCTGGAACTCACAAGGCGCCCGCATGGGCCGGCCGGAGGAGATGGCTCTTCGTCCCTGGTACTACACGTGGTCCCTCTTCTCTCGGCTGTTCCCAAGCCGCAGCCGCATCGTGGCGGTGACGGGGCCCGATGCGCCGCGTGTCCGTGCGGTTGCCGGTGCGCGGCGACTCGGGGGCCGCGATGAGCTGACTCTGATGCTGGTGAACAACTCGAACGCCCGGCAGGGGGCAGCGATCAGAGTTCGCGGTGGGTTCCGGAAGGCGGACCTTACGACGTACCACTACTTTGAGACCGACCGCCCGGCTGATGCCAAGGGGTACCCGAAGGCCAAGCAGGTGCTTCGCGCGGCTGACCTATCGCACGGGCTGGACCTAGAGCTGCCAACCAGGGGCGTGCTGTTCCTGACCACGGCCGCGGAGGAGAAGGGGAGAACAGGATGATGGAGTCGATGTCGAGCCCAGGCCACCTGGCCCAGTGGGCGCTTGCCGCTGTTCTGCTGGTGCCCCTGCTTCTTTGCTCCATCGCGGGTGCCGATGGGTCAGAGGAGGAAGTGCTCGGTCGTTCGCTCGTGGATCGGGGTGACACGTCTCGGCTCCAGCAGGTGATGGCGAAGGCCCGCCGGGGCGACCCCATCACCGTGGCCGTCATCGGCGGGTCCATCACGCAGGGTGCCTCCGCCACCGCGCCGGAGAAGCGTTACGGTGACCGCGTGGCGGCCTGGTGGCGGGAGCGCTTCCCGAAGTCCACCGTGACCTT
>DASXUI010000170.1:0-1940 GCA_036504955.1 Armatimonadota bacterium
CCCGAGCCCCCTCCCGCGCTTCCCGAGACCGTAACACGGCTGCTGGCGGCCCGCCTCCTTCCGGGCGAGACCGTCCTCCGAGCCTTCAGTCCGGACCTCCACCTCGACGGCACCTTCGGGCCCGGATACGTGTTAGCTACGAGTCAGCGCCTCTGCGCCTTCTCGATCGACTCGGACGAGCTGACGTCCTGGTCTGTCATCCCGCTCGAGGCGACCGAGCGGATGGGGATTCAGGAGTTCATTGGGACGGCCGTGCTCGAGGCCGTCACCTCGGAGCGCGGCATCCGGTTGGCGCGCTTCACCAAGGCGCGACTGGACAGCGCCTGGGAGTTCCTGAGGGGCGTTCAGCCGCTGCTCTCGGCCCCTGCGGAGGAGGGCTGGCACGACGACTCCGGGTGGCGGAGCCCCAAGGAAGGCCTCTGCGAGGCCTGTGGGCAGCCGATACCCCGCTGGTTCGCCGGCGTCTGCCCCAACTGCCTCGACAAGCGCAGGACCCTAAGCCGCCTCCTGCTCCGCGTGAAGAGCTACTGGCCCTGGATCGCCCTGGGAATGGTGATGCTGCTGGCCCTGACGGCCACCGGTCTGGTTCAGCCCATCCTCACCAAGTACCTGATCGACGACGTGCTGCCGAACCCCCGAAGCCCCCGGGGAGACCTCCCCCTCCTCTGGCGGATCTTGGGCCTGATCCTGGGCCTCAACGTCCTGGGGGCCGTGTTGACGGGCGTCCGCGGCTACCTAATGGCCTGGCTTGGGGAGAGGGTGACCCTCGACCTGCGGCAGGAGCTCTACGACCACATCCAGACCCTGTCGGTCGCCTTCTATGACTCCAAGCAGACCGGCTGGATCATGGATCGCGTGGGGAATGATACCAGCAACCTTCAGGACTTCATGACGGACGCGATGCAGGACTTCACGCGGGACGTCATCCAGTTGGTCTGCATCGCCGGCGTTCTCTTCGCGATGAGCCCGCCGCTAGCCGCCGCGACGCTGCTGCCCCTGCCCTTCATCACCTACCTGAGCTGGAGGTTCGTGCGCCGGGCGCACCGCATGTACCACCTCATGTGGCGCCGCCGCTCCGGCCTGACGGCACTGCTGAGCGACGTGATCCCTGGCGTGAGGGTGGTGAAGGCCTTCGCTCAAGAGCACCGAGAGAAGGAGCGATATCAGGGCCGAAGCCGCGACTACATGAACGCCAGCCTGATCACCGCCAGGTACGCGAACTGGGTCTGGCCCACCACCAACTTCCTGGGCAGCATTGGGTTCGCGGTCGTCTGGGGTTACGGAGGCTACCTCGCCGTCAAGGGCCAGGGGGTCACCACCGGCACGCTCTTCGCCTTCATCGGATACCTGTGGCAGTTCTACGGCCCGCTGGACCGGCTGAGCCGGATGACCCAGCGGGTTCAGCGGGCAGCGACCTCCGCCCAGCGCGTCTTCGAGGTGCTGGACACCAAGCCGAGCGTTCCGGAGCCCGCGATCCCCAGGGAGATGCCCCTCATCAAGGGGGCGGTGGAGTTTCGCGACGTGACCTTCGGCTATGAGCCGCACCAGGCGGTGCTGAAAGGCGTCAGCTTCACGGTGCGGCCGGGGGAGATGATCGGCCTGGTCGGGGCGAGCGGCGCCGGCAAGAGCACCACCATCAACCTGATCTCCCGCTTCTACGACGTCGTTGACGGGGCCATCCTGGTGGATGGCATCGACATCCGCGACGTCACCCTCCACTCCCTGAGGAGCCAGATTGGCGTGGTCCTTCAGGAGCCCTTCCTCTTCAGCGGCACCATCGCGGAGAACATCTCCTACGGCAACCCGGGAGCCACCACTGAGGAGATCCTGGACGCCGCCCAGGCGGCGAACGCCCACGAGTTCATCGTGGCGATGCCCGAAGGCTACGATACGCTGGTAGGCGAGCGAGGGGCGCGGCTGTCCGGCGGCGAGCGGCAGCG
>DASXUI010000171.1:0-1538 GCA_036504955.1 Armatimonadota bacterium
CGATCCGTTCGGGGGAGGTCGCGCGGAGGTCGCCGCGATGCTGAGACCCGGCGGGCCCGAGCTTCCCACGCTGGAACCAAGGCCGAAGGGCAGGGATTGGCGCGGCTACCTGGCAGCCGTTGCCTTCGTGGGCCTGATGACCCTGGTCCTCCAGGAGTCTCGCCCCTACATGGAGCTCATCAACTACCCGGTCTTCTATGTCCTGGTGATGATGGCGTCGGCCTACCTCTTTGGGGAGGGACCGGCCCTGCTGGCCTTCCTCCTGTGCTTCCTCGCCTTCGCCTACTACTCTCTCTCACCAGGTCTGGACTTGCCGCTGGGGTCGCAAGCCGAGGAGTCGGCCGCCAAGCTGGTGGCCTTCCTCATGGGCTCGGTCACCGCCTGCCTGGCGATGCTGAAGATCCGAAACGCGAACAGGGACCTGCGGCAGAGCCACCGCGTACTTGAGGCCGTGCTGGAACACGTGCCGGAGGGCATCGCCATCGCCGATGCCGACTCCAGTGCCATCTCCTCCGTCAGCCGCCACGGCCTGGAGCTGCTCGGGCAGCCCCCTGAGTCTCGCGGACCGTGGCCCGTCGAGGCAAGCGTCGACGCCTGGGGCCTACGGGACGCGAAGGGAGGGGAGCGGAGTCTGGAGGAAACGCCGCTCTGGCGCGCTCTGAGGCAGGGGGAGGTGGTAAGCAACGAGGAGTGGCAGGTCGAGCGACCGGATGGGCGCCTAGTCTCGGTCATCTACAACGCGGGCCCCATCACGTCCCGCTCCGGGGAGATTCGGGGAGCCATCGCCGCCTGGCGAGACATCACCCACCTCACGGAGGCTCGGAGGACGCTCGAAGAGGCCCTGCACCGCCAGCACTACATCGCGGAGCAGCTTCAGAGGGCCCTGCTGCCGGAGAGCTCCAAGGTCCTGAGAGGGCTGGAGGTGGCGGGCGCTTACCTCCCCGCGTACGACAACCTGTTGGTAGGAGGCGACTTCTACGATGCCTTCGAGACCGCAACCGGGCAGGTAGCGCTACTGGTGGGCGATGTATCCGGCAAAGGCCTGGAGGCGGCGGCGCTCACGGCAGCGGCGCGAAACATGATCCGAGGGTTCGCCTATGCCACTTCCTCGGCCGCCGAGGCGCTGACGCTGGCCAACGCGGCCCTGTACGAGCAGTTCCAGGCCGTCAGGGGCTTCGTGACTGTCTTCCTGGGGCTGGTTGACCCCGCCACGGGCGTACTGGGGTACGTCTCCGCGGGCCACTGCCCCGCCGTCATTCGGCGGTCCGATGGCACCTCGGAGCTAACGAAGCCAACGGACACGGTAGTCGGCGCCATCAGAGGCTACGGCTTCAGGGGAGGGCAGAGCTACCTTGGGCCGGGGGACCGGATCGTGGTCTACACGGACGGGCTGGAGGATGCCAAGGGACCCTCTGGGCGCTTCGGAGCCGACCGGATCCGGGCGTGCCTCACCGGGAAACCCACCTTGGGCGCCGCCGACCAGGAGTTGGCGGATCTGCTACATCAGGCAAAGGAGTGGTCGGAAGGGCGCTTCGGTG
>DASXUI010000172.1:0-5262 GCA_036504955.1 Armatimonadota bacterium
GAGGGCGCCTGACTCCGGCTCGGCCAGAGCGCAGGGCAGGTCCGGCAGGCCTCCGACTCGGGTGGCGACAACCGGCGTTCCGCAGGCCATGCTCTCCAGGGCGGACAGGGACGTACCCTCACCGCACAGCGACGGGATCAGGGTCAGGCTCGCCCGGCGGTACTCACGCGGCATGACCTCATGCGCCGTTGGGCCCCGAAAGACCACCCGGTTACCAAGGGAGAGCTTCGCTGCCAGCGCCTCCAGCTCCTGCCGGTAGCCGGCATCCTCGTCGCCTCCCACGATGTGGAGCGAGTAGTCACTGAAGCGCGTTGGGAGCTGTGAGAAGGCCTCCATCCCCAGGTGCAGGCCCCGGTTCCGGTACAGGTTCCGGGGCAGCAGAACCACCGGCTCCTTGCCGCTCCCGCCATCGGGCGAGAAGCGGCTCAGGTCCACCGCGTTAGGGATCAGCCACCGCCCGGGCGCTAGCTCACCCCGCTGGCCTGGTTGGGCGGGCAGCCCCACCTCTCGGAGGAAGAAGCTGTCGTTGGCGACGAAGCGCGAGCACTGGTGGAAGGCCCTCCTCGCGATTGACCGCTTGAGCCGACTGGCTCGTGAGTTGGGGGCGCAGTCCCAGGTCACTCCATGCGACAGCCCCACCAGCCCTGGGTGCCCCCAGAGTGGCAGAGCGTAGTTGGGGTAGTGTACGATCACCCGGTCGAACTTATACAGACTTCGCCTATAGGCTAGCAGAACCACGGACAGATACCAGAACTGCCTTCCGGGCGAGAGCCGAGCCGGCGTGGGGAGCTGCGCCACTTCAGGGTCCGTTACGCCGGCCTGTCGCTGGAACACCGTCTGGTCGTGGCCGGCCGCCTTGAGGACCCCGTAGAGGTCCGCGAGGTAGGCGTCGGCGCCGCCGCGGATCGGCTTGTAGCTATAGGTAACGTGAGCGACGCGCAAGGTTGCCCTGCACCATTCACTTGAGCGTGTGGCAGCCCGCGCCCGGCACGGAGCGCATGCGCCTCGTGTTCGATGCGGCTCAGGCCATCGGACCCACTGGGGCGCCGCTGGGTGAGAGGATCTGGACCGGTTCCGGCAGCAAATTGGGGTCGATGGCGGAGGTCTTGGCAAACACGTCGCGCCACAGCTCCACGGCGGGGCTGTCGCTCAGCTTCTGCCGCCTGATCAGGGCCCGCATGGAGTGAAGGCCCAGCCTCAGCAGCGCTCCTTCCAGGCAGAGGAGCCGCGCCCGGAACGCCGCCGCCCGGCCCTCGTACTTGCTCAGGTAGTAGCACTTGCTCCAGTTGTAGGCCGCCACCAGGTCCCCGCGCACGGAGGTGCTGCTGCCGCCCAGGTGGTGTTTGATGGCCGGGCCCGGCACGTACATCAGCTTGCCGCCGGCGAGCGCCACGCGGCGGCACCAGTCCGCGTCCTCGCAGTACATGAAGAACCGCTCGTCCAGCGACCCCACGCGCTCCAGGACGGACCTGCGGAACAGGAGGCAGGCGCCGCTCAGCACGTCCACCTGGAAGGGCTTGAGGTAGTCCTTCGGTAGGTAGAAGTGCCCACCATACTGACGGGTCCTGGCGAACAGCTTGTCCAGCATAAGCTGCTCGCAGCGGATCCAGTGCAGGGTGATGTGGGTGGAGGCCGACCGCTGCGTGGCGCCGCCCGGCAGCACCAGGCGCCCCCCAACGACGTCCACGTCCTGGTGCTTCCTCAGGTGAACGAGCAGCGACTGAAGCGAGCGGGAGGAGACCTCCGTATCGGAATTCAGCAGCAGCAGGTGCTCGCCTCGGGCCTCCCGGAGCCCCCGGTTGTTGCCCCGGGCAAAACCCTCGTTCTCCGGGCTGACCATCAGCTTCACGTCCGGGAAGTCCTGCTGGACCATCTCCACGCTTCCGTCAGAGGAGGCGTTGTCGACGACGATCATCTCCCAGCCCTCCACCGGGGAGTACCGGCGCAGGGAGCTCAGGCACGCGGCCAGCTTCTTCTTGGTGTTCCAGTTGACGAGGACGATGGAGAGCTCAGGGTCCATGGCAGGCTCCCGGCGCGCTACTTCCGGCCGTAGACTTCCTTGGGGTCAAACTCCGGCTCGCCGATGTTCGTCAACTCCCCAGTCGCGAGGTCAACGCGGCGGTAGTAGCAGCTCGTGAAGCCGGTGTGGCAAGCGGGCCCCTTTGGCTCCACCAGGAAAACCAGACACTTGCTGGCGCAGTCTAGCCGAGCCTCCACCACCTTCTGAGTCATGCCCGACTGCTCGCCCTTCATCATGAGGCGGTTCTGGCTGCGCCGGAACACGTGGATGAATCCCGTCTCCAGCGTCTTCTCCAGGGCCTCACGGTTCATGTAAGCGAGGGTCAGCAGCTCCTTCGTGTTAGCGTCCTGGACCAGGAAGGCAACCAGTCCATTGGCGTCGAAGGCTAGCTCCTGCATCAGGCTCTCATAGGGCAAGGGGATCCTCCTCGGGAATCGTGGGCGCCACCCCGCGGGCTGGCGCGCGATGCTGCCATAGCCGCCGACCACCGGCGGAGCGCATCTAGGGCGGGCCTCCGGGCGCGAGGACGGTCGCGTGCCAAAACGAGGGCCGGCCTCTCACCATTCTACCAGATCCCGCCAGCCTGTTTGCCGCGCCAGGACTCCACGACGCCTCGCTTGCGCCGCGCGCGTCGAGCCCTTCCTCAGGCGCGGTCCTCACTCCGACAGACGGCGCCGCGCGAGGGAATCCATGCTGGACATCACCTGTTTGGGCGAGCTTCTTACAGATATGATCTCGACCACGCCGGACGCATCGCTGGCCGAGGCGGTTTCCTTCACCAAGTCCCCCGGCGGGGCGCCCGCCAACGTGGCGTGCGGGGCCGCGCGGCTGGGGATGCGCGCGGCCTTCCTCGGCATGGTCGGCGCCGACCCCTTCGGCGACTACCTCAAGCGCGTGGTCGCTGACGTAGGCGTTGACGTTTCCGGCCTCTGCCAGACGGACGATGTGCGTACCACACTGGCCTTCATCGCCACGCGGAGGGACGGACGTAAGGATGTTACCTTCTTCCCCAAGGCCGGCGCGGATACTCGCTACGCCCCGGAATGCGTGGACGAGGGGCTGATCAGGCAGTCCCGTGTCTTCCACTTCGGCTCCATCAGCCTGCGGCATGAGCCTTCGCGCAGCGGGACCCTACACGCCCTGAAGGTGGCCCGCGAGGCGGGCTGCCTCGTCGCCTATGACCCGAACTTCCGACCTGCCCTGTGGGACGACCACGAGGAGGCGCGGCGGTGGATGCTTTTTGGTCTGGGCCTGGCCGACGTGGTGAAGATCGCGGACGAGGAGTGGGAGATGGCGACGGGGACGGGCTCCCACGAGGCAGGTGCCGCTGAGGTGCTATCGCAGGGGCCGAGGCTGCTGGTGGTCACGCAGGCGGAGCGCGGCGCCTGCTGGTACTCCCGCGACCACAGCGGCCACGTGGACGCGTGCCCCGTGACGGTGGTGGACCCCCTGGGCGCCGGAGATGCCTTCACAGCCGCCCTTGTTAAGGGCCTGCTGGACTCCGGCGCTGAAGGCATCCCCTCCGAGAGCCAGATGCGCCGGATCCTGACCTACGCCAACGCCGCTGGAGCCCTCACCACCCAGAAGGTAGGCGTCATCCCCTCGCTGCCGACCTGGGCGGAGGTGGAAGCCTTCGCGGCCCAGGGGTAGGGCGCGGGCCGGGAATCGCCTGCGGCCGGAGTGCCGGGCAACCGGTCCTAGGGCGTGGCACGGCCGCAGGATATGCGTCACCGCAGGTCGCGGCTCCCCAGATTGGCTCAAGGGGCGGCGCGGCACGGTTGATGGCCCGCAAGCGCGCGGCTTCCCTCTCCCGCTCCCAGTATCGTAGTAGCTGGCGGCCCGGGACGGGCCCGCCGCAGGACGCCCACCGTCTTCGGAGCCGTCGTACATCTGCCACGCTCTGGGCTGAGCCGTACCCGTAGTGCGCCTGCCCCGGTCGCTGGTGACACTGCACTCGGATCTCGCGGGCCAGACCAGCTCGGCTCCTGGCCCACCCAGAGCTGTCGCCAGACAACGGCAATGCCCACTCAGGCCACACAGGCATCCACATTCTCCCCGTTGGCCTTCGCCAGTACCCGCTCCGCACGCCGGAGGCCCGCCATCAGCAGGCGTGCGCGAAAGTGCGACCTAGAGGAGCCAGATCGCGGTCTAGACCGACTGACCATGGAAGCTCCCTTCAGCAGGCCCCAGCAGCCACACATTCGCCCCATCAGAGACACCGACCTGCTTTCTGCGCCAGCTCAGCATCTACGAACCTTCCCAGGCCGATCCTCAAAGAGCGATCCCGCGTCTCTGCCAATGAGCCATATGATCGGCGTCTGTTGCTGAGAGCGGCCGGGCGCTTCCGGCCGCGCCTCTGGGTGGCGTTCCCTGGAACCCGCATTGGTGATCTGCGTCGGCCTACACTCTCGCGCGAACCTGAGGCAACAGGCGGCTGGCTCTCGTTGGGGCATTGCGCTACCTGGGGGGCTTGAATGCGGCGAGGATCGCCCTGGCTCTGTCGTTGTCCAGACCGTAGCTGGCCTCAAGTTGGTGCCTCGCCCGGTCCCTGATCTGAGCAGCCTCACGCTCCTTATCGTCTGCCTCCTCCAGCAACCTAGAAAGCTCAACTGATACAGGGTCATCTGGACGGGGAAGCTGGAGCGACCGGGCCTCCTCCCAGCGAAGCCGATGCCTCCCTATCCCGGAGGTGAGAAGGAGCAGATCAGCGCGTGCCTCATGGGACCGCAGCAAAGCCCACACGACCCGCGGATCGACGCCCTCTCGCGCCCGGAGTACAGTGTATTCCGGCGAGACCACAGCGCCGTCAAGCTCAGGAGTGATCACCGCCACAGCCCCGTGAACGGCGTTGATGTGGCTGACAACGACGTCACCCTCCCTCACTCTGTACAGCTTGGAGTATGTGCTGTCCGAGGCCAGGACCTCGTCTGCTGCTTCAGCGACACCATCGTACCGAACACGCAGTGGTGTTACCAGCTCTTCTGCCTGACGAGTCAGCAGTACTTCCCTGTGACCCGTATCGTACGCATGGTCCTCAAGCGGTTCGTCGGCACAGACGTCAGTATCGACAGCCGCGTCGTCATCAGCGTAGAGAGGATCTACTAGTGGTAAGTCACACAGGTATTGCAGGAATACAGAGCATTGACCGATACTGAGGTGAGCCCCCGCCCGGGGCCTCAGGAGGGATCAATGCAACGACGCTATGTGGTAGCCCTGACTCCCGACCAGCGGGAGTTGCTGGA
>DASXUI010000173.1:0-9644 GCA_036504955.1 Armatimonadota bacterium
CGCCCCCTAGTAGGTGGACCGGGCGGCCGGGGTGATACACGGTCCCCTCGCATGCTTAACCCGCCGACAGCCTCGGCCGATACCAGTTCAGAGAGCGACCCCTGGGGCCGGGCGCCAGCCCTGCCCGTGCCCGCCAACAGGTCCGCGGCCCTCGCTGAAGGCCCTTCGCCCGACAGACCGGGCCGCTGCCTGGCGAACTGCTGCTTGCTCCCGGGGCTGCTGTACAGGATGAGAGTTAACGCGGGGAGGTAGACACTTGAAATTGCGAGCTCTGGTGCTGGACGACTCCCGGGTGATGCGCAACATGGTCATGCAGTCTCTGAACAAGACCAACCTGGGTGAGTTCGAGTTCACTGAAGCTGAGGATGGGGAGGACGGGATTCGTAAGTTCGATCCCGAGACCACCGATATCGTCTTCGTCGACTGGAATATGCCCAACATGAACGGCATTGAGTTCGTTCGTAAGGTGCGGCGCAGCGGCAAGACCGACCACATCCCCATCATTATGGTCACCAGTGAGAAGACCATGGGTAAGATGGAGGAAGCGCTGGACAGAGCCGGCGCCAATGCCTATATCACTAAGCCCTTTACTGTAGACAAACTGGAGAAGAAGCTTCAGAAGCTGGTGGAAGGCATCGCGGAGAGGCGGGCATCACCCCCTGCTCAGAAGCAGGGAGGCTTCTTTAGCAAGCTCATGGGAGGCTAGGAATGACCGCGCCTGAGACCTGCGAGAACGGACACCTACCGGAAGCCCTCACCGAATCGATGAGGGACGCCGTGCTAACCACCTTTGAGTCCTTCTTCGAGGAGGCACCGGGCTACCTGGGAACCACGGGGCCGGAGATGCTGGAGGATGGGATCGTCGGCATCATCTCCTTCGTTGGGGACCTGCCTTGGACCATGATGCTGGGGCTGCCACGCCCCACCGCCGCCGCCGTTGCTCTGGCCTTTGTGGGCTGTGAGGTGGAGTTCGAGAGCGGGGACATGGGCGACGTGGTCGGCGAGATGGCCAACATCATCGCGGGGGACGTGGTCGCCCGCCTGGATGAGGCCGGACTCACCGTGGAGATGGGCATTCCCGCGGTGACTCGGGGCCATGACATGGAGATGCTGTCCCCTGAAGGAACTCCAGGCGTGCGCCTTCAGTTCGAGCTGCCCGCTGGGCCCTTCTGGACCGAAGTCGTGGTTCCCGAGGGGCACAAGGAGGCCTCGTCGCGCCCCAAGTGCGCGGTGTGCGGACGATGAACAAGGAGCTAGTCAGTTCCCTCACAGGACTGGCTGCCGAGATGGCCTCGCTCAATCCGGATGACCAGCCTGCGTTGGTCCTCCTGGGCGCCGCCTTGGAGGACAGCCTTCAGGGAGTCCCGGCCGACCGGCCTGAGACCCTGGACCTTCTCAACCTTTGCCTGGAGGCGCTTCAGGCGATCTACCTCAAGGCCGTTCCGGACCTGGCTCGGCTTGCCAACTCGGCGGCCAGGGCCGTCTTCTGCGCGAGCCAATGCCTCGGCTTCGAGCAGGAGTCCGAGGGCAAGCCCCTCATCTACGAGGCCGGCCGCGCCCTCTGGCTGGCGGCGGGGAAGAACCCCCGGGCCTGCCCGTTCCTTACGGATTCGCTGCCCTCCTGGTCCGCCGAGCTGTCCCAGATCACACTGGACGACGCCGCCTCCTTGCTGATGCAGATTGAGGCAACCTTGCTCGCGGGCCTCGATAGGCTCAAGGACGCCGTTCAGCATCTCTCCCAGCAAGACAGCTACTCCCCAAACGTTCGGCACGTCCTTGGCAACACGGCTCGCGAGATCGCCGCCGTAGCGGACAACATCACCGCCGGGGCGGACGGTCCCCTGGTGAACGTGGGCAAGATGCTCGAGACAGCGCTCGAATGCGTGGAGAGCGACGAAGAGCCGCCCCTGCTGCTGCCCACGATCGCCTTTGAAGAGGCCACCGCGGAGCAGCCCGAGGAGACCGCCGATGAATCAGACCTCCTACCCATGGACGAGGACCCTCAGGAGCCGGAGGCAGAGGAGGCTCTGGAGGAGGAGGTAGCACCTCCACCCCTACAGGCTGAAGCCCCCTTGCCGGCGGCCGCTGGACCGGCGCCATCGGTCTCTGCCGGCGTGCCCAAGCCGGCGCCGGTGGTTGGCACCGGGCTGCCCGAAGATGCCGACCCCGACCTCCTGCGCGAGTTCACCACGGAGTCCGGCGACTATATCGAGGCGGCCGAAGCGGCGCTTCTTTCCCTGGAAACCGACCCCGAAGACCTGGAGGCCATCAGCACCGTCTTCAGAGCCTTCCACACCATCAAAGGCATCGCGGGGTTCCTGGGGCTGGCCGCCATCCAGGAGCTGGCGCACCACGCCGAGACGCTGCTCACACGGGTACGTGACCACGAGATCCGCTGCACCGGCGGCTACGCTGACCTGGCACTGCGTTCCGTGGATATGCTCAAGGAACTGGTGAACGTCGTTAATGCCGCCCTCAACGGCTCGCCTCAGGTGAAGCCGGAGGGCTACGATGGGCTGCTCCAGCTCCTGGTGAACCCCGAGGCGGCCGGGATCTCCGCCGAGGCGGCAGAGCTCGGAGCCCCCCCACCAAGAGTCGGGGACATCCTGGTAGCCGAGGGCAAGGTGGATCGCTCTACCATAGAGAGAGTTCACAACCGCCAGCCCAATGAGCCCATCGGCGTGTCACTGGTTCGCGAGGGCTCCGCCACCCTTACGGACGTGGCCAAGGCTCTGCGCACCCAGAAGCAGCTTGCGGCGGCCTCGGGCAGTACCTCTGACAGCTCGGTCCGCGTTCGCACCGACCGCCTGGACGGCCTAATCGACGCCGTGGGTGAGCTGGTGATCGCGCAGTCCATGGTGAGCCAGGACCAAATCGTTACCCTCGGCGCCCACCATGACCTGGCCCGAAAGGTGAGCCACCAGGGCAAGATCGTGCGGGAGCTTCAGGACCTCAGTATGTCCATGCGCATGGTCCCGCTGAAGGCCACCTTCCAGAAGATGAACCGGCTTGCGCGCGACGTAGCCCAGAAGACCGGTAAGCTCGTCGAGTTCATCACCTCGGGCGAGGACACCGAAATCGACCGCAACATGGTCGACGTGGTCTCGGACCCGCTGGTCCACATGGTGCGCAACGCCGTGGACCACGGCATCGAGACACCGGACGTCCGAGAGCAGGCAGGCAAGAGCCGCACCGGCTGCATCCATCTCTCCGCCTACCATGCCGGGGGTTCCGTCATCGTGGAGCTGCGCGACGATGGCCGAGGCCTAAACCGAGAGAAGATCCTGCAGAAGGCGCTGTCCCAGGGCCTGATCGATTCGGACAAGGGGATGAGCGACTCCGAGGTCTTCGGGCTCATCTTCCGAGCCGGCTTCTCCACGGCCGAGGTAGTCACCGATGTGTCCGGGCGTGGGGTAGGCATGGATGTTGTTAGGCAGAGCATCGCCGCCCTAAGGGGCCGGGTGGATATCGCCTCGGAGCAGGGACTTGGGTCTACCTTCACGGTTCGACTGCCCCTGACCCTGGCGATCACCGACGGCATGCTGATTCGGGTCGGCGACCAGCGCTTCATCGTGCCCACCGCTAAGATCCAGATCTGCTTCAGACCGGAGGCAGACGCTCTCTCCACGATCGCCGGCAAGGGCGAAATGGCCCTGCTGAGGGATGAGATCCTGCCCATGTTCCGGCTGCACCGGCTCTTCGACATCGACAACGCCGTGGAGAACCCCACTGAAGGGCTCCTGGTGGTGGTGGGAGACTCCGACCGCCGGTACGCGCTGCTCGTAGATGAGCTGCTGGACCAGCAGCAAGTGGTAGCCAAGTCCCTCAGCGAGCGCCTGGGGCAGCTTCAGGGAGTGTCGGGAGGCGCCATCCTTGCAGACGGCCGTGTGGGCCTGATCCTGGATCCCGACGGTCTGTTGGCAGCGGCCAGGCAGAAGGGCGACGCTTCGTCGCCCAGCCGCCCACTGCCTATCGCGGCATAGCTTGTGCCTACGCTCCGCCGGCCACCGAGGGCCGGGTGACTAAGGAGAACCATCATGTCAAGCGCAGCAACCCTCTCTGCCCCGGGGTCCGCCACCGAGGGAAGCCTAGAGGCTCGGGCCGACCTGGGAGGCAAGTACCTCACCTTCTTCCTCGCCGGTGAGGAGTACGGCATCGAGATCCTCAAGGTGCACGAGATCATCGGGATGATGCCCATCACCACCGTTCCCCGCACCCCCTTCTTCATCAAGGGCGTGGTCAACCTTCGGGGCAAGGTTATCCCCATCGTAGATCTGCGCCTGAAGTTCGAGATGGAGGCGATGACTCAGACCGAGGAGACCTGCATCATCGTCGTGCAGACTCACGGCACCGAGATGGGTATCGTGGTGGACCGCGTTTCCGAGGTGCTGGATATCGGAAGCAGTGAGATTGAGGAGCCGCCCTCCTTCGGCGGCGACGTAGACACCACCTACATCCTGGGCATCGGGAAGACAGACGGCCACGTCAAGCTGCTGCTGGACATCGAACGGGTCCTCTCCGATCAGGAGACCCTGGACCTCGGCGCCCTGACAGGAGCGGACATCAACGGCGACTGACCGCCCCCAAGGAGCACACGCGCGCCAGGGGGGACCGGCGCTGCACCCCCTACGCAGGCACCCCAACCGTGGGGCGAGCTGGCGGGCGGCTCTGCCAGGTCGCCAACCACGGATCGGGCCCAAAGGCTTGGGCCCTCCCCTAACCCCATGATGCACGAGGCACTTCCGCGTCGTGCATGGCGCGGGCCCCAGACGCCCTCGTGTACAGTGCGGGTCAGGGGGCACTAGACTTAGTCGCGGCATCACTGGGATCGGGTAACTTGCTTGCAGGACCAAACTCTTAGGCTTGAGACAGCGGGCTTCCAGCTCAGCAACGCGGAGTTCCGTCACATCAGTGAGATGATGTACGGGATCAGCCGGGTGAACCTCCAGGAGGGTAAGCATGACCTGGTCAAATCCCGGCTGTCCAAACGGCTCCGAGCGCTGGGCCTGGGCAGCTTCAAGGAATACCTGGCCTACCTAGAGGGCGATCCCTCCGGCCAGGAGCTCTCCGCCATGGTGGATGCCCTGACCACCAACAAGACCAGCTTCTTCCGGGAGGCACAGCACTTCGACCTGCTCAAGGAGCGTCTGCTGCCTGGGCTGGTCTCCTCCGGCAAACCCATCCGGATCTGGAGCGCGGGTTGCTCCTCCGGTGAGGAGTCCTACACCCTGGCGATGCTGGTGCGCGAGGCCGTGGGGAACAACCCTCGGCAAGACGTGAAGATCCTGGCCACCGACATCTCCACGAAGGTTCTGGCCAAGGCGAAGCAGGGGGTATATGACCAAGCCTGCGTGGAGGACGTCCCCTCGGCCCTGCTTGGCCGCTACTTCAGCACCATCGGCACAGGCGCCACGCGTACCTATCAGGCCGGCGACTCGCTTAGGTCCCTGGTGCGGTTCGCCAGGCTGAACCTCATGGACGCTTGGCCCATGCGCGGGCCCTTCGACATCATCTTCTGTCGCAACGTAATGATCTACTTCGACCGGCCCACCCAGCAGCAATTGGTCCGGCGCTACTACGACATCCTGGCCCAGGACGGACATCTCTTCGTGGGCCATTCCGAGAGTCTGACGGGCTCGGCCTTACCTTTTCGGTACGTTCAGCCCGCGGTCTACGCAAAGTGACAACGCCATGACCTCGATGGGGGTAGCGGCAACACTTCAAACAGTCGGCGTAGCCGACTGCAAGGTCTCCGCTGACCCGGAGGACTTGCTCATCACCTATGCCTTGGGGAGCTGCCTCGGCATCAGCATCTACGACCCGGTGGCTCGCGTGGGAGGGCTGCTGCACGTCATGCTGCCCGACTCCAGCATCGACCCAAGCAAGGCTGAGCTGAATCCCAGTATGTTCGTTGACAGTGGAGTCCCCAGGCTGTTCCGTGAATGCTACAGGCAGGGGGCCCAGAAACAGCGGCTAGTCGTCAAGGTCGCCGGGGGTGCCACCTCCAGACTCCGGGGCGACGAAGACCACTTCCAGATAGGCCGTCGCAACTTCACCATGCTCCGAAAGCTCTTGTGGGGCAATGGGGTGATGCTGAAGGGCCACGACGTGGGGGGCTGCACCTCCCGCACTATGTCCCTGCACATCGGCACGGGTGTGGTGAGCCTCAAGATCAACGGGGAGCTCAGGGAGCTCTAGGGGCCGAAACTGAGGATGCCCGCGCGAAGCACGGATCCGAAGCGCTCCCCCAGGGGCGCGACTCGGGGAGGACCGAATGGCACTTAATGTGCTGATTGTGGATGACAGCCGGGTGATGCGATCCATGATCATCCGAACTCTTCGTCTCAGCGGCGTACCCGTTGCCGAGGTCTATGAGGCTGGCGATGGCAAGGAGGGCCTGGAGCTGCTGAACGAAAACTGGATCGACCTGGCGCTGATCGACATCAACATGCCGGTCATGACCGGAGAGGAAATGATCCATCAGGTGCGCGCGAACCCGATCACCTCCGACCTCAGGGTGATCGTAGTCTCCACGGAGAGCAGCGAGACGCGGGTGAACCGTCTCAAGGAGCAGGGCGCCGCCTTTCTTCATAAGCCCTTCACCCCTGAAGAGCTTCGGCAGGTCGTGGTGGACGTAACGGGAGTATCGCTTGAGCAACCCGATGACGAGCTGTCTCTATCAGGCAGCAACCTTAGTTTTTGATCAGCTAGCCTTCCTGCTCCCGGATTCCGATGAGGGAATGGAGCCCTCCGCCGATCCGGTGGCGGTGATGGTGTCCTTCGAGGGCCCCAAGACGGGCAAGCTGGTGATCAGCACCTGCAGATCCCTGCTGCCGATCCTGGCCGCGAACATCCTGGGCGACGAGCTTCAGCCCACGGAGTTGCAGCAGATGGATGCCCTGGGCGAGGTGGCCAACATCGTGTGCGGAAACGTCCTGCCTGCCGTGTTCGGCCCCAAGGACCCGTTCCTGCTGGGGCCGCCGCGGGCCATCGACCCGGCCGCCATACCAGCCGACCCGGCCGCCGAAGTGCGACTTGTGCTGGAGGAGAGGCCCGTGGAACTGCGCCTCTTCGTGAACTGATGCTGGTCGCCGCGCCCCGACCGCGGCCCTTCGATCCGCGCCGGGTACCGAGGGATCGGCCTTCCCGCGGGCGCCACGTTCGGTGCGAACGCCCTTCCTGTTCCATCCCAGGCATCCAACGAGGCCGGTCCCTTGAGGCCGGTCCTCAGCACGGAGTCGGCTTGCCGCCGGCCGGCAGCGGTCCCGATTCCGCGCCTCTCCGCCCCCGCACGGGAGCCATAGAATGATTCGAGTTCTGGTCGTCGATGACTCCGCCATGGTCCGCAAGGTGCTGACGGAAGAGCTCTCCAAGTACCCCGACATGGAGGTGGTGGGCTCCGCGGTGGATCCCTACGCCGCGCGGGACAAGATCCTCCGGCTGAAGCCGGACGTACTGACGCTAGACGTCGAGATGCCCCGGATGGACGGTATCTCCTTCCTCGCCCGGTTGATGAAGCACTACCCCATCCCGGTGGTGATCCTGAGCTCCCTCACCCCCAAGAACAGCGAGGCCGCCATGCGCGCCCTGGCGCTGGGGGCGGTGGAAGTGATGTGCAAACCGGGCTCGGCCTACTCCCTACCTCAGGAGATGCGCCAACTGGTGCGGGCCATCCGGGCGGCGGCATCCGCGAAGATCCGCCGCCCGGATGCCACGGCACAGGAGGCCGAGGCTCCCGTCGCCGAGACGGCCAGCTTCCAGCTTCAGACTACGCACAAGGTGCTCGCCATCGGAGCCTCCACCGGCGGCACCAAGGCCATCGAATCGCTGCTCCTGCGCCTGCCCGCCACTCTGCCAGGTACTGTGATCGTCCAGCACATGCCGGAGCACTTTACAGCGGCCTTCGCGAACCGCCTGGACGGTATCTGCCCCATGGCCGTCAGGGAGGCCAAGGACAACGACCCCGTAGTACCCGGCGTGGCACTGATCGCCCCCGGCAACTACCACCTGATCCTTCAGAAGAGCGGCGCCAGGTACGTGGTGCGCATCAAGGGTGGCCCGGCGGTACACCACCAGCGGCCGGCCGTGGACGTGCTGTTCCAGTCCGTCGCATCGGGAGCGGGCCGGAACGCCGTGGGGGTGCTGCTGACTGGCATGGGCGCGGACGGCGCCAAGGGCATGTTGGACATGCGACAGAGCGGGGCCCATACCATCGCGGAGGATGAGTCTACCTGCGTGGTCTTCGGCATGCCGAAGGAGGCCATAAAGCTCGGCGGCGCGGACGAGGTCGTCCCCCTGCCGCAGATTCCCCAGGCCGTGATGAGAGCTCTCCAGGAGGGCGGACGCTAGCGCCCACCCTCAAGCCGCGGTGGAGGGCGCGGGCGTCGCCCCCGGCGCGGCGGGCAGACTCACGCTGACTGTGGTTCCCTGCCCCACCTCACTCCGCAGCGTCATCTCGCCACCGTAGGCGGCCACGATGCTCTGGCATATTGCCAGGCCAAGTCCCGTCCCGCCAAGCTCCCGCGTGCGCGCGGCGTCCACCCGGTAGAAGCGCTCGCAGACGCGCGGCAGGTGCTCCTCTGGAATCCCCTCCCCGGTATCCTTCACCTGCACAAGCACGCAGCCATTGCGGCGACAAGCCGCGAGGGTGATGGTGCCTTCCGGCGGCGTATGCCGGGCCGCGTTCCCCAGGAGGTTCCCGAAGAGGCGAACCAGGTGATCCTCCGCCGCCGCGACCTCCAACTCCTCGTCCGCCAGTTCCCACCTCAGACGGCCCCCCAAGGCCGCACGCTCCATCTCCGTGGCGGCGGCGAGTGCCTGCTTCAGGTCCGCGGGCTCCGCGCCCATCCGGAGGTGGCCTGCGTCGGAGCGGGCCAGCAACAGGAGGTCATCAATCAGGCGCGTCATGGCATCGGACGCCTCGTTCACCGCCCCCAGAGCTTTGCGGTAGGACTCCGGGCTGCGATCGCTGGCCAGAGCCACGGACGCGGTGGTCTTCACCCGCGTAAGGGGGGTCCGAAGCTCATGGGAGGCATCAGCCGTGAACTGCCTCTGCCTCTCGTAGGCGGCCCTTAGGTCGTCGTTAGCGGCCTCCATTTGGGAGAAGGCGCCTTCCAGGCGCTCCGCCATGCCGTTGAACCGCCGCGAGAGCTCCGTGAACTCATCGTGCCCTGTCAGGGGGAGACGGTAGGCGAGGTCCTGGGAGGTGAGCTGCGCGGTGGCCTGGGCGAGCTGCTTGACCGGTCGCAAGCTGCGGCCCGTGAGGAAGGCTGCCGCGCCGCCGGCCACCAGCAGGGCCGGCAGCATCAGAGCCAGAAGGGTGCGGTCGAGGTTCCCCATCATATGCTCGAACTCATCCAGGGGCCGGACCATCTGGATGATGGCCCGAACTCGCCCCTGGGAGCATACCGGAGCGGAGAGGAGCCGAACGCGGGCCCCCTTCACGTCCGCGTCCATGCGAACTGTCTGCCCGGAGACGGAGCGCCTGAAGGCGGCCTGGTTCCAGGGGGTCGGCACAGAGAGTGGGTGCCGGGGGTGCCCATCGGGGTTGAAGATGCCCGGTTGGAGGAAGGGCTGACGAGCCCAGGCCATCTCCCGGATGTCCCTCTTCTCCGCCTCGAATGCCAGCCAGGACTGGGGCGGCC
>DASXUI010000174.1:0-1663 GCA_036504955.1 Armatimonadota bacterium
CAGTACCCCATAGATGCCGTGCTAGGACGGCCACGGTGAATGAGTGCCTCGGCGCCGTTCCCGTGGCCGTCCTGCCGTAGCAACCTTCCCCGAGTCCCTCGGGACCCCTACATCCTCGCCCGTCCGTACGGGGCGCCGCGCCTCGTCTCGGGTGGGCCACCACGTTTGCGTGGTTCGTGGCTCTAGCTCAAGGCAGGTGGTATCCAATGCTCAAGCATCCCAGACTGACCATCGAGCGCATCCACCAGTATGTGGAACGCTTCAGGCCCCTCTTCTACTCCGAGACCGTTCCCCTCTCAGTTGAGGTGGCCGGTCCCGTGGACCGCATTCCCTACGCGGACGCGCAGACGCTGGACTACAAGCCAGCTCAGTTGGGTATGCAGCTTGGCCCCCGGTGGTCGACCTACTGGTTCCGCCTACGTGGCGCCGTGCCGGAGGCTTGGCGGGGCAAGGCCATTGACCTTCTCTTCATCACCCACGGCGAGTGCTTGCTTTGGCGGGACGGGGTGCCTGTTCAGGGGCTGAACTACGTCCCAGGCGACTCCTGGAGCGGCGCCGACCGGAAGGATGCCCGCCTGAAGGACCTAGCCGCTGGCGGCGAGGTGTACCTGGAGGTCGAAGCCGCCTCCAACCGGGACCGCATCGGCCACTACAGCACCCTGGAGGCACAGGTCTTCGAGCGAGCGGACCTGGCCCTCTTCGACCCTGAGGCCTGGGATCTCTACTTCGATCTCTTCGTTCCCAAGGATCTCCTGCGGCGCGCCGACCCCAAACACCTGACGCCGTGGGAAGGCCTTCTGATGGCGACGCTCAACGAGGTGGCGAACCGGGTTGACCCGCGCGACCGCTCCACCTGGCCCGTGGCCAAGGAGCTCCTGAAGCGCCTGTACGACTGTCGGAACGCGACCTACTGCCACGAGCTGTCCGCCATCGGGCACGCCCACCTGGACACCGCGTGGCTGTGGCCCCTGGCGGAGACGGAGCGCAAGGCGGCCCGGTCCTTCTCCTCGGCGCTCGCCTACATGGAGGACTACCCGGACTACAAGTTCTCCTGCTCGCAGGCTCATCAGTACCAGTGGATGAAGGACGACTACCCCTCCATCTTCGAGGGCATCAAGCGCTACACCGAGAAGGGCCAGTGGGTCCCCGTTGGCGGCACCTGGATCGAGCCAGACTGCAACGTCCCCTCCGGAGAGTCGCTCGTTCGGCAGTTTCTGTACGGCAAGCGATTCTTCCGTCGGGAGCTGAACTGGGACTGCAAGGAGTTCTGGAACCCGGACGTCTTCGGATACAGCGGGGCGCTTCCTCAGATCATGAAGGGCGTCGGTATCGACTACTTCCTGACCCAGAAGCTCTCCTGGAACCAGTTCAACCCACCGGACCACCACACGTTCTACTGGGAGGGCATCGACGGCTCACGGGTGCTGACGCACTTCCCGCCCGCCGATACCTACAACGCCATGGCAGATGACCCCGGCGTCGCGGACCCGCTCAAGTCCCTCACTCGCTATAAGGACCACGACCGCGGAAACCAGAGCATGATGCTCTTCGGTCACGGCGACGGCGGCGGCGGCCCTCGCAAGGAGATGCTGGAGATCCTGAAGCGGATCAAGGACTTCCAGGGGCTCCCCAGGACCGAGCAGCGGGGCTCTCTGGAGTTCTT
>DASXUI010000175.1:0-1776 GCA_036504955.1 Armatimonadota bacterium
GGCGCTTGGTGCCGCCGGGCTGTCCCTGGCAGGGGAGGGTGCGGCATCGCCAGCACGGAGCCCTCTTCCCGTCTCGGGAAGAGGGTTGGGAGATAGGAACGCCTACCCCCGGCTGATCACGAAGAGGGCTTCCTCGGCGAGGACGTTGTCTACCTTAAGAAGAGGACGCGGCTCGCCGTCCACGTAGGCGTAGGCGGCGTGGATGGTGGCGCCTAGCTCCGCGCACCATTCCTCGAAGTCGCGGATGGTCACCAGGCGGATGTTCGGGGTGTTGTGCCACGTGTAGGGCAGACGCGGCGTCACCGGCATGCGACCGTCCGCGTAGAGCTGCAGCCGCACTCGCCAGTGGCCGAAGTTCGGGAAGCTGACCACGCATCGGCGGCCGACCCGCATCATGTCCTCAACCACGACTCCCGGGCGGTAGACGGCCTGCAGCGTCTCCTCCAGCACCACGTAGTCGAAGCTGCCATCGGAGAAGCCCCGCAGGCCCTCGTCCAGGTCGGCCTGGATCACCGGCACGCCCCGGGAGGTACACTGAAGCACGCTCTCCAGGTCTCGCTCCACGCCCTGCACGAAGGCGTGCTTGGAATCGCGAAGGTCTGCCAGCAGCTCGCCGTAGCCGCAGCCAAGGTCCAGGATGGAGGCCCCCTCCGGTACCATCTCCCGGATGAGCTGGTGGTCCCAGCGGGGTCGCGTCTCGTCCAAGGGCTCTTGCAGGCCTCGGGCGTCCAGCATGGCCATCGCGACCAGCGCCTCGCCGGCGGTGGGGCGGGACTTCACCAGGTGCTGAAGCGCGTCTCGGTACTCGGCTGGGCTCATGACTCCGCCACCCCCCTCAGGAAATCGGCCAGCAGGCGGCTGAGCGTGCTGACCTCCAGCAGGAAGGCGTCATGCCCGTAGGAGGACTCGATGTTCACGGCGGTAACCGGCAGGCGGTTGGCGCAGAGGGCGTTCACCCACTCGCGGGTGCTCTGGGGCGTGTAGAGCCAGTCGCTGCTGAAGGAGGTCACCAGCCAGGCGCAGCGCGCGCGGGCGGCCGCGGCGGCCAGGTCACCATCGCCCCACACGGCGGCGTCAGAGTAGTCCATCGCCTTCGTTATGTAGAGGTAGCTGTTGGCGTCGAACCGCTCTCCGAAGGTGCGGGCCTGGTGGAGCAGGTAGCTCTCCACCTCGAAGTCCACGTCGAAGTGGAAACCCAGCTCCTCGCGGTCACGCAGCCTACGGCCGAACTTGCGCTCCATCGCCAGCTCGGAGAGGTAGGTGATGTGGCCGATCATCCGGGCCACTCCCAGCCCCTTGTCCGGCGCGGAGCCTCCGTTGTAGAGGCCGTCTCGGAAGTTGGGGTCCGTGCGGATGGCGTGGCGGGCCACGGCGTTGAAGGCCAGACCTTGGGCGCTGAGGCGAGGCGAGGAGGCGAGGACGATGCTGGAGCGCAGGCGCTCCGGGTAGGCCAGCGCCCACTCGATGGCCTGCTGGCCGCCCAACGAGCCGCCCACCACCGCGAGGAGCTTGTCGATGCCCAGGTGGGTAACCAACCGCTCCTGAAGCCGCACCCAGTCCCCAATGGTCACTACGGGGAAGCTCAGCGCGTAGGGCTGGCCGGTGGCCGGGTCGGTGGAGACCGGACCCGTGGTCCCGTAGCAGCTACCCAGCACGTTGGAACAGATGACGCAGTAGCGCGAGGTGTCCAGCGCCTTGCCGGGGCCGATCATGGTGTCCCACCAGCCGGGGCGGGAGGCCAGCCAGGCCCGGTTCTGCAGCTCCGCGTCCGCGAAC
>DASXUI010000176.1:0-1895 GCA_036504955.1 Armatimonadota bacterium
CGATGGAACCTACCACGCCTACGTCAGCTTCGTGCCGGGGGTGCCGAACGACTGGTCCGGTGACCGCTACATCCTGCACTACACCAGCGCGAACCTCTGGGACTGGCAGTTCCGGAGCAAGCTGCCTCTGACCTCCGACCGAGTGATCGACGCCTGCGTCCACCGACTGCCCAGCGGGAAGTGGCGCCTGTGGTACAAGGACGAGGCCCACGGCTCCCACCAGTACGCCGCCGATAGCGACGACCTGTTCCACTGGAAGGCGGTCGGCCCCAATATCACGGACACCGCTGGCGAAGGCCCCAACGTGTTCCTGTGGCGAGGCTGGTACTGGATGGTCTTCGACACGTGGCAGGGGCTGGGCGTTCGGCGCTCCAGGAACTGCGAGTCGTGGACACCCCAGGAGGTCATCCTGCGGGAGCCAGGCACGCGCCCAGAGGATGGGTGGCTGGGGCAGCACGCGGACGTTCTGGTGCAGGGGGACCGCGCCTACCTGCTCTACTTCGTGCATCCACAGCGCTACCAGAAGCACCCGGAGGTCATCCCCGGTGTCGAGCCCTACGCTACGCGCCGCACCTCCCTACAGGTAGCGGAGCTGGAGCTCGTGGACGGCAAGCTGACGTGCGACCGCAACAAGCCCTTCGACTTCACGCTTCGGCCGGAGGAGTAGGGTGCGGACCCCATAAGCACTGGGGCGCGCGGGGCACGGCGCAGCACCCAGGTCAGGGGCGCCGAGGGTCTGCCCCGCGCGAAGGAGCGGGGCTGGCTGAGCATCCCCACGCCCCCTTTGGGGCGGCCGTCACGCCCTGGCGGAGGCAGCCTGATCGAGAGCCTCGTGGAGCTACTTCTTGGGCGGCGCGGTCGCCTTGCGAGGACGACGGCCGCCCAGGCCCGCGGCGCCGATCTCGTAGACCTTGAACTCGTGGCCGGTGCTCTCTGGGTGCTTCTCCTCAAGCAGGATCAGGCGGACCGTGTGCTTGCCCGGGGGCAGACCGCGCGCCAAGACGTCCGTGCGCCGCCAGCCGCCCCAGGTCTGGTCGAACCAGCCCTCCAGCAGTACAGGCTTGCGCTTATCCACCTGGGCGCGGACCCTGCCCATGCCGGCGTGCAGGCGCAGGCTCTGGATGCAGATCAGCTTCCCCTCCACGCTCAGCTCCAGCACGCTCCCGGGCTTGTCGGTCTTCCAGCAATGCTCGTTCACGTCCAGCTTCCAGCCGTCACGTCGGATGGGGCGCAGGCTCTCCGGCTCCCACAGCGTGGCGGTCTCGAAGAGGTCCGTCAGAAGCGGCGCGGGAACGGGCTGAACGCGCGGCAGCTCCGCGTCGGCGGGCAGGTGCGCCAGGACGTCGTCCAGCAAACTCGTGGTGAAGCGGGCGGCGTACTCGTGACCCCGGTCGTTGGGGTGGACCTCGTCGGCGAAGACATCGCCCTTCTCCCGGCTGCCGGCCTTGATCTCGGGCCACAGGGCGTCGCGGTAGCTGACCATGGGCGCGGCATAGTGGCGGCCGACGTTCGACTGCCACTCCTGAGCGTTACCCCCGGCGTCGTTCATCATAAAGAGCAGGACGACCGCCGGCTTCCGGGGCTGCTTCAGGATCTGCCGGAGGAGCCCCTCGTAGGTCTCCGCCGGGGCGCGCCCGTTGGGGTCGTTCACCGCGTACTCCACCACCACGAAGTCGGGGTGATGGCACAGAAGGTCGCGTTCAGCGCGCTGGGCCCCGTAGTCTGAGCCGGTAGCCCCGATGCCGGCGTTCACGAAGGTCACGGTGGACTTCGGGAAGCGCTCCCGCCACCAGGCCGCCACGCGGTCACCGTAACGCTTCTCCGGCGCGGTGGCGGAGGCACCCTGCGTGATGGACCCGCCGATGACGGCCACGGTGATGGGGTCGCCCCGGCGG
>DASXUI010000177.1:0-7428 GCA_036504955.1 Armatimonadota bacterium
CGCCTCAGAAGCTGGCCCGTGCTCGCAAGGGTCTCTAGGCTGAGGCGCTTTCACCTCTTCACCTCTTCAGCCTCTCCTCTGTGCCCTCTGTGCCTCTGTGGTGAGGAAGTCGGTGGCTCAGGCGGCGGCGGCAGAAGGGCGGAGGTCCAGGAGCGGAGAGGGGGCGTCCGGGCGGCGGGAGGGGGCTTTGACCTCGTACCAGGAGTAGCCGCTGTCGCTGACCAGGCTGAGGACGCGGGCCACGATGGCCGCGTTGCCGACTAGCTCCAACTCCTCATGGGAGTGGCGCGTGGCGGCCTCGAGGAGGGCTCTGGCGCCGTGGCTGTCGAGGTAGCTGACACGAGAGAGATCTACTAACAGGGGAAGCTCCGGGTTCATCGCGGCACCCAATGCTTGCTGGAAGAGGGCCCGTGTGGACTCGTCTAGGCGGCCCTCGGGCCTCACCAGGAGACGGTCGCCCTTGACCTCGAGGTGAGTGCGCAGTCGCGTCTTGTCCATACCTCTCCCTCGCTATGTGAGCACCCACAGGATCTGGCTGTACGGGCTTCGCTGCCCGATCAGCAACTTGTGGCCTAACCCGCACGAGGCGCCTGCGTGTCGTAAACGGCGTGGGTCCCCACGCGCTCTTGTGAACTGTGCGGGCTAAGGGGTGACCCGAAGCCCTCGATGCCCCTTCCAGCCCGCGTCTCGTTTCCTAAGAGGAACCAAACAACACTCCGCGCTCTCGCTGGAGTCCAGCGCCTGTGGCAGGGCTGACGCGGGCCTAGGGTCTGCTCGGGCGGCCGAGGGTCGTCGCGTCCCTTCGAGGCCAGACAGGGCGCCAGCGCGGAGCCGTTGGCGCAGGATGCCGGCGTCCTCGGGGCTGCCGGTACGGTACTCCCTGCCTGCCAGCAGGTCGCTCAGCGCGAATGACCCTGGCCCCAAGGTCGCGGGGCCCGCTCATCCTGTCTTCGGCAGGTCTCCGGGGTCCCTGCAGGGCACGCAGGGGCGGCGGTGGGGGGCCCGGGAGAGCCGTGGAAACGAGGTTGGCTCTCCCAGGCGATTGCTTGAGACTCTGGGGGAGGGGCCTAGAAACAGCCGGCCTTCTCGTACTCGGCAATCTTGTCTTTGACGTACTGACGGCTGTACCCTTCCACCTCAAGGAGGCGGTCGCAGCTCACCGTGTTTCGCTTCTCGGGGCCGCGGCCGGCCTCCAGGATGGAGTTCGTCAGCCAGCTCGTTCGCACACCGTTGATGGAGGAGACGAAGTTGGTGCTTATCTGACCCCTGATCAGCTTCACCAGGTTGTCGATGTTGGACTGCGGGTAGCCCTCTGGTCGGTCCTGCGGGATCTCCGAGTCCTGGCCCTTGGCGCTAAGGAGCAGCTTGCCCTCCTTGATGGTGAGAGTCCCCTCCGTGCCCTTGAGCACGATCCACTCCTCGAAGCCGATGGTGGTATTCCCCAGGATCGTCAGCTTGCCCTTGGCTCCGTTCTCCATGGTGATGTCGGACTCGGAGTCGATCTCCACCTGCTTCTCGATGACGTTGCCGTCCTTGTCCTTGTAGAGCTTGCTTGTGGAGCCGGTGATCTCCTTGGGCAGTAGGCCGGTCATCCAGAGGAGGATGTCCTGCAGGTGACTGCCGGAGTCGTTGGGCTGGCCTCCACCCGAGAACTTCAAGTCCCCGCGCCAGTTGAAGCCGCTCCAGTTTTGGGCCAGGAAGACCTCGAACTCCTGGATCTCGCCAATGATGCCCTCGCGGAGGACCTTGCGGCCGGTGACGTAGATGGGCTCGAAGTGGCGCTGGTACTGGATGATCATGTGGCGGTCGCGGGCCTTGGCGAGCTGGGCCACGTGGATGGCGTCCCCCACCAGGTTGGCGAAGGGCTTCTCCACGGCCACATGGGCTCCAAAGCGCAGGGCGGTGCGACACTGCTCGGCGTGGAGGCTGTGAGGGGTGTACACACAAGCTATGTCGAGCTTCTCCTTGTTCAGCATGTCGATGAAGGCGTACTCACCCAGGTAGCGGTGAACCTGACCCGCATCGAAGCTGGGGACCCCCTCCTGCACGTACTTGTCCGTGAGGTCCATCGGGGTCTCGGAGATGTCGGCGTAGGCGACGATCTGGCAGTCATCACGCTGAGCAAACTCGCGGACGCGGTGTCGGCCCATCCCGCCGGGACCGATGATGCCAACGCGAAGGGCGTTCTCTTTGGCCATGCCTCTGCTCCTGGTTCGTGGTAGCCCGCCGCGCCAGATGCTCCAGGGGGCTTCCTTCATGCTGAAGGCGCGGTCGGGGGCTTCTCCTGAGGTGATTGAGGGCTGAGTTAGGGTTCAGGGTCTGCCGGCCACACGCAAGGGGAGCGACGGTTGGCGGAGCCCTGGGGAAGGAAGCCTGGGGAGCGGAAGGTAAGGGGCACCGGAGCGCCTCTTCCGGCTTATCATAGCACCCTTGCCCCAATGCCGAAAGGTGTGCGGCTAGGCGGTATCGCTGGCCGTTCCGGCCGCGCGCAGATCGCCGCCGCCGGTTCCATGGCTCGGGGAGGGCTGGCGTGCCAGCTATACCCCCAGCACGACTTCCAGGGCCTGCCTCAGGGACTCCACCGGCACCACGTCCATGCCCGCCTGCTTCAACCGTGGGGTGATGTTGCGCCGGGGGATCACCGCCCGACGGAAGCCGAGGCGGGCGGCCTCCGCGAGCCTCTTCTCCATCTGGCCTACCGCGCGTACCTCTCCGGCCAGGCCCACCTCACCGGCCATCACCGTGTCCGGCGGCACGGGTGCTTCCAACACGCTGGAGGCCACCGCCAGGGCCACACCCAGGTCGGTAGCGGGCTCCACCACCCGCACGCCGCCGGCGACGTTCACGTACACCTCCTGCGTGGAGCAGCGGACCCCCGCGCGCTTCTCCAGGACGGCCAGCAGGAGGTGGGTCCGTGAGGCATCCAGCCCCGTGGTCACCCTACGGGGAGCCACCATCTGCGTGGGCACCGCCAGGGCCTGCACCTCCACCAGTAGGGGGCGGGTGCCCTCCACCGTCGCCGTGACGGCCGAGCCGGGCGCGTACTGGGAGCGCTCCGCCAGCAGGTACTCGGAGGGGTTGGGGACCTCGAGCAGGCCCTCCTCGGCCATCTCGAAGATACCCACCTCGTTGGTGGAGCCAAAGCGGTTCTTGACCGCCCGCAGCAGCCTGTACGTGTGCCCCCGCTCGCCCTCGAAGTAGAGCACGGTATCCACCATGTGCTCCAGCACGCGCGGGCCGGCGATGGCCCCCTCCTTGGTTACGTGACCCACGATGAAGACCGGCAGGTGCAGCGTCTTCGCCATCCGCATCAGCACCTGCGTGGCGTGGCGGACCTGGCTTACGGTGCCGGGTGAGGAGGTGGACTCCGGCGTGTACATCGTCTGAATGGAGTCAATCAGCAGGCAGGCGGGCCGAAGCTGGTCGACCTGGCCCTCCACCTGAAGGATGTCAGTCTCACCCAGCAGGTACAGGTTGGGCGAGGACATCGCCAGCCGGTCCGCCCGCAGCCTTATCTGCTCCGCCGACTCCTCCCCGGAGACGTACAGCACGGGCCCGTGGTCCTGGCTGAAGTGGTGCGCGACCTGGGTCAGCAGAGTTGACTTGCCGATGCCTGGATCCCCGCCCACCAGCACCAGCGACCCCGGCACGATGCCGCCGCCCAGTACCCTATCCAGCTCGCCCAGGCGTGTCGAGAGGCGCTTCTGGGTGAGGCTGGTGACCTCCGTGATGCGCTGGGGCCGGCCGGACAGCACCACCGGACCGGGCGGCGCTTTCGCGCCCTTGGTGGGCGCCTTGGGGGCCACGATCTCCTCCTGGAAGCTGTTCCAGGCCTCGCATTCCGGGCACCGCCCCATCCACTTCAGGGCCTCATGCCCGCACTGCTGGCACACAAACTTGCTGCTGGGTCTCGGCATGGGCCTCTCTGGTTGGGTCGTAGGGTCGTTGGGTCGTTGCCCAGTAACGGAAAAGGGGAGCGCCCGAGGGCGCCCCCCTTTTCTTTGGAGCTAGCAGAACTCCGGCCGGTTACTAGAACTTGACGGAGAACTGACCAACCGCAACGCCGCCCTTGTAGTTGGCAGTGCCGAAACCATCCAGCACGCCGCCAGCGCCGGCCTTGAAGTCGATGATCTGGTACAGGAGCTTCAGGGACGTGCTGTCGCTGAAGTCATGACCAAATCCGATGTTGTAGTAGTTCTCCAGGCTCACGCCCTGGCCCATAGGATGGTAGCGGGCCTGCTCCCAACCGAGGTCCACGCGGTTCGCACTCGTCAGCTTGTACTTCACACCAGCCTGGAAGTGCTGCACGCCATTGGATCCGTTGGTGTTGCCGGCGTTGTTGACCACGGAGTTGTAGAACTCGGCCTGGCCCTGGAGGCTCAGCTTCTCGCCGAAGTTGTAGCCGATGGAGCCGTTGACACCCTTGATGTTCGTAGGGTTCTTCCAGCGGCCGATGGCGCCCCAGTAGCCGGGAGCCCCGAAGAACGGGTCAACCTGCTTGTAACCGGCGGCGACGGTGAGGCGGCCAAGTCCGTAAGAGAGCTTGCCGTCCCACGCGTTGCGGCGGTCCATGGGGTAGATACCTTCGCGCTCGAAGGTGCCGAAGTTGCCCAGGGTGTTGCTGGAAGCGAACTCACCCGCGAAGCCCAACTTGCCGAACTCAGCGGAGACGTCGCCACCAAACACCTGGCCCTTGCGAGCCAGCTTGCCCAGGGACGTGGTGTTGCCGTTGGAGATGCCGCCCTCAAGGTAGGTGGCGCCCAGGTTGAAGCGTCCTAGCTTGTAGGTGGCGTGACCGCCGAAGCTCTGGTCCCAAAGAAGGGCTTCGTGCGCGGCGGGGTTCAGGTTCATAGGACCACCCCAGGTGGTGCCAACCGGGTAGCCGTAGCCGGCCTCATTGACCAGGTTGCCCAGGCTCTGGAAGGTCTCGTGCTTGGCGGCGTAGACGCTGAAAGCCAGCTTGCCGAAGATCCGACCGTCCATCTTGGCACCGGTCATGATCACGTCACCGTTGTCCGTGTAGGACACGTTGGTGTAGCTGTCAGGGTCCACCATCTTCAGGGTGTAAGGAGTGAACTGGGTCCCGAACTTACCGAGGGTCCCCGAGAGCTCCTTGAAGGGGCCGAAGTTGCCGACCTTGCCCTTGATGTTCAGCAGCAGGGGGGTGACCTGAGCGCTGCCGTTCTGAGCGTCGGAACCGAAGGTACCGGTCGCTCCGGCCTTGTTGTCCGCGGGAATCACGGCGCCAACGGCACCGCGGTTGCCGGAGACCCACGGCAGGTAGTTGCCGTAGTTCAACAGCGCGTTGGCCTCAATACCCTTCACCGGGGTGCCGGTGATGGAGAGGTTGAGGTCGTACAGGAAGCGCATGTTGTCCAGCACGCTGCCCGAGTTGGTGTTCAGGTCGCCACGGCTGTCGAGGTCGGTACCCCGGCGAACGCCGTTGATCTTGCTGAAGCGGTCACCGCGAACGATGGCGTTAGCCTCGCCGCCGAAGTGCCACTTGTTCAGTCTGTCCTCGATGGCGCTGACGCGCGCCTTGAGGGCATCCAGATCCCTGCGGATGTTCTGAACGTCGGTACCAAGGGAAGCCAGCTCATCCTTGAACTCGTCAACGAGCTTCTGGACGTTCTGGAGGTCTTCCTTGGTAACGAAGTTGCTCAGCTCATCCTTGGTGGGGAAGTTGCTGACGTCCGGGATGTCGCTCTTGTTGGCGAACCCAGAGGTGTCGGGAAGGTCGCCGGTCTTGACGTAGCCCTGGAGGGCGCGATCGAGGTCGGCCTGGCTGATGCCAGCGCCCCCGCCCTTGTTCTTGTCGATGATGTCCTCAAGCAGGCGCTTGATGGCCATCGCGAACTCGTAGCGGGTCATTGCACGCTTGCCGCCGAACGTGCCATCGGGGTAACCGATGACAACGCCACGCTCCTGGAGCGTCTGGACGGCCTGGTAAGCCCAGTGGTCCTTCGGCACATCCTCGAAAGGCTGCTGTGCCTTGGCCGGGAGGCTCACCGCGAGAAACAGCGCTGCTCCACAAAGGAACAAGCCTTTTCTCATTGTCTACTCCTCCTTGTTTCCATGAGGGAGACGACCGACGACGGGTATGGGGCCAGAGCGGCCACGCGGAGCGCCCCCCGTACGGTGGAGTTTCCAGCGTGGCATCCGGTATCCGCTCTTCGCGGAACCTTACTCGGCAGGGGAGCGTCGAAAGGACGCGCCGATGCCGGGCTTCTTACCCTGTGTCGGGGCTTGATGCGGGAGGAGAAGCGGCGATGTCTTGGGGCGGGCCGTGCCGGGAGTATCCACGTTGCCTCTCCGGAACCTGCCCTTCCTTAAGGCACACACCTCAACCCTGCCCGTGCTACCGAACGCAGCCAAGGCCCCTGATAAGGGTCCCTCGTCCCTGCTGAGAGGCCGTGAGGTCACACAAGCTGAACGAGCCTTGCTTGGTTAGCATTAGGTAGCGCCATGCCAACCATAACCCTAGCACACGGTTTCTGCCAGTGTCAAGGAAGGCGTGGCAAGCCACGTCCATTGTCGGTTGGGTTGCTACACTTCCTTAGAGGCCGTCCGCCGGTCAGAGTTGCGCTTTGTGAGGTATCGGGTCGTGGCGAAGGGCCTCGGAGGGCGGACCGCTGTGGATCTGGGGCCAGGATATGCCCAGCGGCCCGACCGCCCGGCGGTGAATCGCCGGGCTCCGAGGCTCAATCCCGCTCAAGCGGGGTTCTGAACCCAGCGTGGAGCTTGGGGTAAGACCACCGTATCGGTACGGACTATGGATGGGACGCTCAGGTGCGCCTTGGGGTCGGAACCCTCCTTTAGGAGGATTGAGCCCCGGAGCCCGGCGATTCACCGCCGGGCGGACGGGCCTCTGGACACACCCTAACGTCGGATCCACCACGCCCAACCCTCCCCGGCCCTTCCCTACGACCCTACGACCCTACGACCTGCTTCTCACATAGATGATCACCTGCGTCTCCCCTTGGCCAGCTACGAAGGCGCGGTGGAGGGAGGGCAGGGCTCCGGGGTCCAGGCTGTGGGGGAGGGAGCGCTCCGCCGGGGTCCATAGGACATAGCGCAGGTCCAGCTCCCGGATCATCTGCTCCCGCGAGCGGGCGGCATCGTCCGGAGTCAGGCGGGTGGGTGGGGCGTAGAAACGAAGGGTTCGCTTTGCCTGGTCCCCGAAGTGGGGGCTCTCGCCCCAGTGGCTGGCGAAGGCGCGTTTGCCGGAGAGGGCGGGGACGTAGGTGGCCATCCCGCCGAACTGAGCTGAGAGGGCCAGCACGTTGCCCGCCGGCTGCTGGCTCAGCCAGTTGAGCGCGTCGCCCTCGGCACCTTCGAAGAACAGCCGGCTCATCCCCTCGCAGGTGTTGGTCTCGATGTCGGCTAAAGCCCGCCGGAACCAGGTGGCCAGCGTCGGTGTGGTTGCCA
>DASXUI010000178.1:0-15093 GCA_036504955.1 Armatimonadota bacterium
TGGGATACCAGATATGCCGCTGTCTTCGTGCTGTCGGGGCCCTCTTAGGAACAGCAGACATCAGCTGCCGTCAAGCTCAGGATCAGGGCAGCAGCGCCGACTTGCCTGCCTGCCAGCGCCGAGATGTGGGTAGAAGACAGTCGTTCACCGGCCCGGCACGCCTTCGGCCCTCTCCACAGCGCCGCCGTGTTTCTGCACTTGGGCGGCCCACAGCACCCAAGCGGCAGCCATGCGCGAGGAGCCGCCTACCGGTCGCAAGAAGATCCTCTTGAGAGGGAAGCTCTTGGGGATGATGGCGACGGGAGGCGGCATGTGGATCGGTAGGCGGGCCTTGGCGATGGGAGCACTCGCTGCTTGTGGTGTAGGAGTGGTCGCGCGGCCCGTGGGGGCCATCACCCTGGCGAGGGATGGGAAGCCGACGGCCACCATCGTGGTGGCGAAGGAGGCCAGCCGGTCCGCGCAGACGGCCGCCTATGAGCTGCAGTACCACGTTCGCCGGATCACGGGCGCCGAGTTGCCCATCGTCACCGATGAGACGAGTCCCAAGGGCAACCTCGTGGCCGTAGGCGACAGCCGTCTCTCCCACAAGCTGGGCTACCGAGCCGATGAGTTCGCGCCCCAGGAGTACGCCATCCGGTTCTCCTCCCACGCCCTGGTGCTGATCGGGCGCGACATGGAGGAGCACGAGAAGGTGAACTACGCCGACCCTGAGGGCGAGACCTTCCCGGGCTTCTTCGACGACCAGGGCACGTGCTACGCCGTGTACGACTTCCTGGAGCGGCACTGCGGCGTGCGGTGGTATCTGCCGACCGAGCTTGGCCTCATCTGCCCCTCGCGAAAGACCCTCTCCGTCTCCGGTCCCAGCATCCGCCGGTCGCCAGGGCTGAAGTACCGCGACATCTCCGGTACGCGCCCTCGCGCTGACATGCTCTCCTGGAGCAGCGACAACCCCAGCCTGCTCTCCGGCCGCGACACGAAGCTGTGGTGGCTGCGGCTTCGCGCGGGCGGGGAGCGCTACTCCGCGAACCACTCCTTCTACGGCTGGTATGAGCGCTTCGGCAAGACGCACCCGGAGTACTTCGCCCAAGGGTATGAGGGCACGCCGCCGCAGCTCTGCTACACGAACCCGGCAGTGGTTCGGCAGGTCGTACAGGACGCACGCGGCTACTTCGACGGCAAGGGGGCCCCGCCGGGGGCCGTGACGCGCGGCGACACCTTCGCCCTGGTACCCATGGACAACAACCAGTGGTGCAAGTGCCCCCGCTGCCAGGCGGAGCTGGATCCAGGCAACGACTACTTCTCCAACGGCCGCGCCAGCAACTACATCTGGGGATTCGTGAACCGGGTGGCTCGCGAGGTCCGCAAGACGCATCCGGACAAGCAGATCTCCGCCCTGGCCTACTACGAGTACGCCTATCGGCCCACCCGCGTGAAACTGGAGCCCAACATCGCCGTTCAGCTCTGCCTGCACGTGAAGAACTGGTGGTCGCCCGGCATGGAGGAGAACGACACAGGGATTCTGAAGGCCTGGTCGGAATCCGGCGACAAGAGGCCCCTCTACCTGTGGCTGTACTACTGCTTCCCCTTCGAGACCGGGCTGGTGAACGGCTGGACCGCCTTTCCTGGCTTCGCGATGCACACCCTCGCAAGGCAGGTGGGCCTTTTCCGGCAGGCCGGCATCCGAGGTGCCTTCCTCAACGAGTACCCCACCAGCGCTCTGAACCACCTGGAGCACTACCTCACCTTCCGGCTCTACTTCGACCCCGACCTGAAGGCGGACCGGCTGCTGGATGAGTTCTTCACTCGGTACTACGGGCACGCCGCTCGGCCCATGCGCGACTTCATCCTGAAGGCAGAGAAGCTCTTCTCCTCGCCTGCCTCCTACCCACAGGAGATCCGCACGGAGCGCAAGCATCGCCACATGACGGAGGAGCTCTCGTGGAAGGTCCTCTGCCCTCCGGAGCGCCTCGAGGAGTTCCGCGCCCTGCTTCGGCGGGCGCAGTCCCTGGCGGCGACTCCTGAGGAGAAGGCAAGGGTGGACCTGTTCGACCGGGGCGTGTTCCAGCCCATGGAGGCCGGGTCGCGCCACTACCTGGCCGAGCAGGCCGCGAAGCCGTAGAAGTGGGGCGTACCGTTGACGCCCTGTGGGGGGCGGCGCCGCGGTACGTGCGCGGGCTACGGGCCGGGTCGTCCCTCGATGAGCGCCGCGAGCAGGGCCAAACAGGCTGTGGTCCTCCCGGTCCAGTCCCGGCGCTTGCTGGGTGTCTGCCTGGACGGATGTTCGGGGAGGCACTATAATATAGGAAGAGAACTCCGTCCCCCCGCCCCGATCCTCGCGTTTCCGCGCGTCTGTCGCAGGAAGCCCTGGCGCGGGCAGGGGCCGCGTGGGCCGCCCTTGAGGCGGCCAGGGGTTGTAGCCTTCCGTTATGTCAAAGACCCTCGATATCAATCTGGAGGACGAGCTCAAACAGAGCTGGCTGCTCTACTCCATGAGCGTCCTCCGCGGCCGCGCCTTCCCCGACGTTCGGGACGGCCTCAAGCCCGTGCAGCGGCGAATCCTGATCGCCATGCACGACCTGAGCTTGGGCCCCGGCGCGCAGCACCGCAAGTCCGCCAAGGTGGCGGGCGATACCTCCGGCAACTACCATCCCCACGGCGAGCAGGTCATCTACCCGACCATCGTCCGCATGGCCCAGGACTTCAACGCCCGCTATCCCCTCATCGATGGCCAGGGCAACATGGGCAGCATCGACGGCGACCCCGCGGCGGCCATGCGTTACACGGAATGCCGGATGTCCGCCTTCGCCATGGAGATGCTGGAGGACATCGACCGCGACACCGTGGACTGGGTCCCCAACTACGACCAGACGCGGCAGGAGCCCCTGGTCCTTCCGGGCCGCTTCCCCAACCTGCTGGCCAACGGTACCTCCGGCATTGGCGTCGTCTTTGCCACCAACATCCCGCCGCACAACCTCACGGAGCTCTGCGACACGATCATCCGCCTCATCGACAAGCCGGACCTCACGGTGGATGAGATCATGGAGACTCTGCCGGGGCCGGACTTCCCCACGGCATCCCTCATCCTGGGCAAGAGCGGCATCCGCCAGGCTTACGAGACCGGCCGCGGCTCCATCGTGCTGCAGGGCAGAGCGACCATCGACACCAACGAGAACGGTCGCAACATCATCGTGATCAGCGAGCTGCCCTTCCAGGTCAACAAGGCCCGGCTCATCGAGCAGATCGCGGACCTGGTGCGCTCCGGTAAGGTGACGGGCATCTCCAACATCTTCGACTTCACGGACCGCAACGGCATCCGGGTGGAGATCGAGCTGAAGAGGGACGCGCAGCCCCGCAAGGTGCTCAACTTCCTTTACAAGCACACCCCGCTTCGCACCACCTTCGCGGTGAACATGCTGACTCTGGTGGCCGGGCAGCCGCGCGTGCTTCCCGTCCGCGAAGTCATGCTTCACTACATCGAGCATCGCAAGGAGATCGTCACCCGCCGCACCCGGTACGAGTTGAACCGTGCCCAGGCGCGCGCCCACCTCCTTGAAGGCCTGCGCATCGCCCTGGACTTCATCGACGAGGTGATCGCCATCATCCGCGCGTCAGCCACCACGGAGGCCGCCCGGCTCCGCCTCATCGAGCGCTTTGACCTCACCCAGATCCAGGCGACTGCCATCCTCGAGATGCAGTTGCGCCAGTTGGTGAACCTGGAGCGCCAGAAGATTGATGACGAGTACCGCGAGCTGCTGAAGCGTATCGGCTACCTGGAGGACATCCTCACGGACGTCCGCAAGCTGATGGGCATCATCAAGGCCGAGACCAAGACCATGCGGGACAAGCTGGGCGATGCCCGGTTGACCCGTATCGTGCCCATGGAGGCCGAGCAGATTGGTGAGGAGGACCTCATCCCCGAAGAGGAGATGATCATCACCCTCACCCGCGACGGCTACATCAAGCGCGTCCCCATCGACACCTACCGCACCCAGGGCCGGGGCGGACGCGGCGTGCGCGGCACCCAGAAGGCGGAGGACCAGGTCACCCACCTCTTCGTGGCGACCACCCACCACTTCATCCTGTTCTTCACGGACCAGGGCCGCGTCTACCGCCTGAAGGCCTACGAGGTGCCGCAGCGCGACCGCACGGCCCGGGGCGACCACATCAACAACCTGATCGGTCTGCAGCCCGAGGAGACCATCACCACCACCATCCCCATCAAGGAGGTCGATGGCGAAGGCTTCCTGGTGATGGTGACGGAGCAGGGCGAGGCGAAGCGCATCGCCGTCACGGAGTTCCGGCACCTGAGGAACATGGGCATCAAGGCCTTTGACCTGGAGGAGGGCGACATCCTCCGCTGGGTGAAGTGCACGGACGGCCAGCAGGACGTGATCATCGTCACCTCCAACGGAATGTCCATCCGCTTCAAGGAGACGGACCTCACCACCCGAGGCCGCGCGGCGGGCGGTGTTCGAGGCATCCGCCTCGCCGAGGGTGACCGCGTGGTGGGCGTTGCTCTGGCAAGCGCCGGCACGGAGCTGCTGGTGGCCAGCGAGAACGCCATGGGCAAGCGGACACTGCTGAGCCAGTACCGCTCTCAGACCCGGGGCGGGCAGGGCATCCAGACGATGAAGGTGACAGACAAGACCGGCGCCGTCATCGGGTGCGAGGTGGTGGATCAGGAGGACACCCTCCTCCTCATCAGCCGCAACGGCATCACGGTTCGGGTGCCGGTGAGCTCCATCAAGAGCAGCGGACGCTCCACCCAGGGCGTGATTCTTCAACGGACCCCGCCGAACGACCCGCTGGTCAACATCGAGCGCGTGCGCCCGCAGGACAGCAACGCCGAAGCTCTGGAGGAAGCCAAGAACGCTTGAGCCTCCAGCCCCCATAGGCGAAGACACGGAAGCGCCCCTCATCCCCTCGGGTGAGGGGCGTTCCTCTTTGTGGGTCGTTGGGTCGTGGGGTCGTAGGGTTGTAGGGGAGGGGCCTCAGTGGGTGAGGGCCTGCTGGCACCGACCCGCAGCTCTGAGGCCCCTCCCCAACGACCCAACGACCCGCCCCTAAGCCATAGGAACGCAGTGTGGTGTCTGAGAAAGAGCCAGTGGTGGGAACGGGATCGGCACAGAGCCGGGGCGGTGGGTTGCGGCATCGGTAGATGGGAGACAGCTTGGGGATCTGGGATTGGCGGGCCGCCGGGGTGCTTCAGGGTATCCGCGGGGCAGTGCGGCCATGAAGCGAAGCGTGAAGGTTGCCCTCCTGCTCGCCCTCGTGGGCCTGATCGCGCTGGTCGTGGCCGTGGGACGGCGTCGGGGCGCGCCCGAGGCTGCCCCGGAGGCTTCGAGCCCCCTCTCTGTGCGGGTGCTGACGGTGGGCCGGCGTGACCTCACTCAGATGATTGAGGTCGCGGGCGCGATCAAGCCTCAGGCCGAGCTCAACCTCACGGCCCTGGCCTCGGGGGTGGTGACTGGGGTCTCGGTAACCGTGGGGCAGCGCGTGGCGCCCGGCCAGGTCCTGTTGGAGGTGGACCCCTCCCAGGCTGAGGCCCAGCTCCGGCAGGCGGAGGGGGCGGCGGCGGCGGCGGCGGCCAAGGTCCGGCAGGCGGAGAAGGGCCAGCCGCTGCAGAAGGCCCGCGCGACCAGCAACCTGGAGCAGGCACGACAGGGAGTGGCGGCCGCGCGGGCCCAGCTTCAGAAGGCCAGGCTTGGCGCGGATCTCCAGGTCGCCGAGGGCGTCAGCGACCTCGCGCGGGCGGAGGCGGGCGTCGACGCGGCGCGCGCTCAGCTCGCGGCGGCGCGGCGCGGACCCCGGCCCCAGCAGCTTCGGCAGGCGGAGGCTCAGGCTCGGCAGGCCCAGGCCGGCTATGACGCGGCCAAGCGGCAGTTGGACCGCGCGCAGTTCCTCTACGACCACGGCGGCTTCACGGGCGCTCAGCTCGAGGGCGCCCGCACCGACGCCGAGACGGCCCTTGCCGGCCTGGACTCGGCAAAGGAGCAGCTCAGCCTGGCGCGCGCGGGGGCGGCTCCGGAGGAGATCGCCGGCGCGGAGGCCCAGGCGCGCCAGGCGGAGGCCGCCCGAGACCTCGCCCGTGACACCCAGCGCAAACGCAGGCAGGTTGCCCAGCAAGACGTGCGCGCGGCAGAGACCCAGTTGAGGCAGGCGGAGTCCGGCCTGCGCGCCGCCCGCGCCGGCACGGCGGAGGCCGGGGTGGCCGCCGAGGACGTGCTTGCCGCCCAGGGGGCCCTCGAACAGGCCCGGAGCGGCCTTGCCCTGGCACGGCTGCAACTGGGCATGACCCGCGTCACCAGTCCGGTCTCGGGCACCGTGAGCACGGTTCACGTTCACGTTGGGGAGGCGGTGGGGCCCGGAGCGCCCGTGGTGACCCTTCTGCTTCAGGGCGCGCCCATGTTGGAGGCAAAGCTCTCACCCAGGGATCGCGCCTTCGTTCCCCCCGGGGCTCCCGCCGCGGTTCTGCCCGATGCCACGCCTGGAGTACGGCTGCTCGGCAGAGTCGCTACGGTCGCACCGGCGGCCGAGCCAGGCTCGGACCAGTTCGCGCTCCGCATCGCGCTGCCGAGGGCGGCGGATTCCACCGCCCTCGGCGGGTTCGCGCGGGCGCGTCTTCCGGGCAGGCGCGTGGTCGGCGCCCTCGCGGTGCCGCGGTCTGCCCTCGTGGAGGAGGCAGGCAAGGCCAGCGTGCTGGCAGTGCGTGACGGCCAAGCAAGGCGCACCCCCGTGTCTACCGGCCTTCGGGCGTCGGGATGGGTGGAGGTAACGGCCGGGGTCCACCAGGGCGACGTGCTGGTGGCCAGCCCCACGCTGGTGTCCGATGGCCAGGCGGTCCGGGCAGAAACACCCTCTCAGTAGGGTCTCGCCCGCCGTCGATGGGCAGCCACTGCCGCCGCGAGGATCCCCGTAAGCGACAGAGGGTACGTTAGGTCTACCATGCCGTGGCACCAACGCCAGATCGCCGCGGATCCGCCCCTGGAGGCATCCAAACTGGGCCAATCGGTCCTTTTTGAATGCCTCTCGGTACCTGGAAGAGACAGAAGGTACATTTGGGCGGATGGGAGGCCCCAGAGGCCCCGCGGTGCGATTGACGGTGGTCAGGGGCTGTGTGATAATGGTGCGAGTGTGAGAAGCTGTGTCTTCGCGCTCAGGCGCGCGCCGAGTCTAAGCAAGGAGGCGCCAGCCTGGGCTGCTGTCTTGCACTGAAGAAGCGTCCTGGCAAAGCCCATAATCAATCCGACGAGTAAGCCGGCCGGCCCACTTCCGCCAAGCTTCAGACCTCTGTCGCGGGGCAGGAGAGTAGAGAGCCGGCCTCCGGGGGTCACACCCAACCCCGGTCGGGGGCCCAGTTAGGGCGAGATAGCCGGAAGGCAACCCAGCTTTCCTACGATCAATCAGCTCCATCCATGCGTGGTGTCTTCTGGCGTGAAGTCTGCCGGGCGGATCCGGTAGTCGCTCAGAACCCGATTGCCGCTACCCCCCGGTAGCTAGAGACCGGGCCGGAAAGGGCAGCAACACAGACAGACTTGGCTCGTAAAGTGGGCAGAGGAGTCCGTCGGCAGCTCAGGCAGAGGCCTGGCCGGCTGGCTTGTTGCCCTTTCCGGCCGGTCCGCTAGAGATGTTCCTAGAGACACAGATTCAAGACCACCAGATTTCCGCCCGAAGTTCGGGCGGACGGAGAGCCCGGGCCCCTTTCCACCCGCCTCTCCTGGCAACTAAGGAGGAAACACACAACATGCAAACGTCCAGACGTAAGGCTGGCGGCTTCCTGGGATGGATGGGATCCATCCTGCTGGTGCTGCTCGCCCTTGGACTGAGCACGTCGAGTCAGATCGCGCAGGCGGCGGTTGCCAACCCGACGCTGACCAGCTCCTCGCCGGTGAACGGCGCGGAGGGGGTTCTGCTGTCGGATCCCATCGTCCTGACCTTCGATGTGCCCGTTAACCTTGGCAGACTGAACGCGGCGCAGAACGCCGCGGTGTCCTCGGACCGATGGGTGCAGATCTCGCCGAGCCTCAGCGGCGGCCAGGATATCCTCCTGCTGCCGACGACAACCTCGGGCTATAGCCGCACCGTGAACCTGGTACATGCCGTGCCCTTCGACAAGAGCACGCTGTACACGGTCAACGTGCACACCGAGAAGATCACCGGCCCGGTCGCGGACGCTGGTGGAGACGGCGGATTCATCCAGGACTCCAACGGCGCCGCTCCTTCGGCGAACCCCTTCTCCTTCACCACCGAAGACCAGTTGGGCCCCTATATCACCAGCCACACCCCTGTGGATGGTGATGTGAATCAGCCCACCGACCGGAAGATCACCGTCAACTTCAACAAGGCGGTCGATCCCAGCACCGTGCAGGTCTTCCTGGACCGCGTTCTCACCCGTGACGGCAGTGGCAACCCCACCAGCTTCGAGACTGTTCAGCTCGGCAGCCCCACGGTTGACAACGCGACCGCTCCCAAGTCCTTCACCTTCTCGGCCACGCTCCTGCCCAGCAAGAGCACGCAGAGCCTCGTCCAGACCACCACGTACCGCGTGCGCGTCTTGGCGAAGGACTCGGCTGGCCGTGACCTGCGGGACAACCCCTTCTTGGGTGCCGCCAACGTCAACGTCAAGAACCCGTTCTTCTTCTCCATGGTCGATACCACCAAGCCGTTGGTATCCCTCATCGAGCCGCTGAACAATCCTGACTCCGCGACGGTTTCGTCCATGGCCCCGATCGTCATCTCCTTCGACGAGCCGATGGACTCCAACTCCATCGTCGCCCCCGACCAGGTGGCCGGCAATGGTAAGGCCGGACGGCTCTTCGAGATCCTGGTGAACGGCGCTGACCCGAAGATGAGTTGGACCGTCAGCGCGAACGACAACCGAACCAGGTACACCTTTAGCCATAGCCAGCAGTTCCCTGGCGAGCAGCAGGTCACCATCAACGTTAAGAAGAACGATGGGGCCGCCGGCGCCAGCATTGCCAAGGACTCCCAGGGCAACCCTCTGGACAACGCGCCTAGCGTGACCTTCAAGATCGTCAACACTCAGGCGCCGAGCATCACCGCCGTTAGCCCGACCGACGACCCGGCCATGGCCGTGGACGCCAACGGACTGCCCCTCCGGCCTGTGAGCACGAGCCCGACCTTCGCGTTCACCTTCAACAAACCGATGGACCCCACCAGCCTCTCCACCGCCAACGCCTCGCTGCTGCTTCTGAACGCGGATGGCACGGTGGTGGGTGGTCAGGGCAGCCCCGCCAAGATCGCCATCAGCGGTCCGGTGTGGGACTCCAGCAACACGGTGGCGACCTTCACCCCGTCCAGCCCGCTGAACGGCGGCCCCACCAGGTACAAGCTGCAGCTCGGCAACCTGACGAAGATCGACCTCAACACCGGCAACATCATCGATCCTGACGGGTTCCGCGCCAGCTTGCCCAAGGACGTTCAGGGCCTCAACATCGTCGGCAGCGCCGCACTGGGCACCGACTTCGCTCTGAGCTTCATCACCGCCGACACCACCGGACCGGCCATCACCGATGTCCAGCCCCGCAACGGTGCCACCAACGTCTCGCTGAACCACGACATCGTCATCACCTTCGATAGCCCGGTGATCGTGGCTGACTCCGCGAAGGCGCCTCTCATTGAGCTGCGCTACGCGGCCCAGGAGCTCGAGGCCCCGCGCTTTGGCGCGGCCAACCCCTCCGGCACCGAGATTGGCGTCGGCTTCCTCCGCGCCAACAAGATGGCGGCGGCTGATGGTCAGCCCGGTTGGAACGCTGCTCGCACCCAGCTGGTTCTGCGGCCCGACGTGATCGCCGGCGGCACCACCCAGTTCCGTGACGGCCAGACGGTGTCCATCCGCGTGACCAACGCGCAGGACGTCGTCGGCAACGGTGCTGGCGTCGTGACCCCCGCGAAGCCGGCCATCGTTGGCGACCAGAAGGTCATCACCAACCCGTTCCAGTATGACTTGGTGGACACCCGCATCCCTCACTCTGACCTGATGCAGGTTGGGCTTGAGGGCGGGAGCACTCTGGCTGACGGTACTGTTGGCCTGCGGTCGCCCTTGCTCATCAAGTTCAACAAGTCGATCCAGCTCGGCTCGGTCTGCTTCGTGGTTCCGGTAGCCCTGGATCCCGAAGCGGTCGGTCACTCCGGTTGGAACGCTACTTTCGTTCCTGAGCTCTCCAGGGCGGACGTCAACGTGTACCGTGCGGCCGACAGCGCCTACTCCAACGCGCGCAAGACGGTCACCGTGACTCACGTGCATCCCTTCGCGCCCGACATCAACTCCGGCGCCACGCCCATCACCCTGCTGGCCGCTACCCTTCGCGACGGCAGCCCTGCTCCTGGGCTGAACCCGATCGACTCGCGCGGCATCGGCATATCGGCTGCCGACTTTAGCAACGACATGGCTGCCGGCTTCAAGACTGGCCATCAGCCGGTCATCACCGCGATCGAGTACGAGCTGCCGAACGCCGGTAAGGCCCTCAAAGCCGACGGCACCATCGACGGCCACTACGACGATCTGGGTGTAGGCCCGGCCAATGGGTGGGGGCCCCTTCCCGGCGTGGCTCCGGGAGCTCCGCTGAGCTCCGATGCCGCCAGGGGCAACGTCCCGCTGAACGCTCGTATCCGCGTGCAGTTCAACGGCGGCGACGGCTCCATCCCGATGGATATCTCCACGACCCCTCTCCCCAGCTTCCTGATCTCTCCTTCCGGTGAGAACCTGAACTGGACGGTGTCCTGGAGAAACAACAACACCGTGGCGATCTACAGCCACAACAACTTCACGCCCAAGAGCCGGTTCGACGCTCTGGGTCGCGCCGTCAAGCAGAACGGCGACGCTACGGCCCAGTACGCTCCTTACCTCGGCTTCGTCATCGCCGGCGGCCGGGACATCAAGGGCGATGATCTTCGCGTGGGCAGCGCCGTGCTGCAGGTGAACGATGACCTGCCGGTGACCCCCGGAGCCAGCTACGATGCGCTGGCGCAGGCGAACTCTGGCCTGCTCATCATCTCGCCCTACGACGTGATGAAGCCCACTGGCGTGAACCCCGGTGAGAGCCTCACCATAGAGTTCCTGACCAACCCCGGTGAGGGCGACCAGAGCAAGTGGGTCTGGGCCCCTCTGACGGGCGCCTCCGCTAGCGCTGTTCTTGGCAACACCAAGATCCGCGTGACCGCGAATGAGCCCCTCAAGGACACCGCCGACGTCTTCAACGCCAGCTCCGGCCTGTTCCTAGAGAGTCGCGGCGACGTGACCACCCAGAACCCGACCCTCAACGCGATCGGACTCACCCCCGAGGCTCCTCAGAACGTGGATCCCTGGAAGCTGAACCGCCAGGTCTTCCATCTGACGAATCCCTGGACCTCCGACGCGGGTGCCGGCACCTCCACGGGTTACTACGACGTGGTCGACGGCCGCGTGGTCCAGAAGATCAAGACCTACAAACTGAAGGCGACGATCCGCGATCGCTCTCTGATCATCGAGACCGACCAGGGCGACAAGACCGGCAATCGCAGCTCTCGCGACGACCTGTCCATCACCCCGAAGGACCTCGTTCTTCCGGTCCTGTCCAAGATCACCTTCGGTGACGGCAGCCTGGGCGCGGGCAAGATGAAGTCCACGGACAACATCACCCTGACCTTCTCCGAGCCCGTCGATCCTGCCAGCGTTACCCTTCAGGGTGACATTGACGGCGACAACATCAACATGACCGGTATCAACCGCCTTACCACTGGCGGCCCGGCTACCGACATCGTCTTCAGCCATGACAAGCTGACGACGTCTCCCGACAAGTACCTGACCCTCTTCTTCCGGGTTAAGGGCGTGAAGCAGAGCGACTCCGACTTCGAGTCCGTTAAGGACGCCGTCGGTAACAAGACCGGCAACGGTCCTCTGCTGAACGACACCAACACCAACGTCCCCGCCCGCAGCGCGGACAAGATCACCGTGCAGGTGACCGACGACATCAGCCAGCCGAGCGTCATGTCCGTTCAGGCTGCCCGCAACTTCTTCGTGGCCCAGTTCGACAAGGTCATGAAGCGGGTGACCAACAACGACCAGGGCGACTTCGCGAACAGCGTCTACAACACCAACAACTACCAGGTGAACTACAGCTACCAGACGGTTGAACTGGTTGGCGGCGTGAACACCGTCGTTACCAAGACCGTCCAGGGCAACCCTGGTGACATTCAGGGCATCGTCTACGACGAGTCCACTCGCTCCGTCCGCGTGACCTACAACAAGACGTTCTCCCTGCCTACCGGTGGGTCGAACGAGCAGATGCAGATCACGCTGAAGAGCGCGCTTGCCTCTCAGATCGGTAACACTATGGTGGGCGACGATGTTCGCACCTTCACCACCATTGACTCCGGTCTGGCCAACTGGAAGGTCCGGCTGGACGTCTCAGCGGATCGCCCTGGCACTCCTGGCGGTTCCTTCATCGGTGGCGTGAGCAACGCCGGCGGTAACGGCTTCGACCAGAACCTGGACATCCCGAACCCGCCCGTCTTCACGAGCCGCGGCAACGTGTCCGTCGGTAATGTTCGCACTGCCGCCGAGTTCGGCGACGCCAACGCCGGTACCTACGGTCAGGACATCCTGGCTGTGCCCGGCAACAACGAGCACGATCGCACCTGGGCCAACATCGAGGTCCGCGTGATCGGTCTCGGCAGCGCCGGCACCGACGCTCCGCTTGTCACCATCAAGCCGAACCTGGCTGTTACTGGCGCCGCGCTGCCCGGCTTCTACGTTGCCGAGCTGCAGGAAGTTGACAACACCGTGGATGCCAGCGTCACCGGCGTTCCGGACGGCTCCAAGAGCTACGACTTGCGGAATCCTGACGTGGCCAGCAAGGGCATCAGCTTCCGCGCAACGACGAGCGATCCTACCGGCAACCTGGTGAAGAAGTTCAAGCTGATTGTTCATCTGCCTGAGCTTCAGAGCATCGACATGGCGACCGCCGGCTTCAACCTGGTCTCCCTGCCGCTCAAGCCGGTTGACCCCGTGGTTGAGGATGTTCTTTACGGCATCCTGCCCAACTACGCTTACCGATACAACAGCACCAACCAGCAGTACGAGTCCTCCGCCAGCGTGCCTGAGTTCCGCACGATGGAGGCTGGGCGCGGCTACTGGGTGCGGCCTGCTTCGGCTCCGAAGTCGATCAGCGTCTTCGGCGTCCAGAACGTTGGACTCCAGTCCATCGCCCTGAAGCCCGGCTGGAACCTCATCGGCAATCCGTTCTCGAGCCCTGCCGGTGTCCCCAGCAGCACCTTCATGGTTAAGCTGGCCGACGGTACTGTCGTTCCGATCGCCCAGGCTCTGAGCACCTACGGTCTTGACAGCGCCCTGGTAACCTACGACGGCACCACGAGCACCGATGTCGAAATGGGCACCGGTACCATGCTGCCCAAGAAGGGTTACTGGGTCTACCTGGCTGACAACAGCCCGATCAAGGCCCTGCTCATCCCCCCCACGGTCCAGTAACTAGGGACCAGGGTTAGCAGTGAACAGCCAGCGCGCCCCCGTACTTGGGGGCGCGCTGGTTTCCGTCTTCCCCTGTCTTTCCCCGAAGGAGAGCACGATGTCGGTGCGCCTCCCGACCCACGGGTACTCGCCCTGCCGCAGGGCTGTATGGCCGCAGGCCTTGTTCCTGTTGGTCTGGCTGCCTCTCGCGGCGCTCTTCCAGTGCCCAACGGCTAGCGCCACCGTGCAGTCCTGGCGCGTCAACCTTGGGGCACTCTCCGAGGACCCGGGGGTGGCGGAGCCCCAGCTCACCGGTGTGTCCATCGGCACGCAGGAGGGCGCGCAGGACGGCCCCGCCGCCGGTGAGGACGCGCCGGGATTGCCCAGCGGCGCCCCGCCCTACGTCTCGCTCTCCATCGTCCACCCCGGCGATCCCCAGTGGGCCATGATCTCGGCCCCAGACGGTGCCTCGCTCTCGGACATCAGGAGCCCCCTGAGTCCGGGCGCCAGCCAGACCTGGCGCCTTCGCGTGACCGGAGACAACGGCTCCGCGCTACTTCAGGGGCCGCGCTATCTTGTTCTCATCTGGTACCTACAGGATGTGCCCGACGAGATTGAGCTCACCCTCCGACGGGGCGATAACCCTGGGCTGCCGGGCATCGACGTGAAGAAGGTAGTGAACCTTACACTCACTCAGACGGCCCCCTTGCAGCATTTCGAGTTCCTGCTGACGGCCCGGAACAAGCAAGTCGGCGTCGTCTGCACCAGCCCACCTCGGGCAACGCCCTCGGACACCTCCGCCCTGGTCCAGTGGACTACGGACCGCCCGTCATCCTCCAGGGTGGAGTACGGCGCCACTCAGCAGTACGGCCAGATGGCCGGAAGTGGTGCGCTGGCGACCGACCACGCGGTTCTTGTCTCAGGGCTGGCACCCCTTACCGCCTATCACTTCCGGGTGACCTCGGATGCCCTCGCGCCGCCGGTGGTGCCGTACGTCTCGCCGGACTTCACCTTCGCCACTGAAGCCACGCCCCTGCTCATCCTGAACCCGAGAGTCACCGATCTCGGCGAGAGGAGCGCCATCGTCCGGTGGTCAACCAGGGTGCCAGCGTCGAGCCGGGTGGACCTGGGGCAGGGGCTGCCCCTCGGTATGGGGCTGGAGGACACTCAGCTCACCCTGGAGCACGCGGTGGAGCTGAGCGATCTGGCGCCAAGGACCGCCTACCTCGTGAGGGCGGTTTCCCAGGTTCCCGGCTCATCCTATGGGGAGTCGGCGGTTCTGAGCTTCGCGACACCGCCTGCGGTGCAGGTGACCGACGGCCCCGGCGTGCTGGAGGGCGGCGACAACGCCGAAGTCACCTGGTCTACCGATCAGGCGGCCACGTCACACGTCGAGTACGGCCCCTTGGAGGGCCCCGGCTTCGTCACCGACGAGAGCTCCCTGACGACCCGGCACACCGTGCGCCTGTCGTCGCTGGCGCCGGACACCGGTTACTGGTTCCGCGTTTCCTCGACCGCCCCCGGTTTCGCGCCGTACGAGTCCCAGCAGTTGTCCTTCGCGACGCACGGGGAGCCGGTCCGGTTCCTCGAGGAGCCCGGCGCCACGGACCTCGGCCCCCGAAGCG
>DASXUI010000179.1:0-17716 GCA_036504955.1 Armatimonadota bacterium
GTGGGACTACAGCCAGCTCAAGACGCTGTTCAGCCAGCAGCAGGAGCTGAGGCAGTTCTACACCTTCAATGACGTGGACGTCGACCGGTACCCCATCGGTGGAAGCATCCGGCAGGTGATGCTCTCGGCCCGCGAGATGGAGAGCACCGGCACGGCCCAGAACTGGATCGCCCGGACGCTTCAGTACACCCACGGCTACGGGGCGGTGATGAGCCCCGTCAACGCCAAGACACCCGAGGGCAGTCCTGAGTTCATTCTGCGGGACATCCCCATGGTGGGCCCGGCCTCGCTCATTCCAAAGCGCCCTGAGGTCTACTTCGGCGAGACGGCCCAGGGCCACGTGATCGTGAACACGAGGCAGCAGGAGTTCGACTCCCCCTCCGGTGACCGCGAGGTGTACGGCCGCTACGCCGGCAAGGCGGGCATCGCCGTAGGCGGATTCCTGCGCCGCCTGCTGCTCACCCTCCGTTTTGCAGACCAGAACTTCCTTCTCAGCCGTGAGCTGAACCCAAACAGCCGGGTGCTGTTCTACCGCCAGGTCAGCGAGCGCGTGAAGCACCTGGCGCCCTTCCTATCCCTGGATGTGGACCCCTACCTGGCGATCGTGGACGGTCGTATGGTGTGGATCCAGGACGCCTACACGACCAGCGACCAGTATCCCTACAGCCGGCCCTTCGACGCGGTGGCGGGCACCAACTACATCCGCAACGCCGTGAAGGCTGTGGTGGATGCTTACGATGGTACGGTGACCCTCTTCATCTCAGACCCGTCGGACCCCATCATCCGAAGCTACAACCGCATATTCCCCGGCCTATTCGTACCGATCAGCAGGGCGTCGGCCTCGCTGCGCAGCCACTTCCGGTACCCGGAGGGCCTGTTTCAGATTCAGACGGCCATGTACGGCGTCTACCACATGCAGGACCCCAACGACTTCTACCTCAAGACGGACGCCTGGGACGTGGCAACCACGCGCCGCGGCGGCGATGAGCCGGCGGAGATGGACCCGTACTACCTCTCCATGCGCCTCCCCGGCGAGCGCCGCATGGAGTTCATGCTGGTGCGTCCCTTCGTGGTGCGTAACAAGGACAACATGGCCGGCTGGATCGCCGCCCAGTGCGACCAACCTAGCTACGGCCGACTGATCGCGTACCGGTTCCCCAAGTCCGTCCTGACCCTTGGGCCATCCCAGATCGAGAGCCGATTCAACAGCGACCCTGAGATCTCAAGGCAGGTGACCCTGTGGAGCCAGCAGGGGTCCTCCGTGGTCCGCGGCAATCTCTTGGTCATACCCGTGGGGGGAACTCTGCTCTACGTGCAGGCTCTCTACATCCAGGGCAAGACGGCCACCCAAGAGGTCCCGCAGCTCAAGAAGGTCCTGGTGGCGGCGGAGAACCCGCAGCGCGTGGCGATGGGCGATACGCTCACTGACGCTCTCTCGCTGCTTCTCAGTTCCACCGTGGAGCTTGGGGGACCAGTCACCGCGCCCTCGGCCCCGTCAGCCGGCGGCAGGCCCGAGCCGGGGCGAGCTCTTCCGCCAGACGTCTCCCAGTGGGTCAAGGAGGCCAACAACCACTTCCGCGCGGCGGAACAGGCCCAGAGGGCCGGCGACTGGTCCCGCTACGGAACGGAGCTTCAGGGGCTGAGGGACTCCCTGCGGCGTCTGGAGCAGGGCACCTCACAGTAGATCCCACGCCTCGCCACTTGCGGAGCATCGGCCGGGGCCCTTCGGTGGCGCCGCGATGCTAGACCAAGACTCGTCCAGGGCCCTCCCTCCGGAGACGGAGTGGAGGGCCCTGTTGCGTCTAGGTGCCTCCGCGAACCCGCGCCGAACGCGTTGGCCGCGCTCTCTCCTTGCTGAGGGCCGCTAGTGGTCCATCGGTGTACTAGCGCCAGCATACCATCGGAGGACAGAGCAGCAAAGACGCCTCAGGCGTGGGACTCTAGGCCGATCGCCGACTGACTACAGAGGGTGGTCCGGCCATGCCTTTGCCCGGCTAGCATGGGACGGCGCTCTCGGCGGTGCCATGCGCGTTCAGCCAGCGGCCATACGCACCTCGGCGGTCCTGAGTGGCAACGAGATGACCCGGTTCAGGCTTGCAGCGGTGCTGTTCCCGATCCGGCGGGAGGGCCGGTCCCAGCCGTTACGCGCGCCACAGTCATCGCGAACCCCAGTGGCCCAGATAGGGCTGCTCTGGGCGGGACCGTCCCGCCCGAGTACTGCCGGCGCAGCCCGTGATGATCGGTGACATAGCCCAGGGTAGGCGGCCTTTGGGCTGGGGCCATCAGGAAAGGCCCTTTTCCTCCGGCTGCGCTGACACCGGACCTGCAGGGCGCGTCCACGGTCTGAGGTTGGCTAGATGGCTACCAGAGCTCCCTTGGTTCACTTGTGCTCAGAACTCGCCGGTCCCTGTCTCGGCAGAGGCTACAACTACCCCCGGCCTTGCAGCGCGTGAGTGATATCTGGGTCATTGGCTACCATCAACCCGGGGCCGGGCGGTCTGCGCGGACACCGCGCCGGGTGTTGAGGCATTCGACCGGCCCCTTCAGGTCTGCTGGAGCCGAGGGGGCGCGATGGAACGGGTACGCGCAGCCCACTCAGCCCATCGCCTGCCGCCTGAGGTAAGCCAAGTTGGGTGAGCCGATGTCCGAGTCCACGAATGCCCCCAGAATACGGGCATTGAGCCCCTCTAGTCTTGGGCTGCGGCGAGCTTCCCGCCTCGAGCTGCGGTGCACGGTGGTGTGATGCGGAGCGGCATGACGTGATCTCCGCGTCAGTGTGCTCTGGGACGATTAGACATGCGTTAGGTGCCTAGCCGTCGGTTGGCTCGACGCCGGGGCGGGCCTGGGCTGTGGAGACGCCCTTGCGGATGAGGGGGATGGCGGATGCGGCTCGGGGGGCCACTACCAGCGTCAGGTGGTCTCCGGGGCGGAGGTCTGTGTCCGCGCAGGGGACCTCCTCCTGCAGGCCACGCCGGACCGACACCACCAGGCATCCGGCGGGCAGACCCAGGTCCCGCAGCCGCTTGCCCGCGAAGCGGGACCCGGCCGCGACCTTCACTTCCAGGAGGAGCGTCTCCTCGAGGCCGGGCGCGTCCTGTCCCCGGAGGAGGTCTCGTTCCAGCAGCGCCTCGTAGATGGGTCGGTCACCCAGCAGGTCGGCGGTGCCGTAGGCGGTGAGGCCCGCCACCAGCAGGGGCAGCATCAGCGAGTAGTTGCCGGTCATCTCGATGATGAGCACAATGCCTGTCAAGGGTGCCCTGACGATGGCGCTGAAGAGGGCGGCCATGCCGACCACAGCGAAGGCGCCCGGCTCGGCGCTCCACGAGGGGGCGATGCGGGTCCACAGCAGGGAGACGCAGACGCCAATCTGCGCTCCCATTCACAATAGGGGGGCGAAGATGCCTCCAGGCGCTCCTGAGCCATAGCTCACCATCGTCATGCCGAACCGCAGCAGCAGGAAGCCGAGCAGCGCCGGGGACGCGACGGGAGACGCAAGGACGGACTCCAGCATCCGCTGTCCGCCCCCCAGCGACTGCGGCCAGAAGGCTCCCGCGAGTCCCACGAGGCCCCCGGCTATCGCTCCGCCGACCCAGACTGGCAGGTGCCGAAGGTGGTGGTAGAGGTCGAGCGTGTAGTTCAGTGTGCTATTGAAGACCACGCCCAGCACGCCGGTGACCAGGCCCAGCAGCAGGAAGCCGGTGAGTGATGCCAGGGGAGGGGTCCGGAGCGGCTCCATGTGGAAGACGGGGAGTTGGCCCGTCAGCAGGCGCGCCACCACGTCGGCGGTGACCGAGGCCACGAAGGCGGAGGTGAAAACGGCCGGCGTGAAGTCGCGCTGAAGCTCCTCCAGCACGAAGACCAGGCCCGCCAGTGGAGCGTTGAAGGCCGCGGCCAGCCCGGCGCCGGCACCGGCCGCGATGAGCGTCTGGCGCTCGCGGGGCGTGCACTGCCACCATCGACTGACCATCTGACCCAGGCCGGCGCCCATTTGGATGGTCGGGCCCTCGCGTCCCAGCGCCAGCCCCGCGGCCATTCCAAAGATGCCGCCCACGAACTTCACCATCAGGAGGCGCTGCCACACCATGCCCCTCAGTCGGTGCAGGACGGCCTTCACGTGGGGGATGCCGCTGCCGGAGGCTTCCGGGGCATAGCGGCGGGCCGTGTAGACCGCCGCGCCCGCCAGAAGCGCCCCCCACAGCGGAGGAACCAGCACGCCGGCGATGGGGTCGCGGTGGGCTGAGGCAAAGAGCCAGCTTCGCACCGCCTCTGCCCCGACCAGCGCCCAGCGGAACACGACGGCCACCAGCCCTGCGGCAAGCCCTACCGTGAGCGCCCGGGGCAACTGGCGGCGCCGGCTCTCGTGAGCCCGGCGGAAGTCCTTGACCTCGCCGCGCACTAGCTCGGGGGTCACCTGTGTCTCTTCTAGGGGAAGGGCCCGTGGGTCCTGGTCTCCCTCCCGTCCCTTGGGCAAGCCGGGGCTCCTTTCTTGAAAGGAGTGCGAATGCCGTCACGGCCTAGGCCCCAGGCAGGGGTGCCTGGGCGCCAGTACGTGAGGTGGTGGCACGATGGGTACGCGTGTCGACCGTGACCAGACAGCCAGGAGGCGCCGTCGAACGCCTGCCAGGGGAACGGCCGAACGGGATCAGGTCAGCGTGGGTCTTGCACGTCTACCAGGGAGCGATGGCCAGCGGTGGTGGACCGGGTGATGCTCAACGAGCGGCATGGTCGCGGGCCAGCCCAGTGCCCTGCCGTTCTCTTACCCACAACCGGCTGTTTGGAAGCAGCTCGTGCGTGGTGTCTCGGAGGCGACCCACTGCGGGTCTGCTGCTTCGTGTTGGGTGGCTCTTAACTGGCGGCCTAGCAACGGGGGCAGGGGGCTGTAACGAGGAGTGACGAGCGGCCCCTCCGCCGCCGTGTCCACGGCAAGGAACGGCCTCGCCACCAAGAGCCGCGTGTGAGCACGTTGTGCGCCAAGGCACCAGAGGAACCTAAGCCGGGTCCGTCTCTGTGCGCCTTTGTGCCTCTGTTGAAAGGCAGTTCCCGGTGTCTTGGTGTCTTGGTGCTGAGGAAGCTACCAGCCGCTGGCCTAGTAGCGGAGGCTGTCGCGCTTCAGGTAGGCGCGGGTTACTTCCTCCAGGAAGGCCCAGTGTTCCGTGGGTGACTCGTCGTTGGTGGTGTATCCGAGCTTGCGCATCATGGGGGTGGCGATCTGCCGGGCCAGGCGGGTCTGTGCTTCGGGGGGAAGCTCGCCGCGGCGGTCGAGGAGCCGCTGGGCAAGGTTGTAGTCATCGCGGGAGAGCAGGTGGATGCCGGGAAGCAGGGGTTCGGGGTTGTTGGTCTCAGTCGCGGCCGGCTCCGGGAGCTCCGCCGGCGTACGGCGTCGTGAAATCCGTCGGCGAAGCCTGGGCGGCCTCGGCCTCTCCTCGCGGTACTCCTTCACCACCAGCGTGCCCGCGACATAGTCTCCCAGCCGCTTGTAACGTTTGCTTACCAGGATTGCGATCATGCCGACTAGGTAGATCGCGGGCAGCATGTCAACCAGCCGTAGGATGTTCCGCGCCGCCGAGCAGTAGAAACCTACCGGGCGCCCGCTCTCCTGAATCACGCGGATGCCAAGCAGCTTCTTGCCGGGAGTTTGCCCGTGCCAGAGGGTCTCGAACAGCAGGTAGTAGCCGCCCACCAGGAACAGGTAGATCAGGATCGTGAAGAGCACGACCAGGCCCACTTCAGGCTCGGTGTACCCGATGTCGGCACCCTCTCTGGAGAAGCCGCCGGAGGCAAGGCCGATGGCAACGGAGAAGGCTAAGAGGACGAAGCCCTGGAGCAGCGCATCCACCAGCGCCGCCACGAAGCGCGACCCAAGGCCCGCCAGCGAGTAGCGAATCTCGGTGTTTTCAGGGGTGACGACGGTGATCTCTCTTGGCATGGGTGCTTCAATTATACCGGATCGCGCCGCGCAGGGGGCATCTTCCCAGGGGTTCGCCTCTAGCCGGAAGGAGGCGTGGGATCGACTGGCCTCGCTGCTGGATCGTGCTGTAGCCTCGCGCAGGCCAGGGCTGTCCGGGCGTGAGGCACTAGAGCTCGGCCACCTGTACCGCAGGGCCGCTGCGGACCTTTCCTCCGCCCAATCGCGCGCTCTTGACCCCAAGCTGGTCCGTGACCTGAACGACCTGGTCGCCCGCGCGCACGCCTATGTCTACGTGCCCGAGAGCTCGGGCCTCAAGGGGGGGCTCAGCTTCGTGCTGGACGGGTTCCCTGCCCTGGTCTACCGCCTTCGCCCCTTCATCCTCGCCGCCTTGGCCGTGTTCCTGGTGGGGGCCGTGATGGGGGCTGTGTGGGAGCCCTTGGGGCAGCTCATGATCCCCTCGACCTACCACACCCCCAAGGTCGGATCGGCTGAGTCGCCTCTCGTCTCTGCCTACATCATCGGCAACAACGTGCGGGTCGCCCTCATGGCCTTCGCGGGCGGCGTAACCTTCGGCATTGCCACGCTCTTGGTCATCTTCAACAATGGGGCGATGATCGGGGGCGTCTCAGTGCTCATCGCGCGGCTTGGCGAGTCCGCGGGGTTCTGGCCGAGCTTGGCGCCTCACGGGGTCGTGGAGCTTACGGCAATCATCATTGCCGCGGGTGCGGGGCTGAGGCTTGGGTGGTCGATGGTCGCCACCGGTGAGCTACGGAGGGGCGACTCACTGAAGGAAGGGGCGAGGGACGCGCTGGGGCTGGCGCTGGGGACGGTGCCCCTCTTCCTGGCGGCTGGCGTGGTGGAGGGCTACGTGTCCTTCAGCCGTGCGCCGGTGAGCGCGAAGCTGACCGTGGCGGCACTGGCGGCCTGCGCCCTGGTGGCCTACTTGTCGCGGGGGAGAGGAGCGGCCCGGCCCAGCAGCCCGCCGGGCGGAACAACCAGGTGACCTCGCAGCACCACCTCGCCAAGCCCCACTTCCACCTGTTCGAGGGCCAGTGGCAGCTTCAGGGACTCCAGGTTGAAGACCGGGTTCACGCGCTCCTCAACGATGCTCAGCAGAGCCTTGGGCACGGAGAGCCGCGCGACGGACAGCGAATCGGGCTCAAAGCGTACGCGGCTGGGGCCGTCGAGCACGAAGGTGCCCTCCAGTGACAGCGGGAGCGCCAGGTTCGCGGTTAGAGCCCTCTTGCCGCTGAGCTTCACCCTCCCCGGAGTGAGGGTCAGCTTCAGGTCGTTAAGCGATCCCTCCCTGCGGCCGAGGTAGCTAGTCGCCGAAGCCTCGGTAACGGTTGCCAAGAGGGTGCTGGCGCCCACGGCGTCCACGGATTCACGGCGTCGGTTGAACCGAACCTCGGAGAGCTCCCCCTGGATCCGGTCCACCACCAATCCTCCGCGGGTATGGATTCCGGCTCCGGAGACCGTGAGGCGGGAGATCTTCCCCCCCATCAGGTCCGTGCCGCCGCCCGACTGGATGCGAACGTCGTACCGGTCCGCCGGCCCCAGGATGGACTGAAGGTGCTTGGCGATCCGTTTCTGGCCGATGCGCCTGGCGCTCAGGTTGCCACAGCCGGGGAGACTCAGGACGCAGAGGGCTAGCAGCAGGCATGGGCCCAGGAGAGCCCTGCGCCTTGGGGCGAGATACCACGGCATGTCTACTCGGCCTCGTCGGGCCTCAGATGCCCTAACCGCTGTGCCGCCACCAGCAGGCCGGCAATCGTCTTGGCATCACGAAGCTCACCCTCGCTCGCCTGTCTGATCGCCTCGGACAGCGGTAGTTGAACCACCTCCACGAACTCGTCCTCATCGGTGGCCTGCTCGGCCAAGTCCAGGTCCTGAGCAAGGTAGAAGTGGATGAGTTCCGAGGAGTAACCCGGCGCCATGAAGGCCTCGAAGAGCTTTTCCATGCGACCAGCGCGGTAGCCGGTCTCCTCAGTCAGCTCCCTCCGTGCGCACACCTCGGCATCCTCGTCGGGATCGCGGGTGCCGGCCGGCAGCTCCAGAAGGATGGAGCCCGCCGCCAACCTGAACTGCCGGACCATCACCACCTGCCCATCAGGCAGCATCGGCACGATGGTGACGGCGCCCCGGTGCTCCACGACATCGCGCCGGGACTCAGAGCCGTCGGGAAGGCGCACCCGATCGCTTCGGAGCGAGATCATGCGTCCCTGGTAGATGGGGCGGGTGTCTATCACGACCTCATTCAGCACTATCTTGGGGCGGGTGGCGTCCGGGCCGATGCCGGATCCGGGCGTCTCTTCTGGTGTCAAAGGCTGAGCTCCTTCGGGGGGCACGGCAGTGCGGGGAGCCGTGGACATGTGGCGCCACCATTCGCGGAGATGGGCGGACTCCCGCGTACCTACACGAGTGATGCGGCGTAGGCTCCCGCGGCGGCAGGTGCCAGGAAGAACAGAGGGTCGTCCTCCAGGGTTCGACCCATCGACCTCAGCGGAACCGGACTCTCGCGAAGGGCGCAGAGCAGGGGAGCGGCGTCCATCGAGACCATCTCGTGTTTCACTGAGAGAGCAGTCATTGAGTCCGCCAGGTCGGCCTTGCGCACCGGGTCCAGCGTGGGCATCGCCACGGTCGCCCGAGCCAGGGTCAAGATGGAGAGGGCAGTGAGAGTGTGGTGGCTGATGCCCTGGTGCCTGGGGCGCGGGTCCGCGAAGCTCACGCGCGGGGCGACGATGGCGCGGCCCCTCAGGGCAGCCGTGGAGTTGACAGCGTCCGCCACGGAGGTCGCCGCGCAGCCGAAGGGCCCTCCCGCTCCCGGGTTGCCGGGTCCCTGCGCGACGATCGCGAGGTCCGCTCCCAGCAGGTGCTTGGCGGCGATGAGGGCCGAGGCCAGGGTGATGGCCTCGAAGTCTCCCCCGAAGGCCTGTCCCCAGGTGATGGTGGGCATCTGGTACCCGGCGCACCGAAGGGCGCGCACCTGATCGCTGAAGGCCATCGGTAGGGCGGCGGTGTCGCCCATCAGGTAGGCGATGCACGGGCGTCTGCCCTTCGCCTCGGTCACGCGCGCATCGGCGGCGACAACGGCGGGGGCTAGGTGGCTGTGCAGCGGGCAGATGACCACGGGCAGCCCCTCGAGGCTCGTCGGCTCCGGATCATCGGTGTCGCGGTCGGACTCCCACGCGTCTACCGCGAACTGAAGGGGCGTATAGCGGAGCTTGATGATATGGCCGCCCTCGGGCCCAAGGACCTGATAGGGGTCGTGGCTGCTGCGGGTGAGGTTAGCCAGCGCGTAGTGCCAGCCGCCGGTGCCCAGGTCGAGGTCCACGGCAGTCGTGTTCACCAGAAGGGTGTCGCCCACTTCGGCGCGGCCGCAAAGCTCAAGGTAGCTAACACACTGCTCGGGTTGGCCGTTGCCCGGCTCCGCGCCTCCGGGCCGCTCCAGCTCCACGAACAGGCGCTGAAGGTCGGGCAGGCACTCCATCTCAGAGAGGACGGTTGCCCGGCTTAGTCGCAGCATGTGAGCCTCCTATCAGGCCGAGGCAGTGCGCCGGATGAGCGCCGCTGCCACCTCGGCGGCCTTCACCATGTCAGCGATCTCCACGCACTCCTTGACACCGTGGATCTCCATGTAGCCGCAGCCCAGGACCACCGCGCGGACGCCCTTCTTGTTGAAGATGTTGGCGTCGCTGCCACCTCCGCCGGGGCGAGTGGAGGGGTCGAGGCCGACCTCGCGCATGGCCTCCATGACCCGCTGCACCACGGGGTCATCGTCAGGGACGCGGTAGCCGCTGTAGCGCCGCTCGACCTCAACTTCGGCCGTGGCTCCTGCCTCTTCGGCGCAGGTGCGGAACCGCTCCACCATGTGCTGGACCTGGGCCTGCAGCTTCTCCGGAGCACGGCTGCGGGCCTCAGCTCGCAACTCCAGACGGTCGGGGATGATGTTGGTGGCCTGTCCTCCGTGGATGATCCCAACGTTCGCGGTGGTCTCCGAGTCGATGCGTCCCAGGGACATCGAGGCGATGGCCTTGGAGGCCGCCACGATCGCGCTGACGCCCTTCTCCGGCGCGGCGCCCGCGTGGGACGCCTTGCCGAGGACGGTCACCTTCAGGTCCTCCTGCGTGGGTGCGGCGGTGCAGATCTCCTGGATGGGCTTGCCGGAGTCGAAGACATAGGCAACCTTGGAGCGCAAGGCGGTGGTATCCAGCCGGCGGGCGCCCTCAAGGCCAATCTCCTCGCAGATACTGAAGACGACCTCCAGGTCTCCGCAGGGGGTGCCGTCGTCGGCGAGCGAGCGCAGGGCCTCCATGATGATGGCGATGCCGGCCTTGTCGTCCGCGCCGAGGATGGCCTGTCCGGCGCTGCGGATCCACTCCTCCTCCACCACGGGCATGGCGCCGCCGGTGGGCTGCACGGTGTCCATGTGGGCGTTCAGCAGAAGGCTTTGGGCTTGGGGCACCTCGCCCTTGCGGTAGGCGATCAGGTTTCCCGTGTCGCCGCCCAGGTCGGCTCCCGCGTCATCGCGGCGGGTCTCGAAGCCTAGGGAGCGGAGTTCCGCCTCCAGGAGGTCGGCTAGAGGGCACTCATGCTTGGGAGGGGTGTCGATCTGCAGCAGCCTGAGCAGGTGCTCTACTAGTCGCTCGCGCCGGATCGCCATCTACTCCTCCTTCACACCAAACGGGGCCAGATCCGCGGCCCCCAGGGCCCGACTCAGAAATGGTCAAGGGACCAATAGCGGCCCTCTCCGGACTCCAGAAGACGAACAACCTCTTTGTAGCAGCTCTGATCCGCCGCCAGGCGTAGGACCATGGCGCTGGTGCTCTCCGCCACGCGCGGCTCCCCGAGACGGCCCATCACCTCGGACTCCCGTGGCCCCAAGGGGAAGTCTCCCTGCAAGCCGCCGACGCCCCGCCCACGCGAGTCCGTCACCAGGGCCTGGAGCATTGAAGAGAAGGCGTCCCCCCGACCCTGAGCGAGGCACAACTCCCATACCTGGTCCTTCCCCGGCACTTCGTCAGCCTCCTTCAGCAGCGCGTAGCCCACGTCCCCACCAGATGAGGCGAGGATCAAGGCGCGCAGGGGCGGAGAGGTGTCGCGGATCCGGGTGGTGATCCATCCGGACCAGTAGGCCCCGTTGCGCAGCACCGAGAGGGGAGTGGCGCACCGGTCGTAGATGGCCCGCAGTCGCGGGAGCGCTTCCAACGCAGGGGCCCACTCAGCCTGGAGGGTGTTTGCGGGCAGAGCGGGGGGGTAGGGAGGCGTCAGTTGGGCGTAGGGGACTGATAGGGTTTCCCAACCGTGGCGGGCGTAGTGGGCGTTCTTGCCAGTGTAGAGCAGCCCAATGTCGAAGCCGTCCTGGCGGCAGATCTCGGCAAGGTCCTGAAGCAGCAGAGAGGAGAAACCCCTACGCCGGTGCTGGGGCAGCGTCGCCACGTTGGAGACCCCGGCGAGCCGCAGGGCCCCATTCCCGAGCCGTACTCGGCGGTCCACCGCGTGCACGGCAGCCACCAGCTCCCCGTCTAACTCGGCCACACGAGTGAACCGGTCCTGGTGCCACGGGTCACCCTCGAAGTACGCCCGGAAGTACGAATCTCCGGCGCCGAACACCGTCACCCAGAGCCGGAGCACCTGCTCCCGCTCCTCCCTCCGCATCGCGCGAACCTCGACCCCCACCATCACCTCCGACGTGCTTCCTCATCGCTACGCCAAGAGCCACCAGCAGTCCAACAGGCACTGCCCTACCACAGAGGCACAGAGGCACAGTGGGGCACAAAGAAGAGCAACCACAAGGAGGCTAAGCCGCGGGAAAGGGCAAGGCTTGGTCCTCTCTGTGCCCCTCTGTGCCTCTGTGCCTCTGCGGTAGGGCAGTGCCTGGCGCCTGGTAGTTACACTCCCTGGCCGCGATGTACCGCCCTGGGGCGGTCAGTCTTTGAACTCCACGACGGTGGCTCCGGCGCCCCCCTCCGCCTCTGGGGGGTGCGCGAAGGACTTGATGCTTGGGTCGTCCTTGAGGTGGGACCACAGGACCTTCCGAAGGGCTCCGGTTCCCTTACCGTGCACAAGGCGAAGCGTGCGCAGACCCGCGAGGCGAGCTTGATCTAGATACTCGTCCACGGCCACGAGGGCCTCCTCGGCCCGCATGCCGCGCAGGTGGATCTCGCTGGGTACGGTGGAAGCGGCCTCGACGGAGATGGCGCCCATACGCTGAGCCTCTCGACGGGCAGGCGAGGGTCCGGTGCGCGTGATCTTGCGGAGAGTGCTGACCGGCACCGTCATCCGCATTGCGCCGAACTGGACCTCGGCATCCTTGCCCTCGCGCCGCCGGAGCACCCCCTGCCGGCCGAAGGTGGTCGCGATCACCTCATCGCCGACCTCCGGTTCGACCTCCAGCTCCTGGTAGCCTTGGTCGAGCGCCGGGCTCTCCTTGGGAGGCTTAGGCGCCAGGTCCTCCCGTACCGTGGGCACGGGGGACTCGACCGTCTCCATCTGGGAGGCTACAGCCGCGTTCAGCTTTGAGAGCCTCTGGCGGGCCTGCTCCGTGGACCGGTCCTCGCGGCCGGCCCTGCGCAGATCCGAGAGGATCTGCTTGGCCTCGTCCTGAGCGCGCCGCACCACATCCCGCGCCTGCTCGGAGGCCTTGCGGGTCGTCTCCTCCTTGCGGTTGCGGAGGGCCTGGTACTCGCGCTGGTACTCCCGTTTCAGCTTCTCGATCTCGGCCAGAGACTGCCTGGCGGAGCTCTCCGCCTTCTCCGCCGCTAGCCGCCGCTCCTCCATCCTAAGGTAGGCTTCCTCAAGCGACCGTCGGTCTGGATCCACCATCTTCCGGGCCCCATCGATGATGCTCTTGTTCAGCCCGAGGCGGCTGGCGATGTTCAGCGCGTTACTGGCGCCGGGCACCCCAACGAGGAGCCGGTAGGTCGGGCTCAGAGTCTCGTGGTTGAACTCCACACTGGCGTTCTCGACTCCGGGCGCCGTCATCGCGAACTCCTTGAGCTCCCCGTAGTGGGTGGAAGCCATGATGCGGACGCCGCGTTCCATGAGGAAGGCCAGGATCGACTTGGCGAGGGCGGCCCCCTCCTGGGGGTCGGTGCCCGCGCCGATCTCGTCAAGCAGCACGAGCGACTGGTTATTCGCCTCGGTCACGATCCGCGAGATCTGGCGGATATGGGAGGAGAAGGTGGAAAGGGACTGCTGGATGCTCTGCTCATCACCGATGTCCGCGAAGACGTTGCGGAAGATGGCCACTCGGGTGCCTGGGTCCGCCGGGATGTGGAGGCCCGACTGAGCCAGAAGAGTGAGAAGCCCAACGGTCTTGAGGGTAACAGTCTTGCCGCCCGTGTTCGGGCCGGTAATCAGCAGGGCGGTGAAGTCGCCGCCCAGGCGGACGTCTATGGGGACTACGTCACCCTGGAGCAGGGGATGCCGCGCGCCGTAGAACACGAGGGAACCCTTGCTGTCCAGCTCCGGCTCCACGCAGCGGCGCGAGTCCGCCCAGCGGGCCTTCGCGGAGACCATGTCGAGGCGCCCCAGCGCGTGCACGGTAGTCTGGATGTCGGAGGCGCGGGCGGCCACCAGAGCGGAGATCTGTGCCAGGATGCGCTCGATCTCATGGCGCTCCTTGATCATCAGCTCGCGCAGCTCGTTGCCCAACTCCACGACGACCTGCGGCTCCATAAAGACCGTGGCACCGCTCGACGACTGGTCGTGGACCAGGCCGCCGAACTCACGCCGGTGCTCCGCCTTCACGGGGATACAGTACCGGTCATCGCGCAGCGTGATGACCGGCTCCTGAATCATGGTCTTGTGCGTGCGCAGGATGGACTGGAGCTTCTCCGAGATGCGTCCCTGGAAGGTGCGCAGCCGGCTCCTAATGGAGCCGAGCTGGGGGCTGGCGCTGTCCACCACTTCGCCCTTGTCGCCGATGCAGCGCCGGATCTCCTCCTCCACCTTCGGGAACTCACCAATTTGGCGGGCCCATGCGGCCAGGCGCGGCACCTTCTCGGCGTCCTTTGTGAGGAACCCCTTGAGGCGCCTTCCGGAGATGAGGGTGCCCGCAACCTCAAGCAGGTCCTTGGGCTGGAGCATGGCGGAGACGGCTGCCTTTTCGATGAGCTGGCGGATGTCCCGGATGCCGCCCAGAGGCATGTGGCCGCGGCTGTCGCTCAGAAACCGGGCCTCCGTGACCTCCTTCAGGGCGTCGGTGATCCACGTGGCGTTCGAGCTCGGCGTGAGGGCGTCGATCTCCGCGAGGCCCAGGCCGCAAGCCGCGAACTCCCGGATCTGCTCCAACACCAGCGGGTACTCGAGTTTGGTTAAGGTATGCTCATCCATCAGAGTCGGTTACCGAGAGCGCTCCGGGGACCCCTGGTCCTGCCGGCAGCTCCACCTTTCTATGCTCACTATCGCCAGAGCTGGGCACACGGGTAAACAGGGCAGGTGGCTGAGGGGACTGAGGGGACTGAGGGGACTGAGGGGACTGAGGGGGCTTAGGGGGCTTAGGGGAAGGACCCAGGGCGCCCATCCGAGGCTACTTCCCCTAAGCCCCCTCAGTCCCCAGAATCCCCTTGCCCCTCTGCTCCTAGAGGCCTACGTTGAAGGCGACTCCGTAGGCGGGCTTGCCCCATACCTCTTCCAGCTTGAGGGAGACGCGCGGAGCGGGACTCCAGGCGACGCCGCCGTTGACGCTTCGGCTGTCGTGCTCTACGTAGACTTGCAGGGAGGAGGACAGGCTGAGCTGCGCCCCGGCGAAGACTCCCCTCAGCAGGCCGGTTCCGATGCCAGCGTTGACTCGGAGGTGCGGGAGGTACTTCCGCACCACTGGGGTGCCGCCTCCAACCTCCATGCCAGCCACAACGTAGGCGGTGGTGGAGCCCCGGCTGTGGAGCCCGGTGTCCTGGACCCCTACCGACACGGCGGGCGTGAGGGCGGTGCCGCGCAGGAAGCTCCACTGCGCGCCGATCGAGGGGTCCTCGCCGCGCCCCAGCTTGCTGTAGGAAGCCTGCAACTCGATGCCGAAGGGCAGACCCACATCCGCCCGATAGGCATTGCGATCCTGGTCCTCCACACGCTTGTACTCCAATCGAAGCTGTCCAACTCCCAGCACCTGCCCTGTGGGCACATCGATGATGCGGTAGGCCCCAGCGGGGGTTGCCAGGCTGAGCAAGGCCACGGCTGCAGCGACGGCGGCCGCGCATCCAGGACTCCGAAGCAAGTGGTGAAGCGTGCGTGCCCTATCCGCAAGGGTCATGGAGTCCTCCAGTGTACTAGCTCGTGATTGCTTGCTTCGGCGTGGCCCGGGATCACCCGCGGCTGCCGGGGGCGGAGCCTGGGAAGGCGCCCAGCGCCGGCTCATCTTAGCATGCCTGCTTGCGAGCGGCAAACCAGGCACGCGCCCATGGCGGTTCAGGCCGAAGGCCGCGTGACGACAGCCGTCTGCCTGCTACTGGGCGCCACGGTGGCGGCCTACAATGGAAGCGGTAACCTTCGCCCTACCGCGCGTGTCCAACCAGGTAGCAGGACGGCTCCGCCGCCGGCCGCTTCACCAGGAGCAGGTATCTGAAGTGCCTCCACATCACACCTACCGCGTAACCACGATCGCCCGAGCCTCCATGCTCTGCCTGTGCCTTTTCACCTCCGTCTGCCTGCCTGGGCGGGCCGGGGCGGAGGTGCGGCGCGTCACAGAGACCCTGGCGAGACCCTCGGTTCGCGGCCCCTACGTCCTAAGCTGGAGCGGTATCCTCACCATCAGCGAGCACATCACGCTGGGGACCTCGGCCCTGCGCCGTGGGCGCGACTATACGCTGGACTACTCCTCCGGCCTGCTGGCACTTACCTCGCCGCCTCAGGGCGAGCCCCAGATGGTGGTGGAGTACGACATCGACTCCGTCACCGCCAAGCCCAACAAGGGAGGCCCAAGCACTGCGGTGCTGAGGCTGATGGATAGTGATGCCTCATCGCTTCGGGCGACCGTCTTCTTCCAGCAGTCGGCGACCCCGGTCGGCAACACGCCGATCTCGGCGGTAGCCCTGGGAGGCGAGACGCAACGGCAGGGACTGAAGCTCTCCAGCCTCCTCATGGTAGGTACCCAGGAGGGCGGCTTCGGCAGCCGCACCGGCATGAAGCTGGGGGCCGGATACCAGACAGGTGGGCTCCAGTTGCAGGCCGACTTCGCCTCCGCCGGGGGCCAGATGCAGACCCTCGACGGCCTCGGAGTGAAGCAGGGGCAGAGCCTACTGAACCTGCAGGGCAGCTATCGCGCGTCCGCCAGCCTTGGGTTCACCAGCAGCCTTCGGTCCACGGATGACGGCAAGGGCACCCGGCAGTCGGTGCAGAGCCTGGGAGCCGAGTATAAGCCGACCGACGCGTTGACTCTGCAGGCTTCACGCCAGGTCCAGAGCACCAGCGGCGCCTCGGGCGACACCGTTGCCACCAATCAGCTCAGCGTACAGGCCGCGCCTGCTCAGGGGGTGAAGGTTCAGGCGGGCTTCACGCAGACCAGCTCGGACCAGAAGGGCAGCCAGACCGCCGAGACCGCCCGGCTGGAGGCCCAGCGGGGCACAACCAAGCTCCAAGCGGACCTCTCCCACTCCGATGGTGAGAGCGGCTCGGAGACAGGGCTGGGAGCCAGGGTAGACGCCGCGCCGGTACAGGCCGTTCACCTGAACGCCGGAGTCAGCGCCCGCTCCTTCAGCGGGGGGGCCGAGACGGGCTTCGACGCCACCGTTGACGCCACGCCACTGTCTGCCCTGAAGCTCTCCGCCGGGTACAGCGGCAAGCAGAGCTGGGACCGAGCGACCGGCCTGGATCGCGGCGAAGGCCAGGCCCAGGTGAAGCTATCCACTTCCCTCAAGAAGCTGGAACTGCAGGCCGGCTTCACACGGAAGAGCGTCGACGACGGCACTCAGACCACCGGTGATACCACCGGTGATACGCAGGCTCAGGTGAAGGTCTCCGCGGGCACGGCAATCGCCAAAGTGCGGGGCGGCTACACAGCGCACTACGTGGGCGCTTCGACCGAGACAAGTGCCGACGCGGGCGTGGAGCTTGCGCCCCTGAAGCCCGTGCGGATCACGGCCGGCTACAGCCAGAGTGCCTCAGGCGCCAATCAGAGCCAGACGGAGGAGGCGCAGGTGGAGGTGAAGCCCACCAGGGCGATGGCCTTCACCGCGGGGTACCAGCAGAAGGGCAGCCAGGACGGCAGCCTGTACACGCGCAGCCTCGGCGCGGAGCTCTCACCGATCGCGGCCGCCAAGGTGTCGGGTGTGTACAAGCTGCGGGACCAGACCACGGGCCGCGCGCTAGACACGCTGGACGCCAAGGTCACCCTCTCGCCGCTGAAGCAGCTTCAGGTTACGGGAGCCTACCTCGAGAACCCCGAGGACTCGGGGGCCGTGTACCAGGCCATCCGGCGCTCCCTGGGGCTGCAGACGCAGGTGGGGTTCGTCACCCTCAGCGGCAGCTACGGCCTCGAGGAGCGGTACGCCCTGGGCTCGACCGTGAAGACGGAGCTCGGCCTAGGTATGCGCTTCGCGCCCTCCGTGGAGCTTAAGGCCGCCTACAGGATGTCCGAAGCCATTGGCCTCGCCGCCCAGCAGGATGCCTACTACTCGCTGAGCTACATCCACAACCTCGGCGGCTCCTTCAACCTCGCCCTCGAGGGCGAGCGCACCGCCAAGCGCCTCCCCACCGAGCACCCTCGCCCAGACTACAAGGGCTCCGCCAAGCTGCAGGTAAGGTTCTGAGTGGCGGGTCGTAGGGTAGTAGGGCGGGACCTCGGAAGGTGGCCTTTGGTCCCATGGGGCC
>DASXUI010000180.1:0-1594 GCA_036504955.1 Armatimonadota bacterium
GTGCCTCTGTGGCAAGGCGGTTCGCCGATCGAGGGCCGGCATTGGAGACCATCCACATCAAGCTGCTGGGAGTGGGCAGCCTCCTGCTGGGCCTGCGGCTCGCCCTCACCTGGGTTCAGTTTCGTCAGGACAAGGTCCGCAAGAAGATCGTGGACCTGGCGGACGCCGGCATCGTGGCGGTGGTGATCACCCTGATCCTGGTCACCTTCGTGTTCCGCGTCTCCCAGGTTCAGGGTGAGAGTATGAGCCCCACCCTGCGAGATGGGCAGCTCACCCTCGTGAACCTGCTCTCCTACCACATGCACGCCCCTCAGCGCGGCGACATCATCGTCTTCCGAGCCCCCACGGAGCGCCGCTTCGACTACGTGAAGCGCATCGTGGGACTGCCTCGAGACACGGTGGAGATCCGCCACGGAACCACCTACCTCAACGGCCTTCGCATCGAGGAACCCTACGCGGACCCAGCCGAGGACCAACCCGACCTGCCGAAGGTGAAGTTGGGACCGGGGCAGTTCTTCGTGATGGGAGACAACCGGGGTAACAGCACGGACAGCCGCCACTTCGGCCCGGTGGCAATGGACCGCATCTTCGGCAAGGATGCCTTCATCCTCTGGCCGGCCTCGGAGGCCGGGCGGATTCCAGAGCAGCACACCCGCTTCGCCCGGAACTAAGGCGCCCGCCAGCCTCGGCGTCTGCAGGCGCCATCTCCCCCTCACCCCCGACTCGCTTCGCCACGCGCGCCCTCGTCCAAAGGTGCCACCAAGGGTCCGCTATCCTGCCAGAATCGCCTGGTTGCGCCCGGCGGCCTTGGCCTGGTAGAGGGCCCTATCTGCCTCCGCCAGCGCCTCCTCCGGGGCCGAGTGTGGGCCGCACTCAGAGACGCCGACGCTGACGGAAAGGCGGATGGACCTCGGGAGCTCCGACTCCTGGGGCGACGAGACCGACTGGCACAGCCGCAGCGCGATTCCCAGGGCATCGGGTCCAGGGGTCTCAGGCATGAGCACCAGAAACTCGTCGCCCCCCCAACGGCCGCAGATGTCGTAGGCTCGGAGCGCCGCGCAGAGCGAGCGCGCTGTCTGCAGCAGAGCGGCGTCTCCCACCCCGTGCCCGTGGCGGTCGTTGATCCCCTTGAAGTTGTCCACATCGACGAGCGCAAGCGAGAAGGGCTTGTCGAAGCGCAGCGCGCGCGCCTCCTCCGCCGCCAGCCGCTCGGACATGAACCGGCGGTTGGGCAGCTCAGTCAGGGCGTCACAGGCGGCGGTCACCGCCAGAGTCGCGTTCTCCGCCCGCATCGCCTGTTGGTATTGGTCGGAGATGCGGATCACCTTCTGGAGGCGGCTCACCTGCCGGCGATAGCGCTCCGAGGCCTCCTCGCTGGCCTCGAGTTGTGCCGCCTGATAGGCGTCCGCCAGCTCGGCCAACCGCTCGATCTGAGACGTCTCCTCCAAGAAGCGCTGGTACAGGAGACTCAGCGCCGTCTTCATCGGGTGGCCGTCGTGCTGGGGGTCCGCCAGGAGCGTCGCGATCTGGTGCAGCAGGTGCTCATCCTTGCGCCAGGGAGCCATGGTAGGCTCAGGCTCCCCGCCGCAAGACC